>CAZEPM010000056.1:0-12691 GCA_964514145.1 uncultured Bacteroides sp.
ATTTTACGATATGTTTTCCTCTTACTTAGAAATTAAAGAAGTTTTTAGCATTGTTGTAACAGATGTCTTCCACCATTTGGTTAACTCGTTCTATTTCTTCAACTGGGATTTCTCCGTTCTCTACATCATTTCCTAAGAGGTTACACAATGTGCGACGGAAATATTCGTGGCGTGGATAGGAAAGGAATGAACGAGAGTCTGTCAGCATACCAACAAATCGGCTAAGCAGACCAAGCAATGAAAGTGCGTTCATTTGTTTTTCCATACCATCCTTTTGGTCAAGGAACCACCAACCGGAACCAAATTGTATTTTTCCTGGTACGGATCCATCTTGGAAGTTGCCTAACATGGTTGCGATGACTTCGTTGGCACACGGATTCAGGTTGTAGAGGATGGTTTTGGTAAGTTTGCCTTGTGTATTGAGTTTATCCAAGAATTTGGCCATCGATTTTGCGGTGTTGAATTCGCCAATAGAATCGAATCCGGTGTCTGGGCCTAATAATTTAAACATTTTGGTGTTGTTGTTACGAATTGCCCCATAATGGAATTGTTGAGTCCATCCTTTTTCGTAGTCCATGATCGCAAATTCGATCAGCATTGCGGACTTGAACTTTAAGATTTCTTCTTTTGTCAGTTCTTTTCCGCCAAATACCTTATTGAATATAGCATCGATTTCAGTTTGTGTATAATCTTCTGCATAGAATTCCTCGATGCCGTGATCGGACAGGCGGCAGCCTTGTTCTGCAAAGAAGTCATGTCGTTTACGTAAAGCGGTAATGACGTCTTCAAATTTCGTAATACTGACTCCACTGACTTCACTGAGTTTTTCGATATAGGCACGAAAATCTGAAGGAACTTCAACGGCCATGGCCTTGTCTGGTCTCCATGTAGGAAGCATTTTTATTTCAAAGCCACTTTCACGCGTCTGTATGTGATATTCCAAAGAGTCGACAGGATCGTCGGTTGTGCAGACAGTTTCTACATGGTAACGACGCATTAGGTTGCGTGCAGACATTTCGGGTTTCTGTAATTTTTCGTTACATTCGTCGAAAATTTCACGTGCAGTTTTAGGATTTAAGATTTTGTTGATGCCAAAAGCCGTTTTCAATTCCAAATGTGTCCAATGGTAAAGTGGGTTTCGAAGAGTGTAGGGTACGGTCTCTGCCCATTTTTCGAATTTTTCCCAATCTGTAGTGTCATTTCCTGTGCAAAAACGTTCGTCTACGCCATTAGAACGCATTGCCCGCCATTTGTAGTGGTCACCACCAAGCCAGATTTCTGTGATAGATTTGAATTGATAATCGTCAGCCACCATTTTGGGGATTAAATGACAATGATAGTCAATGATAGGCATTTTGGCTGCATGTTCATGATATAACTTCTGTGCGGTTTCTGTTTGCAACAAGAAGTGTTCATTCATAAATTTCTTCATAGAATAGATATTTTAATGAATAGGTAATTAATTTTCTTGGCAGGAAATTGAACAAATACCGTAAGTCGGTAATTCAATTTTATTAATCGTTATCGAACACGAAAATAACGGTTTTATTTGTTATCGCAAAATAAGTTCGTATATTTGTAGCAAAAATTTATAGATTTTATTGTTTTTACGAATAAGACCTTGAATGCACGATTCACTATGAATGATAAGCAATACACTATTAAAGATATAGCTCGGATGGCGGGCATCTCTGCAGGGACGGTCGATCGGGTATTGCATCAACGAGGAGGTGTATCGGAAAGCAATAAACAGAAAGTGGAAAAGATTTTGCAGGAAATCAATTACCAACCTAATGTGTACGCCATTGGGTTAGCGCGTAAAAAAAAGTATCAGTTTATGTGCTTTATTCCGAATTGCGGTCAAAATGATTATTGGCATTCTGTGAAGTCGGGTATTGAAAGAGCGATTGAAGAAGTGCGTTCTTTTAATATTTGTTTTGATTTTGTGTATTATAATCATTCGGATCGTGATTCGTTTATAGCGGAGGGTAATGAATTGTTGTCTAAATCGTTTGATGCCCTATTAATGGCTCCTAACTATACGAACGAAACACTGGCCATAACGCGACAACTGCAAGAGCGAGCCATACCTTTTGTTTTTATAGACGTAAATGTGGAAGGAGCCGGCGCATTGAATTATATAGGTCAAGATTCGTTTAAAAGTGGTTATATTGCTGCTCGTATTTTGCATGATAATGGAGTATCCGGAAAAGACATAGCTTTGTTTCATACAGAAAATACGGTGCAGTCTCAGGGAATTCAAATGCAGCGCCGGTTAGAAGGATTTAAAACTTATATGACTGAAAAACATTGTGAATTAAAATTACATCATGTTTTGTTGACGCAAAATACAGACGATGACGAGACTATTTTAGGAGATTTCTTTAATCGTTTCCCTCAAATAGTCTATGGTGTTGTTTTTAATTCACGTATCTATCGTGTTGGCGAGTATCTTGCTAAACATGGCATTGTGCTGCAACGACTGATTGGTTATGATTTGTTGCTCAAAAATGTAGAATTGCTTAAGGAAGGTGTGATAGATTATTTAATCGGGCAACGTCCTGGTTTACAAGGTTACGAGGGCGTGAAAGTCTTAGTCGATAAAGTTGTCTTTAAACGCGACGTAAAGCAATATCAATACATGCCGATAGATATTCTTATAAAAGAGAATATAGATTATTATGTTGAATCATATAAATTATAAGTTTACTTTATAAAAATACAAGCAAAATGAAACCGTTAAACAAAGAAACAGCCGTAAAGGCTCAACGTCCTGAAAGAATTATTCAATTTGGTGAGGGAAATTTTCTTCGCGCTTTTGTTGATTGGATTATTTACAACATGAATGAAAAAGCTGATTTTAACAGCAGTGTTGTAGTTGTACAGCCTATTGAAAAAGGTATGGTTGACATGTTGAACAAGCAAGATTGCCTTTACCATGTGAATTTGCAGGGTTTGGATAAAGGGGAGACAGTCAATAGCTTAACCATGATTGACGTGATTAGCCGTGCCTTAAATCCTTATACTCATTATGATGAATTTATAAAGTTGGCAGAACAACCGGAAATTCGTTTTGTCGTTTCTAACACGACAGAGGCAGGAATTGCGTTTGATAGCTCTTGTAAGCTTGATGATGCTCCAGCTTCTTCTTATCCCGGTAAGCTGACTCAGTTGTTATATCATCGTTTTAAAACGTTTAATGGCGATAAGACTAAGGGATTGATAATCTTCCCATGTGAACTTATTTTCTTGAACGGACATAAACTGAAAGAATGCATCGAGCAATATATCGAGCTGTGGAACTTGGGTGCAGACTTTAAAGCTTGGTTTGAAGAAGCTTGTGGCGTATATGCTACGTTGGTTGACCGTATTGTTCCCGGATTCCCACGTAAAGATATTGATGCCATTAAAGAAAAATTACAATATGATGACAACTTGGTTGTTCAAGCCGAAATCTTCCATTTGTGGGTAATTGAAGCACCGAAGGAAATTGCTAAAGAATTTCCTGCAGATAAAGCCGGTCTGAATGTTTTGTTTGTTCCTTCAGAAGCTCCTTATCATGAAAGAAAAGTTTGTTTGCTCAATGGCCCTCATACCGTATTGTCTCCGGTAGCTTATCTGTCGGGTATCAATATTGTGCGCGATGCTTGTCAACACCCTGTTGTTGGTAAATACATTGATAAGGTAATGTTCCATGAATTGATGGAGACTTTAAACTTGCCGAAAGATGAGCTTCAGAACTTTGCTAAAGATGTTTTGGAACGTTTTAATAATCCATTTGTTGACCATCAGGTAACTTCAATCATGTTGAATTCATTTCCGAAATTCGAAACTCGTGATTTGCCAGGATTGAAAACTTATTTGCAGCGTAAGGGTGAACTACCTAAGGGATTGGTTCTCGGATTGGCTGCTATCATTACCTATTATAAGGGTGGTAAACGTGCAGATGGTGCAGAGATCGTTCCTAATGATGCTTCTGAAATTATGCAATTATTGAAAGATCTTTGGGCTACAAATGATACTCGTAAAGTTGCTGAAGGAGTTCTTGCAGAGAAATCTATTTGGAATGAAGATTTGAATCAAATTGCAGGTTTAACAGATTTGGTTACCGAATATTTAAATTCAATTCAAGAAAAAGGTATGTTAGAGACAGTTAAAACGATCCTTTAATAGAGTAACTGTTATACTGACTAACTGATTGGCTGAAAGAAACAAATCTTACTGTGATATGTAGGGTGTCATTCACGGTAAGATTTGTTTCTTATAAGGAGATAATATGTGGAATTGTTCTTTTACAGCGTGGCGATTTCTTGTGAATATCTGGCAAAATCCAGTGGCTTTAGTATGGTGTCACCGTATGCCAAAAGGTCTATATCAATAGGTATAATTTCTTGTTCTTTATCTGTGGGTTTGCGACCACAAAAACGTTCAATAATTTTTAGGGCGGTGGCTATTTCTTCCAGTTCCTGTTCTGTTTCAATGCGAGCTATTTGATTGTAAAAATTAGCCAAATTACGTTGCATATTAATAGGAGCTGTTTCTTTTAAAAGTGAAAAACGGATAGACGGATAAGCACGTATCAATAATTTATGTGCTTTTTGTATATTTGATATGGCATCAGTATTTGACCCGATGCTGATAATACAAATGTTTTTTTTCATAGTGATGCAAAATAAGCAGATAAACACGGATTCTCCAAGAAAAGTTTTTGTAATTTTGCGAAATTCTTTATGGTATCTAAAATCGAATTCATGACTAAATTTCTTGGAATTATTCCTGCTAGATATGCGTCAACACGATTTCCGGCCAAACCTCTGGCTTTATTGGGCGGAAAGCCTATAATACAACATGTTTATGGACAAGTTTGCGATATACTTGACGAAGTATATGTGGCTACCGATGATAAGCGTATTGAAGATGTTGTAAAAGCTTTTGGTGGAAGAGTCATTATGACCTCTCCAGATCATAAAAGCGGAACCGATCGTTGCTTTGAAGCTTATACTAAGATTGAGAAAGAATATGATGTAGTTATAAATATTCAGGGTGACGAACCGTTCATACAACCGAATCAACTGGAGACTATAAAACGTTGTTTTGATGATGAGGAAACACAAATCGCTACATTAGTAAAGCCGTTTGTGCCATCAGATGGGTTAGCTTCCCTAGAAAATCCAAACTCTCCAAAAGTTGTTGTTGATGCCAATATGCATGCGCTCTATTTCAGTCGCTCTGTCATCCCTTATTTACGAAACATTGATCGGTCGAAATGGTTATCGTGTTATACTTTTTATAAGCATATCGGACTCTATGCGTATAGAGTAAAAACCTTGAAGGAAATAACACTGCTACCTCAGTCTGAACTTGAGTTGGCAGAGTCTTTGGAACAATTGCGTTGGTTAGAAAATGGATATGTAATAAAAGTGGGAATAACTAATATTGAAACAATAGGAATCGATACGCAAGAAGATTTATTGGAAGCTGAAGAATTTTTACAACGACATGTTAGATCGAACTAAACAACCGGATATACATCCTTTAGAATCGTTTCAGATAGCTAAACCTGAATACTGTACATTGTCTAATGGTATTCCCGTTAAAATCTTTCAGTCTGGCGAAGAAGAAGTGTTGCGTCTCGATATTTTGGTTCGTGGTGGGCAGTGGGAGCAAGAGCAGGCTTTACAAGCCACTTTTACGGCTCAAATGTTGCGTGAAGGAACGAAAACATTTACTTCTGTTGAGATTGCGGAGAAACTGGATTTTTATGGAGCATGGCTAGAGTGTTCTTCCTCTATGAATTATTTTTTTGTAACTCTTTATACGTTAAAGAAGTTTTTTTCGGAGACTATCAGAATCCTAACTTCCATCTTGAGAGAACCGGTTTTCCCCGAAAAGGAATTTTTAGTTTTAGTTAAAACCAGTCGTCAACGATTTTTGGTCAATCAGCATAAGGTAGAAATATTGGCGAGGAAACAGCTTAATAGAGCTCTTTTTGGTGCAGATCATCCTTGTGCCCGATATGCAGTGCTTACAGACTACGACTGCTTGAATACAGAACTGTTGAAACGTATGTATAGACGTTGTTTCCATGCGAAAAATTGTACGTTTTATTTGTCGGGAAAGGTTGATGATCATGTTTTAAGAGAACTCGACAGTGCGTTAGGACAGACAGAATGGGGAGAAGTCTCAGAGATATATCCTATGTTGGATAAGCAACTCCAACCCATGCAAAAAAAGCATTTCTTCATAGAACATCCCGATGCAGTGCAAAGTGCAGTGTCTTTAGGTATGCTTACAATAGATTGTCATCATGTTGATTTCGTTAAGCTACGTCTTCTGATCATCTTGTTAGGGGGTTATTTTGGCAGTCGTTTGATGAAAAATATACGTGAAGATAAGGGATATACTTATGGAATCAGTGCAAACCTCATTTCTTATCCTTTTCACAGTATGTTGACAATTAGTACTCAAACCGCCAATGAATATGCTCATTTGATCGCTAAAGAAACAAATTATGAGATTTCTCGTTTAAGAAATGAGCTTATTTCGAACGAAGAGTTGAGAATACTCAAGAATTACGTAATGGGTGATATGTGTCGTGGATATGAAAGCCCGTTTTCGTTGGCTGATGCCTATATCTATCTACAGACATTAAACTTAGATCCCGCCTATTTTGATAACTCTCAAAAGACAGTGATGGAAATTACTGCTGATGAACTTCAGACACTAGCTTGCAAATATTTGCGTGAAGAAGAGTTGACGGAAGTAATCGCAGGTAAAAAATGTAATGCTAACTTGTTTGAATGAAAAGAGAAGTACAAGAAAATTTAAAAATACTTGCTTCTTTTTTCTGATTCATTTACTTTTGAAACATAAACGATTTCTGGAATTAAGTAAGATAACATGAAAACAAAATATTTATTATATGCTTTGTGGTTTATAGCATTCCCTATAACTTTAAACGCTCAGATAAAAATAGGTAATTACACATTTAAAGATGGTAGTGAATATACTGGCGAGATAAAATCTCGTAAACCTCATGGCAGAGGACGGACAGTTTTTAAGAATGGCGATGTTTATGAGGGCGACTATGTGAAAGGCAAGCGTGAAGGTTATGGCGTGTATACGAAAAAGAATGGCGAACGCTATGAAGGAGATTGGTATCAAGATGTCCGTCATGGAAAAGGAATAAAATACTTTAGCAATAATAACCGTTATGAAGGCATGTGGTATGCAGACCATCAGCAAGGAGAAGGTATAGAGTATTACTTCAATGGTGATAAATACGTTGGACAATGGAAAGACGGTAAACGTGAGGGTAAAGGTGTTTACACGTGGGCTAATGGTGCATATTATGATGGTGAATGGCATAATGATGAAAAAAAAGGTTATGGGATATTTGACTGGAATGATGGCTCAAAATATATTGGAGAGTTTCGCAAGGATATGCGTCATGGAGAAGGTAAATATTATTATGCAAATAAAGACGAATATATAGGTGCGTGGAATCAAAACGAACAACATGGTAAAGGAATTTATCTTTATCATAATGGCGATAAATATGAAGGCGAGTTTTTTCACGGGAAACGTACAGGTAAAGGAATTTACTATCATGCCAACGGGGACACATACGTTGGAGATTTCGTAGATGGTGAACAAACAGGGAAAGGACGTTTTACGTGGACTAATGGCTCTGTGTACGAAGGTGAATGGGAACATGATAAGCGTGTAGGAAAAGGACGCTATATATGGGCCAATGGAGATGTATATGAGGGTGAATGGAAGAATAATCTAGCAGATGGATATGGAGAGTTGATAAATGTTGATGGCTCTGTCTATAAAGGCTATTTTGAGCAAGGAAAGAAACAAGGACAGGGCACGATGATTAATAAGGACGGCACACGTTATGAAGGGTTTTTTAAACAAGATATAAAAGACGGACCGTTTGTTGAAAAAGATCAAAATGGCAATGTAATTCGTCGCGGTATATATCAAAACGGCATTTATAAATCTACGAATTAAATCTAGAATGCCGATATTTTCCAATTCTATAATGAGGTTTAAGTAATTTGATTGGGGGAATGATATTGGATTTAGAGAAAATAACCCAGCAAGTGTGCGGAATAGCTCGCGAAGGAGGAAAATTCTTACGCTCTGAAAGTTTGCACTTCAAACGTGAATTAGTAGAAGAAAAGCATGCTCATGATTATGTATCTTATGTAGACAAAGAATCAGAAAAACGTCTGGTTACTCGTTTGCACGAACTTCTTCCTGAAGCCGGTTTTATTGCAGAAGAAGGTAGTGGTAGTCTGCATGATGAGAACTATTGTTGGGTAATAGACCCTCTTGATGGAACAACCAATTATATACATGGACATGCACCATATTGCGTGAGTATTGCACTCCTTTCGCGCGAAGAACTGTTAATCGGTGTCGTATATGAAGTGATTCGTGATGAATGTTTCTGGGCATGGAAAGGAAGTAAAGCCTATTTGAATGGACATGAAATACATGTATCTTCTATTACGGCATTGAATGATTCATTTATTCAGCTAGGTTTCCCTTATGATGTGAGCAAATTCCGTCCGTTTATTACTGATCTGATAAAACGTCTTTATGGAAATGTCGGCGGATTGCGCGTACAGGGATCTGCAGCGTCGGAACTCTGTTATGTGGCAGCAGGCAGATTCGAAGCGCGCATAGAAGGTTGCCTTGGTCTTTGGGATATAGCAGCCGGGGCGTTGATATTGCAACAGGCAGGTGGACAGCTCTCAACATTCAGCGGCGGCAATGATTTTTATTCAGGAAAGGAAGTCGTAGCTACCAATGGAAAAATTCATACAACATTGCTCGATATTATTGATAAATCTTTATATTTGTATTCGTAAGCAAACAAGATTACTAACTTAAAATATTATCATTATGATTATTGATACTTTGGACAATCTGGAGAAATATGTTTCTTTGAATCCATTATTTGCAAAAGTCGTTGAGTATATAAAATCTACAGATTTGAAGGCACAACCCACAGGGAAAATTGCTTTACAAGGTGCAGACTTGGTAGTAAATTATTCGTTGGCTAAAGGTAAGACAAAGGAGCAGGCTCAGTTGGAAACTCATAAGAAATTTATTGATATTCAGATTCCGTTGTCATGTACGGAGATCATGGGATATACTCCGGCCAATGCATTACCTGAAGAAGACTATGATGAAGAAAAAGATATTATAAAATATGCTTTACTCTCAGAGTCCTATATTGCTGTAAAACCGGGAATGTTTGCTATTTTCTTCCCACAAGATGGACATGCTCCATGTATTTCTGATGAAGAAACGATTCAAAAAGTAATTGTAAAAGTTTTGGCTTAAAACTATATAATCTATGGGAATGCGGCTGAATTTAGTAAAGAATGATTCTTGGTTAGAGCCTTTTGAAGATGCGATCAATGGTCGCCATGAACATGTGATGGCAAAAGCTAAAGAACTGACGAATAAAGGTAAGCAAACTTTGTCAGATTTTGCGTCAGGCTATCTTTATTTCGGCCTACATACAACTGCGAGAGGATGGGTGTTTCGTGAATGGGCACCTCATGCTACAGAAATTTACTTAATTGGTGATTTTAATGGTTGGAGAGAACTTCCGGAATATAGATTAAAACCTGTAAAGAATACCGGGAATTGGGAGATTAAGTTAAAAACAAGTGCCTTAAAGCATGGTGATCTTTATAAGTTGAAAGTTTATTGGGATGGTGGATGTGGAGAGCGTATTCCTGCATGGACACAGCGGGTTGTTCAGGATGAACAGACAAAAATTTTTAGTGCACAAGTATGGAATCCCGAGAATCCTTATCAATTTAAGAAGAAAAGATTTAAGCCAACTACATCTCCTTTGCTGATTTACGAATGTCATATAGGAATGGCAACAGAAGAAGAAAAGGTTGGTACATATAGTGAGTTTCGAGAGAATATACTTCCACGTATAGCCAACGATGGTTACAATTGCATTCAAATTATGGCTATACAAGAACATCCGTATTATGGTAGTTTTGGCTATCATGTGTCTAACTTCTTTGCAGCATCTTCTCGATTCGGTACTCCGGATGAATTGAAGCAATTGATTGATGAAGCACATCAGTTAGGTTTAGCCGTAATTATGGATATTGTTCATTCTCATGCAGTTAAAAATGAGGTAGAAGGTCTGGGGAATTTTGCTGGTGATCCGAATCAGTATTTTTATTCAGGCGACCGTCGTGAGCATCCGGCGTGGGATTCACTCTGTTTTGACTATGGTAAAAACGAGGTGCTGCATTTCCTTTTGTCTAATTGTAAATATTGGTTGGAAGAATATAAGTTTGATGGTTTCCGCTTTGACGGTGTGACATCTATGCTTTATTACAGTCATGGTTTGGGTGAAGCATTTTGCAATTATGGCGATTACTTCAACGGGCATCAGGATGACAATGCCATTTGCTATTTATCATTGGCCAATTTGTTAATTCACGAAATCAACCCCAAAGCTATAACCATTGCAGAAGAAGTTTCAGGCATGCCCGGACTGGCATTACCGGTAGCTGACGGTGGGTATGGATTTGATTATCGAATGGCCATGAACATTCCGGATTATTGGATTAAGACTATCAAAGAAAAAGTAGACGAAGATTGGAAACCATCGAGCATGTATTGGGAAGTGACCAACCGTCGCAAAGACGAAAAAACTATTTCGTATGCAGAGAGTCATGACCAAGCATTGGTGGGCGATAAGACTATCATCTTTCGACTGATTGATGCCGATATGTATTGGCATTTTCAGAAAGGCGATGAAAATGAGCGGGTACATCGCGGTATAGCCTTGCATAAGATGATTCGGTTGTTGACAGCCACGACCATGAACGGTGGATATCTAAATTTTATGGGTAATGAGTTCGGACATCCCGAATGGATTGATTTCCCTCGTGAAGGGAATGGATGGAGTTACAAATATGCACGTCGTCAATGGAGTCTGGTCGATAATAAAAGCCTATGTTATTACTATCTTGGGGATTTCGATAGGAAAATGTTAGAAGTTATCACAAGTGTGAAGAATTTCCAAGCCAGTGATGTTGTAGAAATTTGGCATAACGATGGCGATCAGATATTAGCCTATATGCGAAAAGATCAAGTGTTTGTGTACAACTTCAATCCAATTCGTTCGTTTACAGACTATGGTTTCCTTGTTCCGGTAGGAGCATACGACGTGATTCTTAATACCGATGATTCCCGTTATGGCGGTTTCGGATTGACTGATGACACGATGCGTCATTTCACCAACGAAGATCCCATCTATAAGAAAGCAAAGAAAGGATGGCTAAAACTGTATATACCGGCTCGATCGGCTGTAGTCCTAAAGAAAGTAAAAGAATAGATATCTATGGTAAAGCCATTGTCTCGACAAAATAAAGTCGCGCACAGTATTCATATAGTGTGCGGCTTTATTTTTGTTGTATATAGTGTACTTTTCTTGCTTTATCAAAGTCATTTACTGGAAATTTTGCAAAAAGTCCTTTCCGGAGGACAAACTGCCTATTCGCCTCTGTGGGGAACAATCATCATCACCGTATTGTTATGTTTGCTTCAGATGGGTATGTACAGACTCTTCTCGTTGTCTGAACACTTGTATGCGCTCTCGTATCTACCATCAATCATGCTATTGGTATGGCTGACCGATTTTGATGTACGAATCTATCACCAAAATCTCTGGAGTAAAGGCATTTGGTTGTTTCTCGGCAGCATAGGTTTATTATGGCTACTTTCAAGACTGGATCAGCGCATAGAACGTCGTTGGGTTACAACAGCAGACACTAGTTGGACAGAGCGTTGTTGGCCGAATCTGCTCCTCTTGTTATTACTCTGTTGGTGCCCATTATATTTGAGTAATGCCCAGCGAAGTTTCCACTACGAGACGGCTGTCGATGCGGCTATTATTGATAGTAACTATCGAAAAGCTTTGCAAATAGCTTCCGACACCCGTTACGCTTCGCGTGAACTGAGTGTGTTGCGCGCCTATGCCTTGAGTCGGCTTGACTCGTTGCCTCATCGTCTTTTTGCTTATCCGCAGCTGTATGGATCTAAAGGGTTATTGTTCGAAGCCGGTGAACCTCGGACAACGTGGCTGACATCCGATGAGATTTACCATTATTTAGGCAATCATCCATTGGAAGGCGAAAGTGTTGTTGCTTTCTTATACCGGAGTTGTCACACCGGTACGGGGAGTGCACGAATACTCGACTACTATCTGTGCGCCCTCTTGCTTCGTAAAGATTTAGACCTTTTTGTTGACGAGCTGAGTGAGTTTTGCTATGTTGACGACTCGTCTCCGCGTGCCTATCTAGAAGCATTATATCTCTATTATATTTATCATCCTTCGGCCGAAAAACTCTTGGATATGACTGCAATGGAACAAATATATCGAAACTATCGCTTGTCGCCTACAAATCATCAAGACACGTATTGGTATTATTATGATTACACTCGTATCTATTTTTCGGAATAGGTAGCGGCTTGCATCTTAAAGAGAGGGGTATGGCGGATATTCTCTATGCTTATCAGTAAAAAAACTTAGTCAACCCTTAAATATAGCCATCAAGCTTGATAATCAATAAAATGTGATGATATATTCTTTAAGGAATCTGCAAGTTTCTGTATCTTTACATCACAAAAC
>CAZEPM010000057.1:0-12425 GCA_964514145.1 uncultured Bacteroides sp.
GAACTCACGTTAAAGCAGATTACTCCAACTGTACAATAATTGGAGAGAGGCTATATCAGTGCGGATGTACCAGCTGGATCTTTTTGAAACTGCTCATATCAGACTGGAAGTTCCGTATAGAAGCAATCAAAAAGACTGGAAACCGACATTTGCGGGCTTCGCCAAAGCAAGAAAAAGAATAGAAACTTTATTCTCATAGCTTTGTGACCAATTTATGATTGATCAAATACCCGAAACATTGTCGCTTGTGGTCTTGATATACATGGGAATATCAAGTTGGTTTAAGGAATTTAATGTGTCAAGCATTCAAGGGCACCGACTAGTTCAGTTACGGAGGTGAAACCGTGCCGATTCAGGTAGTCGTCGATACCCGCTATGACTTTTATCGTAGTCGTTGGGTCGATGAAGTTGGCAGTTCCAATCTGTACAGCACTTGCGCCGGCCAACAAAAACTCTATGGCATCTCTGGCATTCATGATGCCCCCTAGCCCGATAACGGGGATTCGGACGACCTTGGCTACTTGCCATACCATACGCAGAGCGATGGGTTTAATGGCTGCTCCGCTCAATCCTCCGGTAACGGTGGAAAGCATCGGACGGCGGCGTTCGGCATCGATAGCCATGCCGAGCAATGTGTTGATTAGCGACACGCTGTCTGCACCTGCAGCTTCTACAGCTTTGGCTATTTCAGTGATATCTGTTACATTTGGTGATAGCTTGACTATTAGTGTCTTGTCGTATACTTTGCGGACGGATTTGACTACTTCTTCCGCTCCTTTTGCTGTAATTCCGAAAGCCATTCCGCCTTGTTTGACGTTCGGGCACGAAATGTTCAGTTCGATGGCGGGGATATGTTCCAGTTGATTGATTGCGGCTGCTGTCCTTGTGTAACTGTCTATGTCAGAACCTGATACGTTGACGATCAGCTTGGTTTGTATATCTTTGATAGTAGGGTAAATATGTTTTATAAAGTAATCAACCCCTTTGTTTTGCAATCCGACGGCATTGAGCATACCCGAAGGGGTTTCAGCCATACGTGGATAGGGATTTCCTTCACGATGTTCCCATGTGGTTCCTTTAACTATAATGCCTCCTAGCCGGGTGAGATCGATGAAGTCTGCAAACTCAACGCCATATCCGAATGTTCCTGAAGCTGTCATTACGGGGTTTTTTAGTTTGAGTGAACCTATATTTACTGTTAAATCTGCCATAATAATCTGTTTATATTGAATACTGGACCTTCTTTACATACACATACGTGACCTTCGTCTTTAGTTTTTTCTACACAGCATAAACATGCTCCAATGCCACAGGCCATGTGATTTTCTAAAGAGACTTCGCAGGTAATGCTGTTTGCTTTTGCATATTTGGCAACTGATATCATCATGGGGTTTGGACCACAAGTGTATATCAGGTCAAACTGCTTTTTGGTAAGCAGAGAATGCTGGGTTACATACCCTTTTTCACCATGACTGCCATCTTCGGTGGTTGTATAGACTTCGCCGTATTTAGCAAATTCGGTTAATTGTAACAAGTCGTTGATCGAGCGAGAACCTAGCAAGAAAGTGGGTTGATTCCCGTGTTGTTTCAATTGTTCTCCCAAGTATAACAGAGGAGCTGTTCCTACACCTCCACCAATCAACAAAGTGCGTGTATTGACTTGTTCGGGCATTGAGAAACCATTTCCCAAGGGAATTATGCAGTTTACTGTGTCATTTCTCTTTACCTTTGCTAAGTGACGAGTTCCTTCACCGACTAGTTGAATAAGCAACCAAATCTCGTTTCTCTCTCTGTCAACATAATTTATTGAGATTGGTCGTCTTAGGTATGTTGTAGGAGAATTGTCAACTCGTATTTCTGCAAATTGTCCTGGCTGCATCTCGGGAAGTGTGTGTGCGAGAGTCAACTTCAATAGCGTATAATTTGCATGAAGTTTTAGATTCTCCGTAACACTTAGATCTAACATGTATTTTTTCATATATGGCACGTCTGTTAGTTATTCATGCAAATATAGGGATATTTTAAGGAAGTAAACCAGACTGTTGTTGTAAAAATGTTTTGCTTATTTACTTGATAACAACGTTTCGTATGTGCCATCATCAAAAAATATCCAGACTTCCTTGATTTTACGCGGTGGTTTTTCTATGTATCTTATTTTTTCTTCTACAGGAGAAGATTGACAGTTTTGTTGTGGTTTGATCGCATAATTGGAATCGAATAAAGACAGAGGATCTTGAGGCGTGTTATAGTTCATAGCCTCATTTTGCTTTTGTTGCGCAGGCGATTTCATTGCGGATAAGTCATCATTATACATTTCTCCTTTTCCAAACAATAGCCAATCTAAGTTTATGCTTGGAAATGCTTGATGAATTTTTATAACAATATCTAGACTTATTTTGTTTCGTCCTGTTATGATATGTGAGACTGATGCTGGCGCAATCTGTGTCAATTTTGCAAATTGAGTTGCATTAATATCCATTGTTTGCATGATTTCTTTTATACGTTCTTTCATAGTACAATATAGTTGATGCTGTAGTTGTATTTATTATTTGTGACAAAAGTAAAAAAACAATTTTGAATTTACAAATATAACATCACGAGCTAATAATATATTTATACAACATTGTATAGTATACAATCCTATAAATACAGATGTAGTCATGTTGATATTTTGCTTTACAATATTTAGATAACAACTTTACATAATAGAAACAATTAATTGATTTATAGATTATAGTAGTTATTATATAATCTGATTATTGCAGCCATAAGACTAAAAAAGACACTTTTTAGTCTTTCATTCCTATACCGTATTATAGCAATACTATTATTCACAACAATATATAACTGATTATGAATGTAGTATCGATCTTGTACGGAATGGAATAATTATTAAATATAGAATAATATAAATATACAACATATATGTATTTCACTGTATAATGTATTATACTATATTTCCAGATAGTTGATTAATTGTATATAAACACAATTGCTGTTTATACAATTATATACTAATGAAGTATCATATAGATTAATTCTTTTAAAAGGTCACTGCCTGATATTGATGAATTACCTACACCCTTAGATTGAGCATCACATTTTCTGATAGCCCCTATAATTTGCATAACTTTTACGCCTGTAAACTTTTTCATGGCAGTTAGGTATTCTTTTGCTTGCCATTGATTGCGAAGTCCTAATTGTATGGCAATACCGGCTTCATTCTTTTGAGGAGCATAATATGCCAGCATAAGATTAGAAAAAAAATTATACAAAACAGATAATGTTAATTGCAAAGGATTGTTTTGGGGATTCTCTTCAAAATAGTGGATAATTTGATAGGCTTTATAGATATTTTTTTCGATTAGTGCATTTTTTAATTCGTAATTGTTGAAGTCTTTGCTGATACCTATATTATATTCTATTAAATTAGAAGTAATATGTGTTTCTCCTTTAGGTAATGCTAAAATTAGTTTGTCCAACTCTCCGCTCAAACGATTTAAATCCGACCCTATAAACTCTGTAAGGAGTATGCTTGCTTTGACATCAATTTCTATTTTCTTTTTGCGTAAATAATTACTAATAAAGACTGGAAGTTGAGCGTTCTTTAACCGTTTTGACTCGTACAATATACCTATCTTTTCTATTTCGACTGTCACTTTTTTTCTTCTATCTAGAGAACCATTCTTGTGACAAAAAACTAATATTGTAGAACTTAAAGGATTTTGCAGATAATATGATAACTTATCTATATTTTTTATTGCCTGTGCTTCTTTGACAATGAGCAATAGATACTGACTCATTATCGGATATTGTCTGGCAGTTGTAATGATGGTTTCTATGCTTGTTTCGTTACCATATAATATGATCTGATTGAAAGACTTTTCATCTTCTGCCAAAATTGTTTGGGACATATAATCAGCTATCTTATCCACATAATACGATTCTTCTCCCATTAAATAATAAACGGGAGCATATTGTTTGTTACGTATTTCGCGAATAATGGCTTCGGGAGTTATTTCTTGTTTTGACATAACTTACCAATCGTATTTTAAATGTTTGACAGTTTTCTTTTCGTCGATGATCGTGCATAGAGATTCAATACCAATCTTTACATGCTCACGAGCATAGTTTTGTGTCACCATATTATCGCTTTTCTCTGTTTTTATGCCTTCTGGCAACATAGGTTGATCAGACACCAACAATAATGCTCCTGTTGGAATATGATTGGCAAAACCGGTAATAAATAAGGTTGCTGTTTCCATGTCCACCGCCATCGCTCTTGTCGATAGTAAATATTGCCTGAAAGAATCATCATGCTCCCATATTCTACGGTTGGTGGTATAGACAGTTCCTGTCCAATAATCCCGATGGTGGTCACGAATGGTAGAAGAGATGGCGCGCTGTAGCATGAAAGCAGGTAATGCCGGAACCTCTGCCGGAAAATAATCGTTAGAAGTTCCTTCTCCACGAATTGCTGCTATGGGAAGAATTAAATCACCCAACTGATTTTTTTTATCAATTCCTCCACATTTGCCTAAAAACAAACAAGCCTTAGGATGGACAGCACTTAATAAATCCATAATAATGGCTGCATTCGGACTACCCATACCAAAATTAATAATCGTAATTCCATTAGCCGATGAAGAAATCATATTTGCGTCTCTTCCCACAATTGTCGAATGACATTCTTCTGCAAAAATCTCGACATACTTATTAAAATTAGTCAGCAATATATACTCACTAAAGTCTTCAAGTGCTCTTTTAGTATATCGTGACAACCAATTCTCAACGATTTCTTGTTTGGTTTTCATGCTTTTTATTTACTTTTGTCCACGACAAGTAGAGATGAAATACTTTCTTTGCAAATGTACAAAATGTTGCCATTAAATTTACCTCCTTATGCATTTAAAATAGAAAAACGTAATGGACGATATGTTATATTCGACATTTTGCGCAGACGTTTTGTTACATTGACCCCTGAAGAATGGGTACGCCAACATTTTATACACTATCTGATTGACTATAAAGGCTATCCACAAATGTTGATGGGTAATGAGATACAACTCAAACTCAATGGCATGAACCGTCGTTGTGATACGGTGTTATACAATCGTGATCTTTCTGCAAAAATGATCATTGAATATAAAGCTCCTTCTGTGGAAATCACACAGAAAGTGTTTATGCAGATCAGTTCTTATAATTTGGTTTTGAAAGTCGATTATCTGATTGTTAGCAATGGTTTACAACATTATTGCTGCCGGATGGATTACGAGAAGCAACAATATGTTTTTTTATCTGGAATTCCCGATTTTAGATTATTATGAGAACTTCTTCGCTCTATCCATCGGTTGAAGAACTAAGTAACTAGATAAAAAAACGGCTTATTTGTTTCATTCAAATAAGCCGTTTTTATTGTAAACATAAAAGAAGTACACCTTTATAAGGCTATTATTTTTGAAATATAAGGAAATATATTTAGCTATACTTTGCTTTAACTCCTGTTAGTTCCGGATCTATCATGATTCGGCCACAATATTCGCACACAATGATTTTTTTGCGCATACGAATATCCAGTTGACATTGAGGAGGAATCTTATTAAAACAACCTCCACAAGCATCACGCTGTACGGAAACGATCCCTAAACCATTTCGTGAATTCTTGCGAATACGTTTGAATGCCTGCAGCAGACGAGATTCAATAGCTACTTCCAACGTCTTAGCTTTTTCTCGCAATTTTTCTTCTTCTTGCTTCGTATCAGCTATGATATCATTTAGCTCTGCTTTTTTTACTTCCAAATCTTTTTTTCGTTCTTCCAACAAGGCAGAACTTTTTTGGATTTCTTCAGCTTTGGCAGCCGAGGCTGCAGTATATTCTTTAATACGTTTCTCACAAAGCTCAATTTCGAGTGTTTGAAACTCGATTTCTTTGTTTAAGACGTCATATTCGCGATTATTGCGAACATTATCTAATTGTTCTTTATATTTCGTTACCGAAGCATTGGCTGCATCAATATTGTTTCTTTTTTCAACAATATTCCGCTTCAATTCTTCTATTTCCTTACTAATTTTTTCAATACGGGTAGTCAAACCAGTCACCTCGTCTTCCATATCTTCTACTTCACGTGGAAGTTCTCCGCGTAAAGTTTTGATTTTGTCAATTTCAGAAAGGATAGTTTGTAACTGATATAATGCCTTCAATTTTTCTTCAACAGAAAAATCTTCATTCTTAGATTCTTTTACCATATTTATTATAAATATTTGATGGGGTTTGTATTAATTTTTGTTTGTTTGATATCTAATTGAGGGAATTGACACTGCATAAATTCAGCCAGTAGTTCTATGGTATATTGTTCGCTCTCATAATGTCCAACTTCGGCCAATAACAAATGGTTTTCTTGCCCGAAATATTCGTGATATTTTATTTCACCAGTAACAAATACATCGGCATTTGCTTTGATCGCTTCCGGAATCAAAAAAGACCCTGCACCACCACATAAAGCTACTTTATGAATCAATCGGCCGAGCAGTTTGTTATGTCTGACACAATAAACTTCGAATGTTTTCTTAAGACGTTTCAGGAAGTCAAGTTCTGTTTCAGGCTCTGTTAGATAACCAACCATACCACTTCCACTGTTACCATCATGTAATGAGAGTATTTTGATATTCGTTAATCCTATTTTCTGGGCTATTTTATAGTTTACACCTGCTGGTATATTATCCAAATTTGTATGAGCTGCATAAATTGTAATTCCATTACAGATAGCCTTCATAATGCACCTCTCAATGTAATTAGCGTCAGATATCGATTTAAGTTCTTTAAATATCAGGGGATGGTGTGAAATAATGAGATTATATCCCAGCATGATTACCTCATCGATAATGGATTCCGTCACGTCTAGACACAATAAAGCCCCTGTAGCCTCCACCTCTGTTAATCCTACTTGCAAACCAGCATTGTCAAAACTATCTTGCAAAGGCAAAGGCGCGAATTGCTCAAGGGCACAAATAATTTCTTTTATCTTCATATTGATTTGCAATCATGTCAATGGCAAAGATAAGAAAAGTTGGATTTATTTCAAATATTTATGAAGTAGATCTTAACAGGCTGAATAACTGAATTATTAATTATAAAAATCAATTTATCAGCATTAGGTTTTCTACAAAATCATATCACATCTTTTCTTTGCCCATGATATAATTTACAGAATTATCTACTTTAGCCTTTATCTCCAAAATTACCCTTAGAATTATAGAAGTACAGACTAAAGTAGATAATTTCGTTTTCTTATGAAGATTTGCGAGCTTCAGCAATATAAGCCAATGCTTCCTTACATTTATTGATCACATATGCCCAATCTTCAGCTGCAACTTTGTCGTTAGGGAAGAGTTTAGAACCCATACCTACGCAATATACACCAGACTTAATCCATGATGCCAAATTTTCTTGGGTAGGTTCTACGCCGCCAGTAACCATCAACTTCGACCATGGCATTGGAGCTAACATACCTTTCACCAACTTAGGACCTAATACATCACCGGGGAAAATCTTACATAAATCACATCCTAATTCTTGAGCCAAACCTACTTCCGAAACACTTCCACATCCCGGCGTATAAGCAACTAAACGCCGATTACAAACTTTAGCTATTTCGGGATTAAGTAACGGGCCAACAATAAAATTCGCGCCTAATTGAATATATAAAGATGCTGTAGCAGGGTCAACAACAGAACCTACTCCCATAGCCATCTCTGGACATTCTTTTGCTGCAAATTTCACTACTTCAGAGAATACTTCATGAGCAAAATCACCACGATTAGTAAACTCAAAAGCACGTACCCCACCATCATAACAGGCTTTTACCACCTTTTTTGCGATTTCTACATCTTTGTGATAAAATACAGGTACCATACCGGTTGAACCAATCTTGTTCAACACTGCAATCTTATCAAATTTTGCCATTTTAATATTGTATTGGAAATCCTCTTAATAATTTATCTCTGAACGCGTCCACTGGCATTTCCACCAGCCAGATTTTCAACTTCATCTACTGATACTAAATTGAAATCACCGTTAATTGTATGTTTCAATGCGGATGCTGCTACAGCAAATTCAAGTGCTTCTCCTTGATTTGGTTTAGTCAGTAAGCCATGAATAATACCACCAGAGAATGAATCACCACCACCTACACGGTCAATAATCGGATTGATATCATAACGCTTAGAAGTGTAGAACTCTTTTCCATTATAAATCATAGCTTTCCAACCGTTGTGTGTAGCAGAGAATGACTCACGGAGTGTAGAAATTACATACTTGAAATCAAAAGTTTTAGCCATTTGCTCAAATATGCCCTTGTATCCTTCGGCATCTGTATTACCGCTTTCTACATCTGCATCCGGTTTAAAACCTAAGCAAAGTTCTGCATCTTCTTCATTACCAATGCATACATCAACATATTGCATCAACGGACGCATAATCGACTGCGCTTTCTCTTTTGTCCATAGTTTCTTACGAAAATTTAAATCAACAGAAACTGTTACACCATGACGTTTTGCTGCTTCACAGGCCAATTTAGTCAGTTCTGCTGCTTTGTCAGAAATAGCAGGTGTGATACCTGACCAATGGAACCAATCTGCGCCTTCCATAATAACGTCAAAATCAAAATCACATGGATCAGCTTCAGCAATAGCAGAATGAGCACGGTCATATATCACTTTACTAGGACGCATAGAAGCACCTGTTTCCAGATAATAAATACCTACTCTATCGCCACCACGAGCAATATAATCGGTTTTTACACCATATCTGCGCAAAGCATTTACTGCAGACTGACCAATCTCATGTTTAGGTAATTTAGTTACAAAATAGGCATCATGACCATAGTTAGCACAACTAACTGCTACGTTAGCTTCACCACCACCATACACTACGTCAAAAACATCTGATTGAATAAAACGTTTCTGACCTGGAGTAGACAATCTCAACATGATTTCACCTAATGTTACGATTTTTCCCATAATTTATGTGTTTTTAAAGTAATAATTACTCAATTAATTTAATTAGTTATTTCTACTTAAATAAGTAATTGTGCAAAATTATGAATTTAGCATGATACTCCCCAATAGATAAAACAGTTTTTACATAATTTTATTTTCCTCTATCATCAAGCATATCTTATTTAACACAAACAATTATGTAATTTTTTACTGATACCACACAAAACGGCTAAAGTAACCTTAGGGAAATAAGATTTTAGCCATAAATGAACACACTTTCTAAAATAAATATCTATATTCGTGCCTAAATTAACTGTTTACTAACAAACGAAACAACATCTTTTATGGAAATAAAGTACTTAAAAATCAATCCGGCTGATAATGTCGCAGTAGCAATCTCTGAATTAAAAGCAGAAGAAATTATTACTATAGATGGAGTTAATATTACAATAACACAAGACATACCGGCGGGTCATAAAATAGCTTTGAAAGATTTTAATGAAGGCGATAAAGTTATTAAATATGGTTATCCCATAGGCCATACGCGCTTTGAGGTAAAACAAGGTACATGGATGAACGAAAAACAAATCCAGACCAATCTAACAGGCTTGCTAGATTATACCTACAATCCTGTGAACGTAACCCTTGATATTCCATACGAAAACCATACATTCAAAGGATATCGGCGTAAAAATGGAGATGTTGGTGTGCGCAATGAAATCTGGATTATTCCCACAGTAGGATGTGTAAACGGAATTGCTAATCAACTTGCCGAAAAACTCCGCCAGGAGACAAGTGAAAAAGGAGTTGATGCCATTGTTTCTTATCCACACAACTATGGTTGTTCGCAATTAGGAGACGATCATGAAAATACAAAGAAGATTTTACGTAACATGGTTCTTCACCCCAATGCAGGTGCTGTGCTAGTAGTTGGTTTAGGATGTGAGAACAATCAACCCGATATATTCAAAGAATTTGTAGGTGAAGTAGACCCTGAACGCGTCCAATACATGGTAAGCCAGCAAGTGGATGACGAAATTGAAGAAGGCATGCGTATCCTGCGCAAACTCTACGCCGTGGCAAGCCAGGACGTGCGTGAAGACGTGCCACTGTCTGAGCTCCGTGTGGGCTTGAAATGCGGTGGTTCCGACGGTTTCTCTGGCATCACGGCCAACCCGCTTTTGGGTATGTTCTCCGACTACTTGATTGCACAAGGCGGTACGTCTGTGCTGACAGAAGTGCCTGAGATGTTCGGTGCCGAGACCATCCTGATGAACCGTTGCAAGAACGAGGAACTGTTCAACCAAACCGTGCATCTCATTAACGACTTCAAGTTATACTTCCTCTCCCACGGTGAACCTGTCGGTGAAAACCCGTCACCGGGCAACAAAGCTGGTGGCATCTCTACACTGGAAGAGAAAGCATTGGGATGCACGCAAAAGTGTGGCAAGAGCTATGTTATGGGTGTGATGCCTTACGGTGAACGTCTGAAGGTGAAAGGTCTGAACCTGCTTTCAGCTCCGGGCAACGACTTGGTGGCTGCAACAGCGCTGGCTTCATGTGGCTGCCACATGGTGCTCTTTACCACCGGCCGTGGCACGCCCTTCGGCACGTACGTTCCGACCATGAAAATCTCGACAAACTCCAATCTAGCCAAGAACAAACCGACATGGATAGACTTCAATGCCGGTGTCATTGTGGAAAATGAACTAATGGAAGAAACTTGCAAACGATTTATTGATTATGTAATCAAAGTAGCCAGTGGCGAACTTGTAAACAATGAAAAGAAAGGTTATCGTGAAATTGCAATCTTCAAGAACGGAGTCACCTTATAAGTTGATATGCCAAAGGAAAGAATTATCTTTACCGCTCATTTCTAAAATGAACGCTCATGAAAGATAATCAACCGGCAACACAACAAAGAAAGCCGAGCTTGTGGGCGCTGAGTCCTCTGCTCGTCTTTCTTTGTTTATATTTAGTGACTTCACTGATTGTAAACGACTTCTATAAAGTTCCCATCACCGTAGCCTTTTTGGCTTCCTCCATCTATGCTTTGCTCATTACGCGAAGTATCTCTTTAGGCGAACGTGTTGCCCTTTTCTCACAAGGGGCTTCCAACAAGAACATCATGCTCATGCTCTGGATATTCATCCTTGCCGGAGCTTTTGCACAATCGGCGCAATCTATGGGTGCTGTAGATGCTGCCGTAAACCTTACTCTTCAACTGTTGCCTGACCAGTTGCTGCTGGCAGGCATATTCTTAGCAGCCTGCTTCATTTCCATCTCTGTCGGCACGTCCGTGGGGACGATTGTTGCTTTGGCACCTATTGCCATTGGTCTGGCTCAAGAAACAGGCGTGGAACTTCCATTCATGGTAGCCATCGTGGTGGGTGGCGCATTTTTTGGCGATAACCTTTCCTTCATCTCCGACACCACCATCGCCGCCACCCAATCGCTGGACTGTAAAATGCGGGAGAAGTTTGAGGTGAACTACCGCATTGTGATGCCCGCTGCCATATTTGTATTTTTGTTCTATATCGTCGAGGGATACCGTGTGCAGACGCCCAATGAACTACCCATGGTGGAATGGGTCAAAGTCATCCCCTACATCATTGTGCTTGTGACGGCCATCATGGGCGTCAACGTGATGTTGGTGCTCCTGCTGGGTATTTTGTCGACAGGCCTAATCGGTTTGTTGAGTGGAAGTCTGGAGTTTTTCGATTGGTTCAATGCGATGGGAGAAGGCATCAGCGGCATGAGCGAACTTATCATTATCACCCTCCTTGCCGGGGGTATGCTGGAAATCATCCGCTACAATGGCGGCATCGAATACATCATTCGGGAACTGACTCGCCACGTCAACAACAAACGAGGTGCCGAGTTGGCCATCGCAGCGTTGGTGAGCATCACCAACTGTTGTACGGCCAACAACACGATTGCCATCATCACCGTAGGCCCCATAGCGAAAGAGATTACAGACAAATTCCATCTGGACGCCCGCAAGAGCGCCAGTCTGCTCGACACATTTTCCTGCCTAGTGCAAGGCATTATCCCCTATGGTGCACAGTTGCTCATGGCGGCCGGACTGGCATCTATCTCCCCACTCAGCATCATTCGCTATTTGTATTATCCATTTTGCATGGGGTTGATGGCACTGCTGTGCATCTTTATACGCTATCCGAAAAGATATTCCTAAAAATTTCATTTTTCCATACATCCATACATATATCACAGTAAAGACATGAGTTACACACTGGCTACGCTTCGCGAAAAACTTTCCAAAAGACTCCATGAAGAAGATTTATTTGAAATCACCTATCACATGCAAGGCATCGAAGATACTCCTGCTAAACGGGCTCTTTACTGCCTGCTATTTGACGAAGACAAACGGGTATCAGACAATGCTGCATGGGTATTCGCACATTTTG
>CAZEPM010000058.1:0-5387 GCA_964514145.1 uncultured Bacteroides sp.
TTTAAAGATATGCCCTTAAAACCAGTCTTTCGCGTCAGACGCTGCATACTGATTATACTGTTAGTTTTCATCTTTCTATGTAGGTATAGTCAATCGATTAGTGAGTGGTACGTACAAACTGTCTATCCGTCGCTTACTGGCTTTCTGTCCGCGTTGTCCTCGTTTACCTGCTATTCGCTAGAAGAATTCGTCGTTGTATTCTTCCTTATTCTGCTCATTGCATATCCGATCATTGCTCGCCGGAAGGCTGACAAGACACCCAAACGGAGAATTATCACCACAGAGATTGAGCTAATCGCGTGGATATACGTATGGTTTTATCTGGGGTGGGGTATCAATTACTTCCGTTCTTCTTTCTTCACACGTACTGACACCACACCGGTTGAATATGCCGACACCATCTTCCGGCAGTTCCTTCTGAACTACACGGATAGTCTGAATAGTTATTACTTGCCCGAGACGGAATTTGGTTTAGTCCCTTTCGAAGAAGAAATCAAGGCATTATACGATCAACGGGCAACAGCCTACGGCCTCTGTCACCCACGATCATACCAGCATCCGAAGAAAGTATTTTTCAATGCACTCTATTCAGGCGTTGGAGTCTTAGGTTATATGGGGCCATTCTTTGCCGAATCACAACTTAATTCTGACTTACTTCCTTTACAACGTCCGTATACCTATGCCCACGAGCTGTCTCATTTATTAGGAGTAAGTAGCGAAGCAGAAGCCAACTTTTGGGCATATTACATTTGTACGCATACCACCCAACGAGAAATTCGTTACAGCGGATATTTCGGATTACTCCCATACGTCATACTCAATGCCGGCAACTTGTTAGATAAAGAAACATATGCCGCATGGCTCGCAACAATCAGACCTGAAATCATAGACCAGTTAAAAGATATACGAGTGTATTGGAAAGCGCGATACAGCCCATTCATCGGTTCGATACAAAACAAACTGTATGATTGGTTCCTCAAGAACAATCGGATCGGTTCCGGGCGAAAGAATTATGCAGAAGTCATCAATATGGTCATTGCGTGGCACATCGGCAAGGAAATGCTCGACTAAAAGCGCCAAAGCAACATACAGGTTCGAACACAAGGTCACTTAGCTATAAAACAACCTTGCTCTTGTTTCGTATTCAATTGCTCAGATTCGCGTAAATTTGATATCAGTCCTGTCACAGTAAGTAGCCCGTCATCGACAAAACACTTCCTGGAATAACAAACTCCATCATGCGGGAAGTTCCGACGGACAAATGCTGATGTAACCACGGGCAGATACTGAGATAACCACGGATGGATACGGAGGTAACTACGGACAGATACTGAAGTGTCCGCCGACTCAATCCTAATGCTTTTATTCCATAAAAACTTAAAACATTTGTAGAGTATTCAAGTAAAAGTAATTATTTTTGCTCAATAGAAATATGCATATCAGAAGAAGTCACATATTGCTTTGGTTCCTTTTGATAGGAATACTTCCACTACTCAATCCTACACTCATGGCAAGGGATTTTGTGGTAATACTCGATGCCGGACATGGCGGACATGATGCCGGTGCGATAGGCCGTATATCAAAAGAAAAAAACATCAATCTCAAAGTAACTCTAGCAGTAGGCCAATTGCTCGAGAAAAACAATAAAGATATTAAAGTTGTATATACTCGTAAGACGGACACATTTATCGCTTTGCACAAACGAGCTGAAATAGCCAACAATGCCAAAGGCGATCTGTTTATTTCTATTCATACGAACTCATTGCCTAAAGGTAAGATTGCCAGAGGCACAGAAACTTACACACTGGGACTTCACAAGACTAAAGAAAATCTAGCCGTTGCCCAAAAAGAAAACTCGGTAATCTTGATTGAAAGCGACTATAAACAACGCTATGCCGATTTTAATCCGAATTCTGCCGAGAGTTATATCATGTTTGAATTTATACAAGACAAAAACATGGAACAAAGTGTAGCATTAGCCAGCAACATACAAGATCAGTTCCGCTTAACGGCTAAACGCAATGATCATGGTGTGCGACAAGCCGGATTCCTAGTGTTGCATGCAACATCTATGCCTAGTGTACTTGTTGAACTTGGCTATATTTCAACGCCGGACGAAGAACAGTATCTGAACTCTCAGGCTGGTATCAACGCACTGAGTAAAAGTATCTACAACGCTATATTGGCCTATAAAAACAACAACGCATCTGTCAGCGGAAACACCAAAACCATGCAACCTAGACCAGAAACGAAATCGGTCACTCATCAACAAACTAAAACAAGAGAAAAGACAACTCCGTCAAACAATCATTCGAATAAGCCTATATTTAAAGTGCAAATCATGAGTACTTCAATAAAGCTGAATCCTGATGACCATCGGCTGAAAGGCTTAAAACCGGTAGAGATCATCCAAGAGGGTAAATTATACAAATATTTCTATGGTTCGTCTACAGACTACAATCAGATATACAATCTACGCAAGCAAATATTACCTAAATTTAAGGACGCCTTTATCACGGCTTATCGCAATGGAAAGAAAATGGATGTCAATCAAGCTATCGAAGAATTTAAACAACAAAGAAATCAATAAACCTAGAAAACAAAAGGAATTATAATTATGAAGAAATATATAACAAAAGAAATAAAAATTGGTATTACCGGTATCATCACAGTCGTAATCTTGTTTATTGGTATCAAATTTCTGAAAGGAATCAATATGTTTAAGGCTACAAATTATTATTATGTAGCCTATGAAAACGTAAACGGACTGGCACTGTCGAGTCCGGTATATGCTGATGGATATAATATAGGTATAGTCCGTTCCATACAATATGATTATCAAAGACCGAGACACGTAATAGTTGCAATCGAAGTAAATAAAGAACTACGAATTCCTAAAGGAAGTGAGGCCGAACTAGTAACTGAAATGTTAGGAACAACAAAGATGAATCTGTTATTGGCTAATAATCCTCGCGAACATCATAACATAGGTGATACCATTTTGGGATATGTCAATGGTGGATTGATGACTGAAGCGGCCAAACTAGTCCCTACGATACAACAAATCTTACCAAAGTTGGACACCATCGTGACTTCTCTAAACCAACTTATTACAGACCCTGCTCTAGTAGCAACATTACACAACACCCAACAAATCACGGAAAATTTGGCAATCACAACAAACGAACTAAACAAATTAACCCGTAATGATCTTCCCCAACTCACCGGAAAACTCAACCATATTGGCGACAATCTAATCACAATTAGTGACAATCTGAGCCAAACAGACTATAGCAGCATGATGCTAAAGGTTGACAGCACACTGACTAACGCAAGATTTCTCAGCTGGAAACTGACCCAATGTGACAACACAATAGGATTACTTCTTAATGACACTTTACTCTATCATAATTTGAATACCATGACTTATAATGCAGCAACACTTTTAGAAGATTTGAAATCTCATCCAAAGCGTTATGTACATTTTTCACTTTTTGGGAAAAAAGACAAATAATATAAAAATGAAGCTATTTAGATCTTGTCTAAATTAGTATCTAAATAAGAAAATACTTGGAAACTGCTTTAAAAAATTGAAAACGAACAAGGAAAGAATTATTTTTTCTGAGATTTATTTAGAGTAATTCAATCGAATAAAACAAACTAAACAGTTAACATACAGCAGGTTTTGTTTTTGCAAAGTGCACTAAAAAACAGAAAAACAAGGTGTTATTATTAATATATTGTTTTTTAAGTATATAGTCTAAATTCCAATTTTGCAAAAAAAAGAGCACTTGTTTATATAGAATTATATTTTCTATTTTGCATTCAGATGTTTGACAAGTTAATAAATGTTTGATAAGTGTACCCTATGATGGAGAATAATCATGTAGAGCTATGGAATCGTTGTCTACGTGTAATTCGTGACAATGTAACAGAGCAAGCATATGACACGTGGTTTAAACCTATTATACCTTTAAAGTATGAAAATCCTACATTGACTGTAGGAGTTCCAAGTCAGTTCTTCTATGAATATATAGAAGATAAGTATTTGGCATTGTTACGTATGACACTCCATAAAGAAATCGGAGAAGGAACACAATTAATGTATAGCGTATTAATCGACAAAACCAATCGCATTACAACCAATATCCCTTCAGACGATAAGACAATTGCCAAACCTAATATCCCGAAAAAAGATGGTAACCAGATTCCAACATTAAGTCCAAACCAAGCAGAACAAACCTTAGATCCACACCTGAACCCCAAATACAGGTTCGAGAATTTTATCGAGGGAGACAGCAACAAACTATCTCGTACAGTTGCTGAAGAAGTCGCGCTTCATCCGGCAAAAACCTTTAACCCGCTATTTATATATGGCACATCAGGCGTAGGAAAAACCCATTTAGTCAATGCCATCGGAATGCGTATATGCGAACTTTATCCGCAGAAACGCGTATTGTATATATCTGCTCATCTGTTTCAGGTACAATTTGTTGATGCAACGTTGCGCAACAAAGTCAACGAATTCATTAAATTTTATCAGACTATTGATGTACTTATCATTGACGACATACAAGAATTTGCCTCGATGACCAAAACTCAAAATACATTTTTCCATATTTTCAATCATCTGCACCAAAATGGCAAGCAACTTATCATGACCTCTGACCGACCACCAATGGATTTGCAAGGTATGGAAAACAGACTCCTTACACGTTTTAAATGGGGTTTATTAGCTGAACTGGAGAAACCGAATGTCACGTTACGCAAAGAAATCTTGCGTGAGAAGATACACCGTGACGGACTGGAATTCCCGGAATCAGTCATCGATTTTGTTGCTGAAAATGTAAACGAAAGTGTGCGCGACTTAGAAGGCATTGTCAATTCTTTAATGGCATATTCTACAGTCTACAATAAAGATATTGACATAAATTTAGCCGAAAGCGTGGTAAACCGCATCGTAAAAGTAGAAAAGAAAGAAATAACCATTGATGGGATAATCAATACAGTATGTAAACATTTCGATATTGAGACGGGAAGCCTGCATGCCCATACAAGAAAACATGAAGTCGTGAAGGCACGTCAGATCGCTATGTACCTTGCCAAAAAATATACAGACGTATCTTGCTTAAAAATCGGACAAATGATAGGTAAAAAGAACCATGCAACCGTATTACACTCATGCAAGATCGTTAAAAATCAATTGGAAACCAATAAAAGCTTTCGTAGCGAATTAGAAGAAATAGAAAACAGCATATATAAATAAACTGACAAGAAACCGATACACCAAAACTATGAAGACAGGCTCATAAACTCCCTCCCTAAGAGCAAAATATGAGACATGCCAGTCTTGATGAGAAAGAGCGAAAGCTGGAGAGTGGCTCTCT
>CAZEPM010000058.1:5487-12304 GCA_964514145.1 uncultured Bacteroides sp.
TTTAAATAGTAGTCGAGTCTGCGTGGTTCGTTATGGTCGTTCAGGTAGTAGCGCAAGTTTTCTTTAAAGTATTCAGAGGCAAGGGATAGGGTTTCGTCTTTGTAGGGTGTCTGAATTCCTCCCAAATCGAGCAGGGTGTGGAAGACACAGTCTGATCCTATGGCTTTTTCTTGATGGGTGGTCATGTTGTACCATGTGGCGGGGTAGGCATGCGCATATTCGGATGATGTCCAGATGATGAAGGGGACGTTGAGCTGATAGAAGGTTGGATAAGGAGAGGCATGCAGGAATCGCATTCGTTTGTCGTCGTAAATGTCTTCTCCATGATCGGAGGTGTAGAGTAGGGCACATCGGGTGTTTGTCTGTTTCAGCTCGTATATAATGGAGGCTAAAAACCTGTCGGTGTAGCGAATAGAGTTATCGTATGCATTGATCATTTCGGTTCTCTTCTTATATGAGGCGTCATTTATCATGTCCGGCTTAAAGTAGGCATTTTGGGTGTCGTAGCGATCGTTGTAGTTGAAGTGTGAACCGTAGGAGTGTAACACGATGAAAAGTCGGTTGTGTCCTTGTCGGATAGCTTCTTTTATGTAGGGTATTAGTATCTCGTCTTTCGGATTGTTTTTCAGGTTGTCTTTGACGAACACGACTTCATTGGCTTCTTCTCCTAGAAAGTCGATAAACGAGTGATTACGCATTTGGTTGGAGAAGAAGCAGGTATGGAATCCGGCTTCGCCATAGGCTGCAATGATGCCTTTCGAGGAGTATAGCACGTCATAGTCGTTTGCTGTTGCCATTGAAAGCAGAATGGGAACGCTCTTGTGTGTTGTGTTACTTTGGCTCATGGCATCGCGAAATACGAGTAACTCGCTTTCTTGACTGAGCATAGGATTGGTGGGTCGCTGATAGCCGTAGAGTTGCCAACTTTGTGCACGACTGGTTTCTCCAATGACAAACAGAATGATTTCACTTTCATCGTCTGTATGGGTCGTATTTGCCTCGAATCGAAAGTCTTTTGATGTTTCATGATAGTGTGATGAAGCCTTGGATCGCTGCATTGCCAGATAGCAGTTGTAACAAGCATTCAAAGGGAAAAGGCTGTCATCAATGTGATAATTCTGATAACGATAACCCACAAAGCCTGTCAGTAAACCAATAATCAGAGACAGTAGACCGATACGAAAGCCTTTTCTTCGAAACGACTTATCCAAGTCTTGTTTTTTCTTGATTGCCCGGATGGCTAACAGTATTATCGGAATGTAGAGAATGATGACAAACGATATGGGTATGCTCAATTGGCGGAGCAGTTCGTTAACTTCTAAAACATTTGTTGTCACCAGATTGAGCCACATATCTACGGCTATAGGTCCTTGCTTGAAAAGGTATAGTAAGACCAGCTGGAAAGCTCCTAGAAAGATTACGGGGAAAAGATAAAGAATCGGCTTGCCAATCCTACGTGTACACGATAGCACCAGCAGATATACACCTAATGGCAAGCATATCATAGTCACTCCAGCACAGAAAGATAAGTTTTCGGTGAAGATCAAAAGGATGTTGGGTAGGATCAAGCCAAATAGTGCGAAAAAATATAATGTGGTTTGTTTATATATCCATTTCATAATTCCTAACTATATTGAGTTGAGTATACCTTTCTTTATTTTGGTGCTTTTCTATATAAATAAATGGCAATGCCTGTATATAAGATATTAGGGATCCATACAGCTATAACTGGCGGAAGGTTGGCATTGATGGCAAACGTTGCTGATATGGTCTGGAACAGGATATAGGAGAAACTGAGCAATAATCCTAGTCCAAGATGTAACCCCATGCCTCCTTTCGTCTTTCTTGATGACAAAGAAAGTCCGATTGTTGTTAGAATAAACGAAGCAAAAGACATGGCTATACGTTTGTAATATTCGATTTCAAACTCTTTGATGTTTGCAAATCCTCTTTCTTTCTGCCGGTCTACGTACTTCTTTAATTCCGGACTTGTCATCATTTCCTGCTGTCCGGCCAAAATAAGAAAGTCTTGTGGACGCATATAGAGATTCGTGTCTATCCGTTCTCCCTTCGTAATAATCTCTTTATCGCCGGCAAGTTCTCTAATCACATAGTTTTTAAGTGTCCAATTGTTTCCAGACGGATGTAAAGTATCGTAAACAGCATATCTGGCTGTCAGATGCGACACTAATTTTTTATCTTCGAACTTATCTAATGAAAAGTTCGATCCGGTTTTGTTATAATCTTGATAGCGTTCGATGTATGCAATGACCCCATCAGCCACTTCCAGTTGCACATTATGAACATATCCTAAATTTTTCTTTCGCTTATATTGATCTTCAAATTTTAATCTTACCTCATTGCTCTGCGGTATCACATAAGCTCCTAACACATAGGTCAAAATGGCAATCAGTCCGGCAGAAATCATATAGGGTCGCAATAATCGCTTGAAACTCATGCCAGTGGAGAACATGGCTATAATTTCAGAGTTTTCTGCCAGTTTAGAAGTGAAAAAGATTACAGCAATGAAAACAAACAGCGGACTGAACAGATTAGAAAAGTAAGGAATGAAATTAAGGTAATATTCAGAAATAATGGAAGACCATGTAGCGCCTTTGCTGGTGAATTTCTCAATATTCTCATTCATGTCTATGACAACAGCGATTGAGATTATCAGAACAATCGCAAAGAAATATGTTCCCAAAAATTTCTTAATGATATAAATATCCAATCGTTTCAGCAATCGACAACGGAATAAGTTCTTGAGGTTCAATTTCATAGTTCTGAATTAAAGTCTTGTTGATAATCGATCAACCATAGCGACTTTCCACATCAAGAAATCGCCTTGTATAATATGCTTACGAGCTTCACCTACTAACCATAAATAGAAGGCCAAATTATGTACGGAAGCTATTTGCATAGCTAATAATTCTTGTGCATGGAATAAATGCCTGAGATAGGCCTTTGAATAGATTGAATCTATGTATGAGGCTCCTTCTTCTTCTATAGGACTAAAATCGGATTCCCATTTTTTATTGCGCATATTCATGATTCCATTCTTGGTAAAAAGCATGCCATTACGACCATTACGAGTGGGCATGACACAATCGAACATATCGACTCCTCGCTCAATAGATTCTAAGATGTTGATTGGTGTGCCTACTCCCATCAGATAGCGTGGTTTGTCGCTCGGCAAGATTTCATTGACGACTTCAATCATTTCATACATCTTTTCTGTAGGTTCTCCTACAGCTAACCCACCGATTGCATTTCCATCACATTCTTTAGAAGCAATATACTCTGCTGATTGTTTACGCAAATCGGCATAAACACAACCTTGCACTATGGGAAAGAGCGATTGAGGATAGCCATATTTAGGTTCTGTTTCTTTGAAACGTGTCACACAACGATCTAACCATTTATGAGTGAGTGTCATTGATTTTTTTGCATAAGCATAATCAGAGGTTCCCGGAGCACACTCATCAAAAGCCATTATGATATCAGCTCCTATAATACGTTCGATATCTATAACTTTTTCCGGAGAGAAAAAGTGTTTAGAACCATCAATATGCGATCTAAACTCGGCTCCTTCTTCACGCAATTTACGAATACTTGCTAGAGAAAATACTTGGAACCCCCCACTATCGGTTAACATCGGGCGATCAAAACCATTAAACTTATGAAGTCCACCTGCTTTTTCTAAAATATCAAGTCCTGGTCTCAAATAGAGATGGTAGGTATTCCCCAGAATAATCTGAGCTTTAATATCGTCTTTAAGTTCATACAAATGCACACCTTTTACTGTAGCGGCAGTACCAACAGGCATGAATATAGGAGTTTTTATCTGCCCGTGATCTGTTGTTATCAAGCCGGCTCGTGCATTGGTTTTCGTATCCGTATATTGCAACTCGAATTTCATGAGTCCTGCTTAGTAGAGGGTATAGTAAAATCTATCGGATCAGCCACTTTCTCTTTTGTCAATGCTATAGATAGGACTTCCTTAATATCGGAAACATAGTGAAATATCACCTTCTTTAAATAGATTTCCGGAATTTCTTCTATATCTTTTTTATTCTCATTGCAAAGAATGATTTCCTTTATTCCGGCACGTTTTGCTGCCAAAATTTTTTCTTTAATGCCTCCCACAGGTAGAACCTTTCCTCGCAGAGTTATCTCACCCGTCATTGCCAGACTGCTTTTCACTTTACGTTGTGTCAACGCTGATGCTAAAGCAGTAGCCATCGTTATGCCCGCAGAGGGACCATCTTTCGGTATAGCTCCTTCTGGTACGTGAATATGTATGTTCCAGTGTTCAAAAATCTCAGGATCAATATTCAATAGTGAAACGTGAGCTTTGATATATTCAAGAGCCAACATGGCAGACTCTTTCATGACATCACCTAGATTTCCTGTAAGCGTAAGACGTCCACCTTTGCCACGGCTTAAACTGGTTTCTATAAATAGGATTTCTCCACCTACAGCCGTCCAAGCCAGTCCGGTTACGACTCCGGCGTACTCGTTGCCTTGATATTTGTCAAGCGTGTATTCAGGTGCTCCCAAAAATTCTTTCACTTTATTTGGCTTGATTTCCTGATAAGGATAAGCACCGTTAGTCGCATAATACCGTGCCAGTTTACGGAAGATTTTGTTTATCTTCTTTTCCAACTCGCGAACTCCAGATTCGCGTGTATACGATTCAATAATTGTCCTTAAGGTGTTTTTGGGAAGTTTTATCGCATTCTTTTCGATGCCTATATTTTCCATCTCTTTTGGCACCAGATGACGATGAGCTATTTCAATTTTTTCTTCAGTAATGTAACCGCTGACTTCTATCAACTCCATTCGGTCTAACAACGGAGCGGGAATCATATTCAAATTGTTTGCCGTTGCTATAAACATTACTTTTGATAAATCATAGTCTACATCTAGATAATTATCATGAAAAGCATTGTTTTGTTCAGGATCTAGAACCTCTAACAAAGCGGATGACGGATCACCATTATAATTGGCCTGACCAACTTTATCTATTTCATCCAAAATAAATACAGGATTCGAAGAACCCGCTTTTATCAGACCTTTTATAATTCGTCCGGGCATGGCTCCGATATACGTCTTACGATGACCGCGAATTTCAGCTTCATCATGTAATCCTCCTAAAGAAATTCTTACGTATTTACGTTTCAAAGCCGTAGCAATAGAACGTCCTAATGATGTCTTTCCCACACCCGGAGGGCCGTAAAGACAAAGAATAGGAGATTTTAAGTCTTGTCTTAGTTTCAAAACTGCCAAATGTTCAAGAATGCGTTCTTTGACTTTTTCCAAACTATAATGGTCTTTATTCAAAATCTTTTCGGCATGATTTAGATTCAGATTATCTTCCGTATACTCATTCCACGGAAGACTCAGCATTGTTTCCAAATAATTAAGCTGAACATTATAATCCGGTGACTGAGGATTCGTCCGTTCTAATTTATTAAGTTCATGTTTGAATATCTTTGCAATGTTTTCATCCCACTTCTTTTTACTTGCTTTATGCTCCAGTTCATTCAGATCTTGATCATTTTCACCCAACTCGTCCTGAATGTTTTTCATTTGCTGTTGCAAAAAATATTCGCGTTGCTGCTGATCAATATCCTCTTTTGTACGCATTTGAATATTGGCTTTTAATTCCGCCAATTGTTGTTCGCGTTTAAGAAAACTCAACAGCCGATATGCACGTTGTTTTAGTGAATCCTCTTTCAGTAAAGCTTCTTTTTCTTCAACTTTCAAAGGTAAGTTTGCGCATATATAATTAACTAGAAACATTCTGTTTGCTATGTTTCTAAGAGCAAATATGGAGTCTTGAGATATATTGTCCGAAGATTGAATGTATTTGATTGTTATATCTTTACAGGTGTCGGTTAGTATATTGAATTCCGGATCGTCTTTAGTTGGCAAAATTTCTTTAAGCTGATTAACGACTCCCATTAAATACTGACCGCTAGGAGCATCGTGTATATCCAATAAGTGAAAACGTTGCAGACCTTGTAGGATGACAGTTGTTGTTTGGTCTGGCATTTCAAAAACACGTACAATCTTAGCTACAGTACCGATAGGATATAAGTCGTCTACTTCCGGACGCTCTACTTCCGCTCTAATCTGACATACTGCACCAATAATGTGCCCTTTTTTAAAAGCCTCGTCTACTAATTTTAAAGAAGATTTACGTCCGATAGCTACAGGAAGCACCACTCCGGGGAATAGTACCATGTTGCGTAAAGGCAAAATAGGTAAACATTTGTCAATCTCTTCTTCAAATAACTGTTCTTCATTACCATCAAAATCAGCTATTAAAGAAAATGAGTTCTCAGGCTCATTAGTGCCATCTAAATCGATATATTTTCTTTTTACCATGTTTATGTACTAAATCTATCTGGTTCCCCTTTATTCTCAAAGGTGTAAAATGATTGCAAAGTTACATATTACTTTCTTAAAAGGAATTTTATTCTTCTAAAATGTTTTGTCCGTTTATTAATTTTGCGACAGATAAAATAAGTTATATGTTAAACAACGGCAAAAAGCGGAATCATTGCCACCTATTGCTTCTTCGAAAAAAGCCTATTATTGACGTATGTTTCATCAGAGACATGGGCTAAGGCTTATATCGAACTTACGTTAATATTACAAATCCTGGATGATAAATTACGGATAATCATTTTTCGAGCTGTCTTTAATGCGGCTGGCAGCAGGTTTGGCTCCATGATTTCCAGTGTCTCCCGCAGTTCGGCAAGCAATTCGGGATAGGATTTGCATTGCTCGTATGCCAATTTCATACAAA
>CAZEPM010000059.1:0-12149 GCA_964514145.1 uncultured Bacteroides sp.
CTAAATGAGCCGTCGCAAAGCCAAATTACGCCGGATTTTTTCGCACCATAGACAAATTTAGCCCTATCTTTGTACACGAAAATTGCACACCAGTGAGCATTCATACCTACACATTACCCAACGGATTACGCATCATTCAGGCTCCTTCGGAGACATCTGTGGTTTATTGCGGATTTGCCGTCGATGCCGGCACACGCGACGAGAAAGACGATCAGCAAGGCATGGCGCATTTCGTGGAACACCTGCTCTTCAAAGGGACGCAGAAGCGCAAATCATGGCACATTCTTAACCGGATGGAACACGTGGGCGGCGACATCAATGCGTTTACCAACAAAGAAGAGACAGTGGTCTACGCAACATTTCTGGCCGAAGATTTCGCACGGGCTGTCGAACTGCTGACGGACATCGTTTTCCACAGTACATTTCCCGCACAAGAAATCGACAAAGAAATAGAAGTGATTCTAAGTGAGATACAAAGCTACGAAGATAGTCCTTCCGAGCTGATTTACGATGAATTCGAAAACATGCTTTTCAAGGGTCATCCGCTGGGAAAGAACATTTTGGGTAACCCGCAACAGCTCAAGGGATTTCGGTCAGAAGATGCCCTGCGCTGGACACAACATTTCTACCAACCGCCCAACATGGTGTTTTTCTTGCGCGGAAACATTGACCTCAAGCGCATCGTGCATCACTTGGAGAAACTGACGCCCGACTACACCTTACCGGCTTCGCACAATCAGCTACGCACGACACTCCCACCCTATGTCTGCACACGCATCACCGACCGCCGCGACACGCATCAGGCACACGTCATGATTGGCCGACGAAGCTATGATGCCACGTGCAACAAACGGACGGGATTGTATTTACTCAACAACATATTGGGTGGACCGGGCATGAATAGCCGTCTCAACGTGGCTTTGCGCGAACGGCGTGGACTGGTGTATAGCGTGGAGAGCAACCTGACGTCTTACACCGATACGGGCGTTTTCAACATCTATTTCGGTTGCGACACAGCAGATGTAGACACTTGCCTAAACCTTATATGCAAAGAGTTGAAACGTCTGCGCGACACCCGGCTTACCACTACCCAACTCACGGCTGCCAAGAAACAAATCATCGGACAGATTTCCGTAGCTGGTGATAACTTCGAGAATTTAGCGCTCGACATGGGTAAATCATTCCTTCACTACAATCAATATGAGTCACAGGAAAACGTATTCAAACGCATCGAAGCGCTCACTTCTTCAGACATACTGGCCATAGCCAACGAGATGTTATACGAAAACGAGCTTTCGATGCTGCTCTACCGCTGAGACACTCCGCCTTGTCTTTTGGCGAGGGACAGGTTTCTCTTTCTAATCAACGGATTGATATCCAACCAAATAATCTCAGCACTTTGTCGATACACGGTTTTATTCTTACAGTTCATTACCCATGAGCATAAAAAAAGTCCGCCCCAGTTTGATAGGGCGGACTAGGCAAATATCATCAGACTTAGTCTTTCAACTTAGCTTTGATGAACTCACGATTCAAGCGGGCAATGTTGCTGATGGAAACACACTTCGGACATTCGGCTTCGCAAGCGCGTGTGTTCGTACAGTTACCAAAGCCCAGTTCGTCCATCTTGGCCAACATAGCTTTCGCACGACGGGCTGCCTCCGGCCGTCCCTGAGGTAACAATGCCAACTGACTTACCTTAGCAGAGACGAACAACATAGCCGAACCGTTCTTACAAGCAGCTACACATGCACCGCAACCAATACATGAAGCGGCATCCATTGCCAAATCAGCATTCTTTTTCGGAATCAAGATTGCATTGGCATCTTGTGGTGCTCCGGTTCCAACACTGACATAACCACCTGCCTGCATAATCTTGTCGTAAGCCGAACGATCGACCATCAGGTCTTTAATCACAGGGAATCCGGCCGAACGCCAAGGCTCAACTGTAATTGTATCGCCATCGTTGAAGCGACGCATATAGATTTGACAAGTTGTTGCACCTTTGCCCGGGCCGTGTGGACGACCGTTGATGTAGAGCGAACACATACCGCAGATGCCCTCCCGACAATCGTGGTCAAAAACTACCGGTTCTTTGTGTTCGCTGACAAGTTGCTCGTTCAAGATATCCAACATCTCAAGGAATGAAGTATCTCCGGGGATATCTTTCATCTGGAATGTATCGAAATGACCTTTGTCTTTCGGCCCGTTCTGACGCCAGATCTTTAGCGTGAATGATATATTTTTATCCATTTTATTTGTTTCTTTAATCGATTAATTCTGCTGATTAGCTCTTATAATTACGCGTTTGAACCTTGATAGCTTCGTACACGAGAGGTTCTTTATAGAGAGTTGGAGCCTTATCATCACTTCCTTGATACTCCCAGCAAGCCACGTAGAAATAGTTTTCATCATCACGTTTGGCTTCACCTTCCTCTGTTTGGTATTCTTCGCGGAAATGACCTCCACAGCTTTCATTGCGGTTGAGTGCGTCATAAGCGATCAACTCACCCATTGTGATAAAATCATTCAAGCGGAAAGCTTTATCGAGTTCAACGTTCAGACCTTCTTTCACACCCGGAATGTAGAGCTCAGTCTCAAACTCTTTACGGATTTCTTTCAGTTTGGCCAGACCCGTTTCCAAGCCTTCCTTCGTACGTCCCATACCTACATACTCCCACATCACATGGCCTAATTCCTTATGAATAGAATCGACAGACTTAGAACCTTGAATGCCCATCAGGTGATCGATTCTGGCAGCCACAGCCTTCTCAGCTTCTTCAAATTCCGGAAGATCGGTAGAGAAACGAGGCACCGTAATCTGGTCGGCCAAGTAATTCTGAATGGTATAAGGAAGAACGAAATAGCCATCAGCCAGACCTTGCATCAGAGCAGAAGCTCCCAAACGATTAGCTCCATGATCAGAGAAGTTACATTCACCGATTGCAAACAAGCCCTTGATGGTTGTCTGAAGTTCATAATCCACCCAGACACCACCCATCGTATAGTGAATAGCAGGATAAATCATCATCGGATTATAATACTTCACGCCATTGATTTCATTGGCCAGCTTACCCGGATTGACATCCGTGATTTCTTCGTACATATCGAAAAGATTGCCGTAACGCTGACGAACGACATCGAGACCCAGACGTTCAATACACTCGGAGAAATCAAGATACACAGCCAGACCCGTATTGTTTACGCCATAGCCGGCATCGCAACGCTCCTTTGCTGCACGCGATGCCACATCGCGAGGAACCAGATTTCCGAAGGCAGGATAACGACGCTCCAAGTAGTAGTCACGCTCTTCCTCCGGGATATCGGTCGGTTTCTTAGTGCCGGCCTGCAAAGCTTTGGCATCCTCAAGTTTTTTCGGAACCCAAATGCGGCCATCGTTACGGAGCGACTCAGACATCAACGTCAGTTTCGATTGCTTATCACCATGCACCGGAATACAAGTCGGATGGATCTGCACGTAAGCCGGATTAGCAAACAATGCGCCCTTGCGGTAGCACGCCATCGCAGCCGAACAGTTACAAGCCATCGCATTCGTCGAGAGAAAATACGTATTGCCATATCCGCCCGTAGCAATCACAACGGCATGAGCAGCAAAACGCTCCAGTTTGCCAGTCACAAGATTCTTAGCGATGATACCACGTGCACGACCGTCGATAATCACAAGGTCAAGCATCTCATAGCGTGTATAAAGCTTCACCGTTCCGGCATTTACCTGACGGCTCAATGCTGAATAGGCTCCGAGTAACAACTGCTGTCCGGTCTGTCCCTTAGCATAAAACGTACGCGATACCTGCGCACCGCCAAACGAACGGTTTGCCAGCGTGCCGCCATATTCGCGAGCAAAAGGCACACCTTGAGCCACACATTGGTCAATAATATTGTTCGACACCTCTGCCAGACGATACACATTAGCCTCGCGCGCACGATAGTCACCACCTTTCACGGTGTCGTAAAACAGACGATACACCGAGTCACCGTCGTTCTGATAATTCTTAGCAGCATTGATACCGCCCTGTGCAGCAATAGAGTGTGCACGGCGAGGAGAATCTTGGATACAGAAGTTGAACACTTTGAAACCCATCTCTCCGAGTGAAGCAGCAGCTGAAGCACCGGCCAAACCGGTTCCAACCACAATGACATCAAGGCGACGCTTGTTCGCGGGATTCACCAATTTTTGGTGAGCTTTATAGTTAGTCCACTTTTCAGCTATCAGGCCTTCAGGAATTTTAGAATCTATAGTAGCCATAATTTTTTGTTCAATTTAAAAGTTTAATAAAGCAGTGAAAGGAGAAATCAGCAACAGAGTGACCGGAAGAAATAAACCAGCACCACTACGGAAAAACCAAGCACAACCAAAGTTGTATAAACATTTCCGATCAATTTCCAGCGTTCGAACCAGACTTGATTGTTCCAACCCAACGTCTGAAGCGCACTCCAGAATCCGTGTGTAAGATGAAACCACAAGCATATCAGCCACACCAGATAGAGCACAACATACAGCGGCTGGCTGAAAGTAAGCGCAATGTATCCGGCACCGTCTGTCGGACCAAACTCTCCCAAAGAATGGTTGCCAATGATTTCTGCAAACTGCATTTTGTACCAGAAGTTAGATAGATGAAGCAACAGGCCGAGAATCACGACTAATCCCAACACCAACATGTTCTGAGATGCCCATTCCACACTCTTGGGTTTCACCGTCACTGCATAGCGTTCGTTGCCACGCGCCTTGCGGTTCATCATAGTTAGCCAGAATGCATAGATGATGTGAATCACAAAAAGGGCGGCCAATCCTGCCGTCGCCACCAGTGCATACCAGTTCGCCCCCAAAAATTCACACACCGCATTGTAGGCCTCTTCCGAGAAAAGCGCCACCAAGTTCATCGACATGTGAAATGTCAAAAACAGGACAAGGGCGATACCCGTAACACTCATCACCACTTTCCTTCCAATTGATGAATTACTTAACCACATAATAAATGAATTAAATTATTGAATGTTTATATTGATTTATCCTGCCATTATTTAACGTTGCAAAAGTACAGCAAATACGGGGATGCGACAAATAATTAAAGAAATATTTCTATAATACAAACTCTCGAAAGCTACTCGCACAAAAATAAATGCCGCCCTCAAACGTATTTCCACCGCGCTACCTTCAAGCAGAAACCGCTGGGAAGCAAACGAGAAAGAAATGCGTCGGACAATTTCCATCCGTCTCTGCATGTGCTGCCAACCGGACTCCCCACAAGCACACAGGCAAACTGAAATCAGCACAATCAGTGGCGTTCCTCCCTATCACTCCCGACCCGTCTGATAGCAACGGCCGGTCAGCATCGTGACAAAGGCTCGCAACCGCATTGACCACGCCTTGTCAGCAAGCCCGAAACAAGCAAACAAAACCAAGCGAAAAGATAGCAGACACGTCTACATACTCAAAAAAATACCTACCTTTGCAAACGGTTGATTGCAAGAACAAACGAACTACAAACATGGAATTTAACTACGATGTGATTGTTATCGGTGCCGGACATGCCGGTTGTGAAGCCGCCGCTGCTGCTGCAAATCTGGGCGCAAAAACCTGTCTGATCACTATGGATATGAACAAAATCGCCCAAATGAGCTGCAATCCGGCAGTAGGTGGCATCGCGAAAGGCCAGATAGTGCGTGAAATCGATGCGTTGGGCGGATACATGGGCATCGTGACCGACCGGACAAGCATTCAATTTCGCATGCTAAATCGCTCGAAAGGTCCGGCCATGTGGAGTCCGCGCGCGCAGTGCGACCGCAACAAATTTATCTGGACGTGGCGCGAAATTCTCGAAAATATCCCCAATCTGTACATCTGGCAAGACTGTGTTCGCGAGTTGCTGGTGGCTGATGGTGAGGTGAAAGGCGTGCAGACAGAACTCGGGGTGACGTTTCGTGCCAAAGCTGTCATCCTCACGACCGGCACATTTCTCAACGGACTGATGCATTTTGGACGAGTCAAACAGCCCGGTGGCCGTGTAGCCGAACCAGCGTCTTACCATCTGACGGAATCTATCACACGGCATGGCATCACGATGGGACGCATGAAAACCGGTACGCCTGTACGAATCGACAGCCGCAGCGTAGACTTCAGCCAGATGGAAATCCAACACGGAGAAAACGATTTCCATAGCTTCTCGTTCATGCATCAACCGCGCAAACTAAAACAGATTACCTGTTGGACGTGTTTCACCAACCCTGAAGTTCACGAAGTGTTGCGCAAAGGGCTGCCTGATTCACCGCTCTACAACGGCCAGATTCAAAGCATCGGACCGCGCTATTGCCCTAGCATTGAAACGAAAATTGTCACGTTCCCCGACAAAGAGCAACATCAGCTTTTCCTCGAACCGGAGGGCGAAACAACACACGAACTTTATCTGAACGGATTTTCATCATCGCTTCCCATCGACATCCAAATAGCTGCATTGAAAAAAATTCCGGCATTCAAAGATTTGGTTATCTATCGTCCGGGCTATGCTATCGAATATGATTTTTTTGATCCGACACAGCTTAAACACACGTTAGAATCGAAGATTATCAAAAATTTCTTCCTTGCCGGACAGGTCAACGGAACTACCGGTTACGAAGAAGCCGGCGGACAAGGGCTGATTGCGGGCATCAATGCGGCCATCAACTGCACGGGCGGTGAACCGTTTGTCTTACATCGTGACGAGGCATACATCGGTGTACTGATTGACGACTTGGTAACAAAAGGCGTCGACGAGCCCTACCGCATGTTTACCTCCCGAGCCGAATATCGTATACTGCTCCGTCAAGACGATGCCGACATGCGCCTGACCGAACATTCTTACCGACTGGGATTAGCGAAAGAAGACCGCTATCAACAGATGCAAACCAAGCGCGCGGCCATTGAACGCATCATTAAGTTTACTGAAGATTACTCCATCAAGGCAGACCTGATTAACTCTGCACTCGAGACATTGGGCACAACCACCCTCCGTCACGGATGCAAATTAATCGATCTTATCAACCGTCCGCAAATCACGCTCCGTAATCTTGCGCCACACATCCCCGCCCTAAACCGTCGCCTGAACGAGCTTACAGAAGACCGAAAAGAAGAAATTATTGAAGCCGCAGAAGTGCGAATCAAATATCAAGGATATATCGAACGCGAACGAATGATCGCTGAAAAGACACTTCGATTGGAAAATATCAAAATCAAAGGAAAGTTTGACTACCCGTCGATTCAGTCCCTTTCCACCGAGGCCCGGCAAAAATTAGTAAAGATAAACCCCGAGACCTTAGCGCAAGCCAGCCGCATTCCAGGCATATCTCCCAGCGATATCAATGTTTTATTGGTCTTGCTGAGGCATTGAAAAAAACGTTTCACGTGAAACAAAAAGAATAACTAATCAGAATAAACATCTCGTTATGAACAAAGAAACACTTATTTCTCATCTTAGAACTGTAAATGATTTCCCAATCCCCGGCGTCTTGTTTTGGGACATTACGACTCTATTCAAAGACGCAACCTGCCTGCAAGAGTTGACCGACCGACTATACGAACGCTATAAAGACAAGGGCATCACCAAAGTAGTAGGCATCGATTCGAGAGGTTTTGTGCTGGGTGGAGCATTGGCAGTACGCCTCGGCGCCGGCTTTATCATGGTCAGAAAACCCGGGAAGTTACCCTCAGAAACATTGGAAGAAACTTTCGACAAAGAATACGGAAAGGACAGCATCCAGATACACAAAGACGCTATCACACCGGAAGACGTGGTATTGATTCACGACGATCTACTAGCCACCGGAGGAACCAGTCATGCAGCGTATCGACTCGTGCAGCAATTTCATCCCAAAGAGACAATGATTAGTTTCATCATCGAACTGAAAGAGTTCAATGGGCGTAGATCTTTTCCAAAAGGAGTGGAAATCGACAGTCTTTTACAGCTCTAAAGTCATATCAGGAAAACAAGGTCACAGGAATTCACCAAAAATATAAGACACATTCTTAAACAAAACCTTTTCCCCAGCACAACAAGTATCCGTTTCATTCACCATACACCACAATGAACGAAGAACTAAAAACGAATGACTATTTACGTAACATCGTGCTCAACCTGCCCGAGAGTCCCGGCATATATCAATACCTGAACAATGAAGGCGTGATTATCTACGTAGGGAAAGCAAAGAACCTGAAAAGACGCGTCTCGTCATACTTCAACCGCGAGCATGAACCGGGGAAAACACGGGTACTGGTAAGCAAAATTGCAGATATCCGATACATTGTGGTCAAGACTGAAGAAGATGCACTGTTATTGGAAAACAATCTAATCAAAAAATACAAACCCCGCTATAACGTATTGCTCAAGGACGACAAAACATATCCCTCCATCTGCATCAGCAACGAATCATTCCCGCGCGTATTTCGAACAAGAAAGATTGTACACAACGGGGCAACCTACTTCGGACCTTACAGTCATGTAGCCACCATGTATGCCCTACTCGATTTAATCAAACGCCTCTATCCTCTACGGACATGCCACTTAAATCTTACGCCCGAAAACATTCGCAGCGGGAAATTCAACGTATGTTTAGAATACCACATCAAAAACTGCAAGGCGCCCTGCATCGGCCGGCAATCACACGAAGAATACATGCAAAACATTGCCCAGATCAAGGAGATTCTCAAAGGGAACACACAAGAAATCAGCCGCACACTGATGAGAGAAATGCAGGCATTAGCCGCAGAGATGCGATTCGAAGAAGCTCAAAAAGTGAAAGAACGATACGAGTTGATTGAAAACTATCGCGCCAAAAGCGAAGTGGTCAGCACCGTGTTACACAACATTGACGTCTTTTCCATCGCACAAGATGAAGACTCTGCTTACATCAACTATCTGCACATTACAAACGGATGCATCAACCAAGCCTTTACGTTTGAATACAAAAAACGCCTAGACGAGACACAGGAAGAACTTCTGACAATGGGCATCATCGAAATGCGCAACCGCTATAAAAGCACTTCACGCGAAGTCATTGTCCCCTTCGAACTCGACATCGAACTGGAAAATGTCACCTTCACCATTCCTCAACGAGGAGAAAAGAAAAAACTGCTAGAACTCTCCTTGCTCAATGTCAAGCAATATAAAGCAGATCGACTGAAGCAATCCGAAAAACTCAATCCGGAGCAAAAGAACGTCCGCCTCATGAAAGAAATACAAGAGCAACTGAAGCTCAGCAAACTACCCATGCAGATAGAATGTTTCGACAATTCGAACATCAGCGGCAGCGATGCCGTGGCCGCCTGCGTAGTCTTCAAAAAAGCAAAACCCTCAAAAAGTGACTATCGGAAATACAACATCAAAACTGTGGAAGGCCCCGACGACTATGCCTCGATGAAAGAAGTCGTGCGTAGACGATACAGCCGTGCCATCGAAGAAGGAAATCCCCTACCCGATCTCATTATTACCGACGGCGGCAAGGGACAAATGGAAGTGGTGCGTGAAGTTGTCGAAGACGAGCTGCATCTCAACATTCCCATCGCCGGCCTGGCCAAAGACAACAGACACCGCACCTCAGAACTGCTCTTCGGATTTCCACCGATGATCATCGGCTTGAAACAAGGCACTCCGCTATTCCATCTGCTGGAACGCATACAAGACGAGGTACACCGCTTTGCCATCACCTTCCATCGCGACAAACGAAGCAAGCGACAAATCGCTTCGGCGCTCGACAACATCAAAGGCATCGGCGAAAAAACCAAGACTGCATTGCTGAAAGAATTCAAAAGCGTGAAACGCATCCGCGAAGCATCACTTGACGAACTGACCAAAGTAGTCGGTGCCAGCAAAGCTACTCTCGTCAGCAACGGACTCAAAAAGGATTAACCCTCTCAGAAGCCCGTTTTTTCGACCCGTCGGACAGAAAAAATCCAAAACAGCCGTTTTCAGAAGGTTATAAAAATACAAAATGTAAGCTACAACGAACATAAACAGACAAATACTTTACAAAAGTATCGAATCATTCCATATAAAACTCCAAAATATAGCATCAAAATATCTCATTTTGACATTTCGGAAATAAACAGAGTTCGGACTGCAAAAAGTGTTTCGTTGTTTTAATAAATATAAAATCACTCCCTTCATACCAACCAGCCTCATTCCGCGCGATAACCGGCTCCGAACAGCATGCTGACAAAGGCCGGTCGGGAACGCAACAACGCCCATCTCATAATTCTACTCAAGCAGCGACACAAACCATCACTTTGTCAGCCATTGCATCATACGTCTCAATCAAGTTTCGTATCTTTGCCCAAACTTAATCGGCAAAAACATGAGAGCAGTTATACAACGCGTACGCCATGCGTCGGTCAGCATCGAGGGCACTCTGAAATCATCCATCAGACAAGGCCTGCTAGTTTTTGTGGGCATTGAACATGTCGACGGAGAAGAAGATGTTGCATGGCTCTGCAAGAAAATAATCAACCTGCGCATCTTCGACGACGAAAACGGCGTAATGAACCGTTCGGTGTACGAATGCGACGGTTCGATACTCGTCGTAAGCCAGTTTACGCTGCATGCCTCTACCAAAAAAGGAAATCGCCCGTCGTACATCCGCGCAGCCCGTCCCGAAACGGCTATCCCACTCTACGAGAGCTTCTGCCGCCAACTAAGTCGGGAATTAGGCAAAGAGGTACAAACCGGTGTTTTTGGTGCCGACATGAAAGTAGAATTACTCAACGACGGACCTGTCACTATCTGCATCGACACAAAAAACAAAGAATAAGCACTATGACTTTGGAAGAAGCACAAAAACGTGTAGACGAATGGATCAAGACATACGGTGTACGTTATTTCAGCGAGCTCACCAACATGGTCGTACTGACTGAAGAAGTGGGCGAACTCGCACGAGTGATAGCCCGCAAGTATGGTGATCAATCGTTTAAAGAAAATGAAACCTGCAACTTGGCTGACGAACTGACCGACGTGCTCTGGGTATTAATCTGTTTGGCAAACCAAACGGGTGTTGACTTAACAGAGGCTTTCGAACGGAACTTGGCCAAAAAGACACAACGAGACAATCAACGGCATATTCACAATCCTAAACTCAAACAACAATGACCACACATCATCACCGTCACAACCACGATTGTGACTGCGAAGACGGACACAATCATCATCACACACACGCACACGAAGATTCAAGAGCCAGCCGATACGACGAGGCTTTACAGAAATACGAAACGGAACTGAACGACGACAAGATTCGCGCCAGCGTGGAAACCCTGCTCAGTAGACACATGGCCGAAAATCACACCACTGCCGTTAAAAAACTGCTTTTCAGCTGCCTCGACCTGACTTCGCTCAAAAGCACGGACAACGAGGAAAGCATCTTACGTCTGACCGAGCGCATCAATGCATTCGAAGATCAGTATCCGGATTTGCCAAACGTAGCGGCCATTTGTGTGTATCCCTGCTTTACCAATCTTGTGAGCCAATCGCTAGAGGCCGAAACAACGGGCATTGCCTGTGTGACAGGCGGTTTTCCCTCATCGCAAACCTTCACCGAAGTAAAAGTTGCTGAAACGGCAATGGCACTCCACGAAGGGGCTACCGAAATCGACATCGTGTTTCCGGTAGGCAAATTTCTGAGCGGAAACTACGAAAACTTGTGTGATGAAATCGAAGAACTGAAAGATCTCTGTGGCGACAAGAAACTGAAAGTCATCTTAGAAACCGGCTTGCTCGGCTCGGCTTCCAACATCAAAAAAGCAGCCATTCTAGCTATGTATTCCGGCGCGGACTTCATCAAGACATCGACCGGCAAAGACGGGTCTACGGCAACTCCCGAAGCCGCCTACGTCATGTGTCAGGCCATCAAGGAATATTATGAGCAAACCCATCGGGCTGTGGGCTTCAAGCCTGCCGGTGGCCTCAACACGACAGATGACGCTGTGGCCTACTATACGATTGTAAAAGAAGTGTTGGGAACAGACTGGCTCACGCCCGAACGTTTCCGCATCGGCGCCAGTCGACTGGCCAATCTGTTGCTGAACGACATCTTGAACAGCGAAACAAACTTTTTCTGAAAAAAGACCTCTGCAAAAGTCCATCTCAAACCCAAACCACAAAATAACA
>CAZEPM010000060.1:0-11861 GCA_964514145.1 uncultured Bacteroides sp.
CCAAGGAACTAAACTATCCGGACAAAAATATCATTGAAAAGGTCATTTATGCCTTTTCATTACTGGATATGTTGGCAGCTTCAACTTGCCCATTTCTTTTCAAAGGTGGAAGCTGTCTGATGCTTCTTTTAAAAGAACAAAGACACCGACTGTCTATCGATATTGATATAATATGTCCTCCGGGTACAGAAATAGAAGAGTATCTGCAATCATACAAAGATTATGGCTTTATTGACTATAAGCCGATAGAGAGGATTCAGCGTGGAACAGACATACCTAAATCGCATTCCAAATTCTTTTACCAAGTGGCTTTCCTTGATGGAGTAGACCGAAAAGAAAACATTTTACTGGATGTTCTGAATGAAGACTGCCACTACAATGAAGTCGTGACTTTGCCTGTAGAAAGCCGTTTTATAAAGACAGAAGGAGAACTGAATTATGTAAAAGTACCGTCTATAGGAGATATTCTCGGTGACAAGCTTACGGCATACGCACCCAACACAACAGGTATTCCATATCTCAAAAATGGTAAGGATGCCAGTATGGAAATCATCAAACAGCTATATGATATAGCCAGATTGTTTGAGAGAACCGAAGTTCTTGAAACAACGTTGAAATCGTTTGGACAAATTGCGGAGGTTGAACTTTCATACAGGCATTTGCCCAACGACCCGAAACTTATTTTCAACGATGTCAGACAAACTTCATTATGTCTGGCAACAAGAGGAATTGAGGGAAACGGACAATTTGACGCACTGCAACGTGGCATACAAAGGATAAAGTCTTTCATGTTCAATGGCGCTTATTTCATTGACGACGCAATTAGAGACGCAGCACGCGCAGCCTATATCGCCACATTGATAGAGACTGGCAGCACAACAATAGAAAAATACGACGGCAATCCTGCTACCATAGGTTCTCTGGAAATTGCACCGACACTTCCTTCTCGTCTTAATAAGCTGAAAAGAACATCTCCTGAAGCCTATTACTATTGGGCCAAAACCAGCCAACTATTACAACAGAAAGCTACTCCATCATTTTAAACCCAAATCGGTTAATAGAGGCTGATTATTTGGGTTATTATAATATACTGATAAACAGTTGTTTATATATTAATTTTCTAATGACCGCCATTAGAAAATTAAACTTGCAATATACTTGTTTTCAACATTTTACAAACAAGACCACGGAAATAGAGTATTCTAACGACCGATTTGGGATAAGTACTTGGGGACTGCAGGACTCATTTAGACCTCAATAAGAGTGCCCGGATGTTGAATTTTTTATTAACTTAGTAGATTTAATTTGGGTCTCGTAAAGGTGATCTTACGGTCACAGTAGAATATTACACTGCTGAATACCCAAATCAAATATATAGAGGTAGATATTAAGTAAGTTCATGTATAACGTAGAATGGGATAAAGACACAGGAGGCGTTATTCTAAACAATAGAATAACAGATCGAACATTGGGGATATCGCCTCGTCCCGTGTTTTTCGAGGAATTGGACTTGCTCGGGTTGGACAAGTTGGGTTGGGGTTACCCACGTTGCGAAGAGCCATTAATGTGGGCAATCAACAAGCAATATTATTATCATGGTGAAAAGCTGTTTGAAGCAAAAGGTGCTAATATCTATACAATGCCGACGTTGGCATTTTGCAAGGGGATAAAGCCGATGCAATTAAAGCCCGTTGATATGTCTGACATGTTGGCAAAGACGGCGGATATTATGTTTGTGCTTGAGAACGAGGCCATAGAATTTATTCGAGATACATATACGGTTTATGTCAAAGTAAACAAGGCTTATGAAAAGGCGGATGCCAATAAAATAGACTTCGAATCCCTAGCCCAAAGGGCAGAGAAACGAATCCGTCAAAAAATGGCAGTCGTCAAACAAGATTGCGATAGCTTTGATATTATGCCGTTGGACGACGCAGAAGCTAAGGGAAAGAAAATTCTATTGTCTACTAAAATAGATCGCTTTATCGCATCCTTTTCTGGAGGAAAAGACAGTCAAGTGGTTTTGGATCTTTGCACTCGTGCAATTCCTCCGACCGAATTTGAGGTTATATATAGTGATACTGGGTATGAGTTACCCTCATCGTTGGAATTATATAAGGATGTTGAGCTATGTTATCACCAGAAGTTCCCCGCATTGAAATTCTCGATGGCTCGTAACCACGAGTCAGTGTTGAATTACTGGGATAAAATTGGAACTCCTAGCGACAACCATCGCTGGTGTTGCTCAGTCATGAAAACAGCTCCCTTGTATAAAATACTTAAGGTAGAAGGAAATAAACAAGCAAGGGTGCTTGTCTTTGATGGGGTTCGTGCTGAAGAATCCATGCGACGCGAGAGTTATCAAAGAATAGGGAAAGGGAAGCATACGTTTGTATATAATGCACATCCCATTCTAACATGGAATTCAACGGAGATATTTTTGTATATCTTTCGACATAATTTACAGATAAATTATGCCTATCGTGTAGGTAAAGCACGAGTTGGTTGTTTGATATGCCCATTTTCAACATCGTGGGATGATATGGTTATTAATCGAGTATATGGACAGGAGTTGAAACCTTTTATTGATCGATTAAAGACTTATTCGTCACAAGTGAAGATTCTCAATTTTGATGATTTCTTAAGTAAAAGAAAATGGAAGCTAAAGCCTCTTGGCGATAGGTCGCAGATCATCCCTAAAGTAGAATTCAAGAGCGATATGCGTTCTCACGATTTTATAGCGGAAATAAAAGATTCTCGCCAATCCGTATTATCGTGGCTCCCCGCTCTATGTCCATATACTATTCGTGAGGTGAAAGGCGGGTTCGTTGGTGAATTACATTTTAAGAAATCGATTTACCCATACGAGATTAGTATTCGAGATACTGAAACTTGTTTTAAGGTTCATAGTAATCCTGAAAATGAACTTGTTTTTCTGTTACGTCGACTAATATATAAAACCGCCTATTGTATTAATTGCGAGGTGTGTGAGGTAGATTGTCCTACTGGAGCCCTTTCAATTGTTCCGAATGTAAGAATTGATAATAATAAATGTATCCATTGTCATAAATGTTTTAATACTCATGACAGGGGGTGTGTTGCAGCAGATTGTGCACGTATGATTATAGACACAGAAAAGAAATTAGGTGCTAAAATTCAAGGTTATAAGACTTTTGGATTACGCGAAGAGTGGATTGACGAATATTTTATAGATCCGGCTGGATTTTGGAAAGAAAATTCATTGGGAACAGCCCAAGTCGATGCAGTTAAGGTATGGCTTCGAGATGCAGAGATTACGGACGCAAAGAACAATATAACACCTCTAGGGTCTATACTGAAAACTATATATCAAGACAACCCTCTTTTGTTTTGGGAAGTGGCATATATCAATATGTCATATAATTCTTTTATTGTAAACTGGGTATGTACTAATATTAATGTAGGGCAACTTTACAATAAAAAGTTAATTAAAGAAGAGATCGGAAATCAGGGATATACGGGGTCTATGTCGACTGTTGAGAACGCAGCCTCTGCTTATATTGATTTAATTAAGAGAAGTCCCATTGGAGAATCTTTGCGACAAGGTATAGTGCAAGGTAAAGACGGTTTCATAAAAGAAGTTTATGACGATCTAAGTCTGGAAGCTATTGCTTATTCGATATATAAGTATGCTCAGAAATCAGGCTTTACGATGATGCGAGTTTCTGACTTTTATAAGTTGGAGGAGACATGTGGTGTATATAAAGAGTTTCGAATTAGCAAAGATTCTTTAACAAGGAAATTGCGTTCCCTGAGTTCTGCAAACAATAGAGTTCTCATTGCGGAATTGAATATGGGTTTAGACCACATCACGCTTCGAGATGATTTAGATCAACTAAAAGTTCTGGAAATGTTGGCATTATGATGAATATTCTTCTTGTGGCATATAAAGATATGATCCTATCAATAACCCAAGGCTATTGGGAAGGTCGTATCTCTATATCTAAGCCATTATACATGTTGGCTATTTTGGATGCTATTGAGAATAATCTTCTTATTTCCAATAGGATAGAGTTGAATAATGCATATATCAGAAATAAATTTGGCAAATTATATAAACAATACAATGGGAATGACAAAGGATATCTAGCTGCTTTCTTTATTAGGCCATATTATCATTTAAATACGGCACTTTTTTATCATTTAGTTTGGAGAGAAGAAAACCGTCCTCCGATTATAGGACATACTCCATCAGCAAAGTATCTCCAAGAGCATCTTTTATATGCGAAGTTGGATGATGAGTTGTGGGAACTCATGCAGAATGCCGAACACAGAGAATACATTCGTAAGAGTATAATAACCCGGTTTTTATATAAAAAATAGATTACGTCATGGCTACAAGATACGGCGAAATTATCAAGTTACGTGCAGGAAAAGCTGCTTACAACATAGCAGAAGAAAAAGAGGGAGAGTGGAAATCATTTATCCCCAATAGACAATTTGACTATGTACTGAAAACTGTTCTCAAATCAGTGCGTGGCAACGATATTGACAACCATAAATCTTTTTGGATTAATGGGACCTATGGTACCGGAAAAAGTCATGCCGTAGCGGTATTAAGCCATTTGCTAAGTGATCCGATCGAGAATATTCAGGAGTGGGTCGATTATGAGTATCGATCAGATGTTGTTACTCGACATGCAATATATTCTCTTCGGAATAAAAAACGCTTGCTCACAGTAAAATTGTCGGGAATTGAAAAAATGTCTCATGCTGCTGACCTCGCTCTTGTTTTGCAGAAAGCGGTAACAACCACCCTCCATGCCAAAGGGATTGAATTACCTAATCCTGTGCCAACAGATTATGAAAATTATATCGAACATATCGAAAAGAATCCGAAGATTTGGGATCCATTAATTGAAGGAGATCCTCGGCTGTCCTCAATAGTAGCCGATAGCAAACAGCTTGTAGCTAATCTTGCTAAGTGCGATTTGGCAACCTTCCATCGGATTGCTGATACTTTGCGTAGTGTTGATCTGGATATTCGGTTAAAGAACGAGACGATCAAGCAATGGCTTGTGGAGGTTCAGAACGAATTAGCTCAGATGGGCACTTACAACGGATTGTTAATTGTTTGGGATGAGTTTACCGATGTGATGGATTCGATCGGGGTTCCTGTATTGAAAGAGTTACAGGATATTGCTGAGAAGTTCATGAACTCAGAGAATAATTCCTATTTATTCTTCATCTCGCATCCTTCGGCCTTCAATAATATAGATGCTGAGCAACTCAAACAGACAGATGGGAGATACCATCGTATGAAGTACAATATGGAGCCGGTGTCGGCTTTTCAGATTATGTCTCGTAAATTTGAAGTGATTGATTCAGAGAAGCACGAGCAAATGTATCGGATGTTTTATGAATCACACCCTGAAATGCTGAACATCTATATTCAAAAGAGTAACGACAATCAATCCACGAAAGAGGATCTTTTCAATCTATTCCCGTTGCATCCTGGTACAGCTACCTTGGCTACACATTACGCGACAGTAGTTGGGTCGTCAAGTCGAAGTGTCTTTGAGTTTCTTGGTCAGAATGATGCAATAAAAGAATTCTTGGATAGCGAAGAACATTTTCTGAATAGCGATCTCATTACATCCGATTACCTGTGGGATTATGTATTGAAGGTCTTTCAGGATGATGTAAACAGCTATGGAGCCGTTACCGAGCGATATAACTCATATATCAATCAAGTCGGCAATCAAGGAGCTCCTTACATGGCTGTTTTCAAGGGTATCTTGTTGCTCAATGCCTTCAATAATATATCGGGAGAGAACAACAATGGGCTGATCACCCCTTCAAAAACGAATATTAGAAATTTATTTGTCGGAACCCAATATGAGAATGATGTCGACCAGGTATTGCAGTGGATTCACGAGCAAGGAATTATCCAATGCGCACCTGGAGAGATGTATTCAGTTCAATTTTCCGCATTCCCATCTGGTGAAGTTGAAGAGAAGAAGAATGAAATGCGCAATGTGCAATTTAGATATACTTCTCAAATCCTTAATTTTTCAGAGGCAGCCCGTGACGCCTTCAAACTGCGCTTCATGCAACGAGTGATTAGGCCGTTTGAATTCGGATTTTACTCCAATATTGATAATGAAGCGTCTTTACGCAGCCAAATCAAACATGGGCATAAAGAAGTGAAAGGAAGTTATTTGTTTTTTGCGCTTTTACTTGCTCGTAATAACGAGGAGTTGGCTATGTCGCGCTCTTTTGCTGAGCGATGTGCCCTTGACCAGGATGATAAGGATCTAACTAATATTGTGTTTATTGTTTTCGATGAAGTGTTTACCGATCAAAAATATGAACAATTTATCGAGTTCCAAGCTCATTATGCATGTGCCAGCAGTCATGGCTTTGTCGATCAGACCAAAGTTCATCGAGATCATGCCATAGCCATGATTAAGGAATGGATGGATTCCGTACAGCGTAATAATGCCATCGTCTATATTAACGGGGTTGACAAACAATCTATATCTGTAAAACACCTATCAAGTATTGTTAATTCTTCAATCGCTCCGAAAATATTCCCTTATGGACCAGATGCTCATGAGGATTTGAGGCAAAAAGCTCCCAATACATTTTGGCGAGCGCAGAATTCCAAAGAAATTGTACGTTCATTCCTTTTTGCAACATCTCGAAGCGAATTCTCTGTTATAAATAATCAGATGCGCCCTGTTCAATATTTTTTGCAAGACTGTTTGGATGAGAACTTAGAATGGAAGTCGGATGTTCCCGAAGGTCATCCGTTCAAGGTGGTTTGTGATAGAATAAATAGTATTATCAAGCATGCTGATAAAAGCTTGCCTTTCAATTTTGACGAGAAGTTCTCTCTACTGGCAAAGCCTCCATACGGATTGTATAGTAATTATGCTGCAATGGGAATGGTCGCTTTTGCCTTAAGATCATGGGTAAATAAGATATTTGATACCCAAGGGAAACCTCGTGATGCGAATGCATTGGTTGATGATATTTCCATGCTGTTCAAAGTTTGGGATGAAAACAAGTCGAATAGCAAATTGACATTTAAATTCCAAACTCCGGAGGAGGGGAGATTATGTAAAGAGCTGATTAATCTGTTCAAGTTGTCTGGTAAAGATAGCTCCTATAAAGATGTTTCTAGTCTTAAGGCTGCTCGTTATGCAATTACTGGTGATTTCCTTGTGCGTAAAGGTGCACCTCTTTGGTCTATAAAATATGCACCCAAGTCAGCTTTTGCTTCACTTCCAGCCGAAATTCCGATTACGGATGAAATTAAGACTTTGGTAGACGATATTGTTACTATATGTGCAGATAGAGATCTTCGAAATCCAGCACTTGTCAATGAAACATTAAAACTGCTTGAAAAATGGAGGATCGACCTAAAGAACATACTCAATATCGATGCTGTATTCCAAGAAGGATTTAACAGCTTCTTACTGCATATTGATCTAATCGAATTGAAACCAGAAGAAATAGAGGATGTTAAAACGTATGTAAAGAGTCATCTGGAATCAACGGTTGGCTATTGGACTGAAGAGGAAATTACAAAAGCTGCTAAGAACTGGCGTTTGGAGCAACAGTGCCATGCATTTACTCCTATAACGCCATCAGAAGGTAATGCTTCACAGAATTCATCTACAACTCCTAGCGGTTTCTCCAGCTATTCGATTGTAGAAGAAAAACGAGCTAAAGCAAAGGCTCGAATCTCTGAATTGACTTCCCTTGACGAAGCCAAAGCTATGTTAATGAGCCTTTGTGAAGAGGGAAATGAATGGATATTGGACAAACTGAATAAATAATTCGAGCTATGTATAGGGTATTCGATTCGTTGGAAAGCCTCTATGCTGAAATGGCAGAGGATAAGAACTGGAAGGGGGCGGAGAGCACGCTTCGCAATCGTTATCCTTTACGTTTCGTTTTATTTGAGAATTTCTCCGATTTTCGTGACTTCATAAACAAATGCAGTTCTCACCATGTTCATGTTCAGAGTCTGGAAAGTTGGATGCTTGATGATTGTGATGAACAGCTGATAACTTATTCTCAATTAGCACAATGGATTGAAAACTATGTAAAACATTTACCGTATAATGATTATGTAATTGCTCCGTTCTCTGAAATAGCTCGATTTTATGACAATGAGAACTATGCCGAGTTTGATTCATTGGTAAGAACAATTCGATTAATTGAATCTTCTGAGTGTGCTCAACAGGGCCATCAACGTATTTATGTTCCGATTATTGGCATGCAGGACAAGATGGATCGATTTAAAAACGATCCTAATATCCATATATGGGAATACTTGTCGGGAAAAGACCGACAAAATTATAGGTTGATTCTGACTCGCGGCACTACATATGGGGTAAAGGGTTTGAAGTTGCAATATACTTTGTGTGAAAATTTGAGACAGTGGATTGGACTATGGAAGAACAGGAATGAAGTGAAAGAGCAGATTATTTGTTCTTCCAAAACAATTTTTGATAACGCACACCATGCAAGACCGGATAATGCATTTGATTATGTCATGTGTGAAACTATATTGCAGTTCCTGAATGATGGCTTAGGTCTGGGATTTGGCTATATGTTTTCCAGTGAAGAAGATCTGTCTTATTGGGAGCGTTTGGCCTCTGATATTGATGTGTCGAACTTTAATTTCGATGCGTATATCAATGGTCGATTTAATACTTACGCTCTAATTGATGAGAAAGATTTTATTCATACATGGTTTAAATATAGTGATGATTTTTCTCGGTGGTTGTTAAGAGTATATTATCTTTTAAAGCATAAAGAACATACATATCTCGGCCGGGCTTTATCTGCATGTACGACACAAAGTACCGTGGAACTATTTTCTCGATTGGCAACACAAATATTCGACGAACACTTCAATGAAACCGCTTTATTGCAGCGGCAGTGTGCGCTGTGCGAGGCTTGCAAATACCATGTTCAAATTACAGAGCAAGCAGAACAAAAAATACAAACCAAGCTCATCTCTTTGGCAGAGAATCCAGAAATAGGATATGATGGGGTATTAAAATATGTTACAACTCTGACCTCTTCAGAACGGCATTTGTTGATCGAATGGTTAGGGCAGCAAAAGATTGAGCGCGAAAGTGTCAAAGAACTTTACCCAGAGTTGTATTATTATACAGCACCATTAAATCTTGTGATAGAAGAGGAGAATAATTGGATAAATACTTATTTTGACGCATATCGGCAAGCGAAGATCTCAAATAGCATAACTGCACAACTTTCCAAAATTATCAAAAAGAAGAATGCCACTGTTTCATCTTTTGAATTATGGAAAAATAGTTTCAAAACAGTAAAAACACTTTTGTATGGTAGAACGGATATAGATGTCTTCTACTGGATTGATGGATTGGGTATTGATTGGATCCCATTTATCACGCATGTTATTGGGCAGCATAAGGTTGATGGCGTTTATCTTAATGAGATACATATAGGAACAGCTCTATTGCCAACCACTACTTCAATCAATAAAAGTAAGTTGGAAGAGTTATCTTCTGATACCTTGCATAAAATAGGAGATATTGATGCGTATGCCCATACTACAAAATGCTTCCCTAATTATATTGTTGAAGAAATGATTAAAGTGAAGGAGGCTATTGAAAGTGTATTGGCTCAGTACAATGGAAAAAAGATTGCATTTGTATCTGATCATGGAATCAGTTATCTGGCTCAATATGGTGCTGGACTTAATTTGGCTGGTATTCATGCTGAGCATGCAGGACGATGTGCATCAACGGAAAAGGGGAAAATATCATTGGATGACCAATATATAGTGGTTGATGATGGAAAGACAATATGTTCGTTAAATCATAATTCACTCTCCTCTAAAACCCCAAAGGGGCAAGGAGCTCATGGCGGCGCAACACCAGAGGAGGTGTTAGTCCCCATTCTCATTGTTTCCAGTCAGAAAAACGCAACTTGTTATTCAGTGCGCCTATTGAACGATGAACTAACGGCAATGTCTCCAATGGTAAGATACTCAATTAAAGGTTTAACAAGTGTAGATCATCCTAAGGTTATCTATAACAAAGTAGAATACCAACTGCACAAGGTCGCAGATGATACGTATGAAAGTGACCGATTGAATCTGCTGGATTCTGTAACATCAATAATACTAGTTATTGGAGAATACAGTAAGAGCGACAACTTGATTATTAAGACGGGTGTAAAAGAAGACGATTTATTTGAAGATTTATAATATGCAACCAACGATAGTTCAAAAAATACGAGAGCAATTTGCTCCCATGGCAATATATAAAGATCCGGTCTCGACTAACAGCCTGTTTGCTGGTCGGAATCTTCCATCGTTTGTGAAGGATTTTATTCTCAAACGTTATATTGATGAAACCGGCGCTATTAATCGTCAGGGTTTGACGAACTTCCTTGACATGGTGATCCCTGAGCGTCAGACTGATGTAAAGGATCGGTTGGATGCTGGCGAGGAGCTGACCTTATTGGCTCGTTTCATTATATATATTGATTTGATTAAGGGCATTCGTCGATTTGGTATCCCTGATCTTGGAATTAAAATAAATGAAGGCCAGATTCCTGAATATGTTTATCGAAATCATCGAGGTGAATTAGTAGATGGCGAGAAGTGGGGAATTATTAAACTCTCCGTATTACCAGATGAGGATGGTAAGCGAAATCATGTGGAGATGGTCGATTATAAGCCATTTAAGCCATATCGATCAGTTGATGTTGAATATCTTCGGACAGCAAGAACAGCTTTTTCTACTCAGGAGTGGATTGATGTATTGTTGTCTGCGATGGAATATGAAGCTGAAGCATTCGATAATATGACCCAGAAGATAGAGTTCTTGACACGTTTACTCATATTTGTTGAGCCTCGGTTTAATGTTATTGAATTAGCTCCCAAGGGGACAGGTAAGTCATTTGTGTTTGGTAATCTTTCCAAATATGGTTGGTTGGTAAGTGGTGGCAAGGTTACACGAGCCAAACTGTTTTATGATAAACAAAAACAGCAAAATGGAATTATAAAGAACCATGATTTTGTTGCTTTTGATGAGATTCAGACAATCATATTTCAAGAGCCAGCAGAAATACAGGCCGCACTTAAATCATATTTGGAGTCCGGTAAAACAACAATTGATAGAAACGAGTTCTGTTCGGAATGTGGCTTAATGATAATGGGAAATATTCCCTTGAATGAGCAGCGTAGGCCGTTGAATTACCGTTATTTTGATTCATTGCCACAATCATTCAGAGAATCAGCTTTGCTTGATCGCTTCCACTGCTTTATTGAAGGTTGGCATTTGCCTCGTATCAATAAGGGCATTGTGTATAAAGGGTGGACGATTAATGTGGAGTATTTCTCGGAGATTCTACATGCCCTACGAACACAAAACATATATGATATTATCTTCGACGAAATAGTTGGGTATGATAAGAATGCAGATACACGAGACTTCAATGCTGTAAAACGGATTGCGGTCGGCTATATGAAACTTTTATTCCCACATTGGACTCATGTTGCTGATGTGAATATAGCAGAATTTTATACATATTGCTTGCAGCCAGCAATTAGGCGTCGAGGAATAATTAAGGAACAGTGTCATTATATAGATCCTGAGTTTAAAACTTTAATGCCGAACTTTTGGATTAAAAACGATAGTAAGCAGTCATCTGCAGGGATAGAGGAGAATGAGTTATTCTGAAGATAAAAGAGATCATGCAACCGCTGTAAAATATCCGATAGTGTATTGCTCATAATCAAAGAAACATTGTCATATATGCCGGAAGATACAGCACATCTTCTTCCTTGCGCATATCTTTCGTATAAATCA
>CAZEPM010000061.1:0-11323 GCA_964514145.1 uncultured Bacteroides sp.
TCGGACTTGATGTAGGATAAAGTCCGACCTTTTCTAGGCTAAGGTCTGACCCCCTCTAGAGACCCTTCTAGGGCCGTTCCGAGAAAGGTCCGGGATGAGGTGTTCCCGGCTCGTTTCGCAGTGCAAGATAAGTATATATTTTAAGCAAGCCAAATTTGTGGCGCGATTTTTACGCATGGGGCAGGAGAGGGGGTATGACGGTAGAAACACACGATTTTGATTAATTTTTGGTCTGAAATCGGATGCGGTTGACAAAAGAATCGTATTTTTGTGTGCGAAGTTTATCATAGATATTTCATCATAAACCGTTAATTCATTATAGCATGGGTAAAGTATTAATCATTGGCGCAGGCGGTGTAGGTACCGTGGTGGCGCACAAGGTGGCTCAGAATCCGGAAGTGTTTACGGACGTCATGATTGCCAGCCGGACGAAGGCCAAGTGCGACGACATCGTCAGGGCAATCGGGAATCCGCAGATCAGGACTGCGCAGGTCGATGCCGACAGTGTGGACGAGTTGAAGGCTCTCTTTGCCGGTTTCATGCCCGACATCGTAATCAATGTGGCGCTTCCGTATCAGGATCTGACCATCATGGAAGCGTGTCTGGCTGCGGGCGTGAACTATCTGGACACGGCTAACTACGAACCGAAGGACGTGGCACATTTCGAGTATAGCTGGCAGTGGGCCTACAAGGAACGGTTCGAGGCCGCGGGGCTGACGGCGATTCTCGGCTGCGGATTCGACCCCGGAGTGAGCGGCATCTACACGGCGTATGCGGCAAAGCATCATTTCGACGAGATCCGGTATCTGGACATCGTCGACTGCAATGCGGGTAATCACCATAAGGCGTTTGCCACAAACTTTAATCCGGAAATCAACATCCGCGAGATTACACAGAACGGGCGTTACTATGAGGACGGCCGATGGGTGACAACGGCACCGCTGGAAATCCACCGGCCGCTGACTTATCCCAACATCGGGCCGCGCGAATCTTACCTGCTTTATCACGAGGAGCTGGAGTCGCTCGTGAAGAACTTCCCGACAATCCGCCGCGCACGTTTCTGGATGACCTTCGGCGAAGAGTACCTGACGCACCTTCGGGTGATTCAGAACATCGGCATGGCCCGGATTGACGAGGTGGAGTACAACGGCATGAAAATCGTTCCGTTGCAGTTCCTCAAGGCCGTACTCCCGAATCCGCAGGACTTGGGTGCGGACTACGAGGGGGAAACGTCGATAGGTTGCCGCATCCGAGGAGTGAAAGACGGCAAGGAGCGTACGTACTACGTCTATAACAATTGCAGTCATCAGGCGGCCTATGCCGAGACGGGCATGCAGGGCGTGAGCTACACGACAGGCGTCCCGGCCATGATCGGGGCGATGTTGCATCTGAAGGGAGAGTGGAAGCGTCCGGGCGTGTGGAACGTCGAAGAGTTTGATCCGGACCCCTTCATGACGGAGCTGAACCGGCATGGGTTGCCGTGGCACGAGGTGTTCGACGGCGACTTAGAGCTGTAGACGACGGAGATTTATGGGTTTCAATTTAAACAGTAACACAATCATGACAAAACAAGAAAACAACGAACAGACCACAGAGGCCAAAGGCAAGTTGAAGGCGTTGCAGGCTGCGATGGATAAAATCGAGAAGACGTTCGGCAAGGGAACAATCATGAAGTTAGGCAGCGAGAATGTGCAGGAGGTGGAGGTGATTCCCACGGGTTCGATTGCACTGAACGCGGCCTTGGGTGTGGGTGGCTATCCGAAGGGACGTGTCATCGAGATTTTCGGCCCGGAATCGTCGGGAAAGACGACACTGGCGCTGCATGCGATTGCCGAGGTGCAGAAGTCGGGCGGCATTGCGGCCTTTATCGATGCGGAACATGCGTTCGACCGGTTCTATGCCGACAAGCTGGGAGTCGACGTAGATAATCTGCTGATTTCCCAACCGGATCATGGCGAACAGGCGTTGGAGATTACCGACCAGCTGATTCGTTCGTCGGCCGTTGACCTGATTGTCGTCGACTCGGTGGCGGCGCTGACACCCAAGGCTGAGATTGATGGCGACATGGGTGAGAACAAGGTGGGATTGCATGCGCGGCTGATGTCGCAGGCATTACGCAAGATGACTTCGCTCATCAGCAAGACGAACACGACCTGTATCTTTATCAATCAGTTGCGGGAAAAGATCGGTGTGATGTTCGGTAGCCCCGAAACGACGACCGGAGGCAATGCCCTGAAGTTTTATGCTTCCGTCCGACTCGACATCCGTTCGGGACAGCCCATCAAAGATGGCGATGAGGCGATAGGGCGGCCTGTGAAGGTGAAGGTGGTCAAAAACAAGGTGGCGCCTCCTTTCCGTCGTGCCGAGTTCGACATCATGTTCGGCGAAGGGATTTCTCATTCCGGCGAAATCATCGATCTGGGCGCAGAGCTGGGTATCATCAAAAAGAGCGGATCGTGGTATAGTTATCAGGATACCCGGTTAGGACAGGGACGTGATGCGGCCAAACAGTGTGTCAGTGACAATCCGGAGTTGGCCGAAGAGCTGGAAAGGCTTATCTTTGAGAAACTGAAAGATAACTGAACGGTCTCTTAAACGTTATGGGAAGGACGCACCAAGGTGCGTCCTTCCTGTTTTACAGGTCGGATTCGCCGTCTGCCCAAAGCAGGTCGCTCATGATGCCGTCTGAGACGAAAATGCCTTTGCGGGTGAGCTTCAGGTGTTGGTTGTCGATGACTAAGAGTTGACGTTGCAGGTAGGGTAGGGCATTTTGCAGGCAATAGTGGTATAGCTCACGTCCGAAGGTATCTTGCAACAGGGTAAGCGAGAGGCCTTCACGGGTTCGCATCGAGGTGATGACGGCTTCGTTGTAACGTGTGTGACGGTCTAATTTCTCCATCTCATAGTTGGGCTTTCGGTTGTGGATGCCTTCCATATAAGCCTGAACCGAACGGATGTTCCATTGTCTGGAGGTGCCGTCATAGGAATGGGCGGCTGCGCCGCAACCCAGGTAGGGGATGCCTTTCCAGTAGTTTGAGTTGTGTTTCGACCGGTAGCCGGGACGGGCGAAATTGGAGATTTCGTAGTGGATGAACCCTGCTTCTTCTAATCGGTTTATCAGATGATCAAAGAACTGAAGACTGGATTCTTCGTCGATTTCTTTCACTTGGTTTTGTTGTTGCATCGTCCACAATCGGGTTCCTTCTTCGTAAGTGAGGTGATAGGCTGAGATATGCTGCACGTTTAATCTGATGGCCGTGTCGATGTCTGCTTGCCATTGCTCTGTGGTTTCTTGGGGAAGTCCGTATATGAGGTCGATGCTGATGTTGTTATATCCGGCTTTCTGGCAGCGTTGTATGGCATCAATGGCTTGTCGTGCGGTGTGACGCCGGCTGAGCAGTGCCAGGGCTTTGTCGTGGAAGGTTTGGACACCTATGCTGATTCGGTTGATGGGGAGATGACGCAAAGCCTCGATGTAGGAGGGGGTGAGGTCGTTCGGATTCGCTTCGAAAGTGATTTCGGCTTCTGATGCGACAGTATATATATTATATATGGTATCGAATAGTTTCTTGAGTTGTGTGGCCGTCAATAGCGAAGGAGTCCCACCACCTAAATAAATGGTTTGAATCTCATCTCCTTGCAGATAGGATCTTCGTATAAGGATTTCTTTACAAAGGGCATCAATATATGGTTCTGCTTTCTCTATGGATACCGTAGAGTAGAAGTCACAATAGATGCAACGTTGCTTACAAAAGGGAATATGAATATAAATCCCGGCCATTACTCCGATGATTAGCTGATTACCTCATGACGCAAAAATAATGGTTTTAAGTCACACATGAATACATGTTACACAACATTGTTTTGTAACACAGTAAATTTGTTGTCATTACACTGATTAATTTTTAATTTGCACGACATTAAAAAATGGTATGTCAAAACATACGAAGTATTAATTTTAAATCTTATCATGCATCATGAACGTATATCAGACAAATGAAATTAAAAACATTGCCTTATTAGGTAATGATGGCGCTGGGAAAACCACTCTCACAGAGGCATTACTCTATGAGAGTGGGGTTATAAAACGTAGAGGTCGCATTACGGCTAAAAATACAGTAAGTGATTATTTCCCGGTAGAGCAAGAATATGGCTATTCAGTTTTTTCCACAGTGTTTCATGTTGAGTGGAATGGCAAAAAACTTAATATTATAGATTGTCCGGGAAGTGATGATTTTGTAGGTGGAGCTATAACTGCATTGAATGTAACTGATACAGCAATTTTGTTATTGAATGCACAATATGGTCCAGAGGTTGGGACACAAAATCATTTCCGCTATGCAGAAAAGTTGGGTAAGCCCGTGATTTTCCTCGTAAACCAGTTAGACAATGAAAAATGTGATTATGATTCGATCTTGGATCAGCTGAAGGCCATATATGGTTCGAAAGTTATTCCTGTGCAGTATCCGTTGGAAACAGGTCCGAATTTTCATGAGTTGATAGATGTTTTATTGATGAAAAAATATTCGTGGGGGCCTGAAGGTGGTGCACCAACAATCGAAGAAGTTCCTGCTGAAGAATTAGAAAAAGCGACGGAAATGCATAAAGCATTGGTAGAGGCTGCAGCAGAACATGATGAAGGCTTAATGGAAAAATTCTTTGAACAGGATTCACTAACCGAAGATGAAATGCGTGAAGGTATTCGGAAAGGATTGGCCAGTAGAGGTATGTTCCCTGTTTTCTGTGTGTGTGCTGGTAAAGATATGGGTGTGAGACGTTTGATGGAATTTTTGGGAAATGTCGTTCCCTTTGTTTCGGAAATGCCGAAAGTATTTAACACACGTGGTGAAGTGGTTGTCCCTGATTCAAACGGACCGACTTCTCTCTACTTCTTCAAGACCGCTGTAGAACCCCATATTGGTGATGTTCAATATTTTAAAGTAATGAGTGGAACCATACACGAAGGCGATGATCTGATAAACTCAGACAGAGGTTCTAAAGAAAGAATCGCTCAGTTGTACGTGTGTGCTGGAGCCATGCGTAATAAAGTAACAGAACTCCGTGCAGGAGATATCGGTTGTACGGTTAAGCTGAAAGATGTGCATACCGGTAATACGTTAAATGGTAAGGGTGTGGAAAATCGTTTTGACTTCATCAAATATCCTAATTCTAAGTATTCTCGGGCTATTCGTCCGGTAAACGAAGCTGATATGGAGAAAATGATGAGTGCTTTATATCGGATGCATGAAGAAGATCCAACATGGGTGATTGAACAATCAAAGGAATTGAAACAGATTTTGGTTCATGGTCAAGGTGAATTTCATTTACGCACATTAGAATGGCGTCTTGAAAATAATGAGAAGATTATGGTCAATTTTGAAGAACCAAAGATTCCATATCGTGAGACCATAACCAAAGCTGCTCGCGCAGATTATCGACATAAAAAACAATCGGGTGGAGCCGGACAATTTGGTGAAGTGCATTTGATTGTTGAACCTTATTATGACGGAATGCCGTTGCCTGAAGTATATAAATTCAATGGACAAGAATATAAGGTGACAGTAAAAAGTCAGGAAATTATTGACTTGGAATGGGGCGGAAAATTAGTATTCATCAACAGTACAGTTGGTGGATCTATTGATACCCGTTTTATGCCTGCTATTCTCAAAGGAATTATGAGCCGTATGGAGCAAGGTCCGCTAACAGGGTCTTATGCACGTGATGTACGTGTTGTTGTTTATGACGGAAAGATGCATCCGGTAGATTCTAACGAAGTTTCTTTCATGCTTGCTGGGCGAAATGCTTTCAGCGAAGCATTTAAAAATGCAGGTCCGAAATTGTTGGAACCAATTTACGATGTTGAAATATTTGTTCCAACAGATAAAATGGGAGATGTAATGGGCGACTTGCAAGGCCGCCGTGCCATGATTATGGGAATGAACAGTGAAAACGGTTATGAAAAGTTGATTGCAAAGGTGCCATTGAAGGAAATGTCATCTTATTCAACCGCTTTAAGTTCTTTAACCGGAGGAAGAGCTTCTTTTATCATGAAATTTGCAAGTTATGAATTGGTTCCTGCTGATGTGCAAGAAAAACTTGTAAAGGCATTTGAGAATCAACAAGATAAAGATGAGTAAATCTGTTATATGATTTAATTATTTTAACAGAAAGCTATCCTGATAAACTTGGGATAGCTTTTTTAATTTAACCAAATATAAAAACTAGAATAAGCTCTTCTTGAAGATTTAATTTTTTATTAATTTTTCTCATAACTAGAATGGATATTATGTTCTAATATTTAGATTGTTATGTAAAATAAATTATTCAGTTAATAATAGAAAATTGCCATATAAAACATGTTAATCATGTACTTATATGATTTTAGCATTGTTAATTTTGCTCTCATGAAAAAGATAACGATTTGGATACTAGGTATTATAATGGGCATTTCTTTTGTTAGTTTACTCTATTTACAGGTAAGCTATATTGAAGAAATGATTAAAATGCGTAAGGAGCAGTTTGGTGAATCGGTCAAACAAAGCCTTACGAATGCAGCTCATTCTTTAGAATTGAATGAAACAGCTACATATTTGAAGAAAGGATTAGAAGATAGCCGCAGTGTTGGAACATTTGATCAATGGGATTCTTCATTTTTATCAGATTCAATAAGAGTAAAGATACAGCAACATACCGTACAAAATGATGGAAATACATTTAAATTTGAATTCAAAACAATGGTGGTTCCGCCTCGGCCTTCAAACATAAAAAGACAAGATCGGACTAAACCATTTATTTCCAGATCACACGGAAAAAATACAATTCCTAATACAACGGAAAGTTTACGTGAAGAATTTTATAATCGCTATAAGAAGCAAAGTGATGTTTTAGAGGAAGTCATTCTTAACATGCTTTATGTGGCTAGCGAAAAACCATTGAAAGAACGCATTAATTTTGGAACATTAGATAAAATAATAAAAGCAGAATTATATAATAATGGAATCGAATTACCTTATCATTTCACAGTGATAACTAGTGATGGATCAGAAGTGTATCGTTGTCCTGACTATGAAGAGAAAGGAAATACGCAGATCTATTCACAAATCTTGTTTCAAAATGATCCACCTTCTAAACAAGGATTATTACAGATTCATTTTCCGAATTTAAACAGCTATATTTTTAGTTCTGTACGCTTTTTAATACCGTCGTTGATATTCATCTTTGTACTGTTGATTACTTTTATTGTAACAATCTATTCGATTTTCCGTCAAAAGAAACTGACGGAGATTAAAAATGATTTCATCAATAATATGACGCATGAATTTAAAACTCCGATTTCAACCATATCTTTAGCTGCCCAAATGCTAAAAGACCCAACCGTTGGCAAATCGCCACAGATGTTTCAGCATATATCTGGTGTAATCAATGATGAAACAAAACGTTTACGTTTTCAGGTAGAGAAAGTTCTTCAGATGTCTATGTTTGAGAGGCAGAAGGCAACTTTAAAAATGAAAGAAGTAGATGCAAATGAATTAATTGCTGGAGTTATACATACATTTACTTTGAAAATTGAAAAATACAATGGAACCATTATATCGGATCTTTCTGCTAAATCATCTCTGATTTTCATTGATGAAATGCATTTCACAAATGTAATATTCAACCTAATGGATAATGCTGTGAAATATAAAAAGCCAGATCAGAATTTAGCATTGGATGTACGTACTTGGAACGAAAACAACAAACTGTATATATCTGTTTCCGATAACGGTATTGGCATTAAACAAGCGAATTTAAAGAAAATCTTTGAGAAGTTTTATAGAGTACATACAGGCAATTTGCACGATGTAAAAGGCTTCGGTTTAGGTCTGGCTTATGTAAAGAAAATCATCGAAGACCACAAAGGCACTATCCGAGCAGAAAGTGAAATTGGTGTAGGTACTAAATTTATTATTGTATTACCTTTATTAAAAAATTAGCGATATGGATGAAAAATTGACTATTTTGTTATGCGAAGATGATGAGAATCTTGGCATGTTATTAAGAGAGTACTTGCAAGCAAAAGGATACTCTGCAGAATTGTGCCCAGATGGAGAAGCTGGTTACAAAGCTTTTCTTAAAACTAAATTTGATTTGTGTGTGTTGGATGTAATGATGCCTAAAAAGGATGGTTTTACATTAGCACAAGAGATTCGTGCTGCTAATGCAGAAATTCCTATTGTCTTTTTGACTGCAAAAACTTTGAAAGAAGATATTCTGGAAGGATTTAAAATTGGCGCTGATGACTATATTACCAAGCCATTCAGTATGGAAGAATTAGTATTCCGTATTGAAGCTATCCTTCGTCGGGTACGGGGTAAGAAAAATAAAGAAAGCAGTACATACAAAATTGGACGCTTTACGTTTGATACACAAAAGCAATTGCTTTCAATCGATGGTAAGCAGACGAAGCTGACAACAAAAGAATCAGAGTTGCTATCCTTGTTGTGTGCACATGCTAATGAGATATTACAACGTGAATTTGCTCTGAAAACCATTTGGATTGATGATAATTATTTCAATGCAAGAAGTATGGATGTGTATATCACTAAACTTCGTAAGCATTTAAAAGAAGATGATTCTATTGAGATCATCAATATTCATGGAAAAGGATATAAATTAATTACACCAGAGACTGACGCATAAAATTTTCTCTCTAAAAAAAAGACTCCTCGAATTTTAAATATCAAAAAAATTCGAGGAGTCTTTTTTACTGTGATAGGCTAGAAAAAGTCTATTGAATATATTTGTTAAGCACAATATAAGCAAGAAGCCCTATCAGTACAAATATAATGGCCGTACATGTAATGAAATTATTATGAACGTTATGACTAAAAAAACCAAAGATTAATATAGAAGCACCTATAACAATAAAAATAAGTCCGATATATCTAAGAAATTTCTTATTCATAATTATATAGATAATGATATAGCTTTAAGTTCTGTAAATATCTTTTGTAAAAATTACAACTGATACACAAGCTGTTAGTGTGATTCTCTATCAAGTTTCTTTCAGAGTTTGATTAGCAACAGAATATACTTTTTTTAAAGTTTTTAAAAACTTTTCCACTTAGAACGGTAAAATAAGATGTTGTCGAATAAAACCTCTTCCAGCATGAATATATTATTTCAGCAACTATGCAAAGTTAATACACATATCATAAAATATCAACTTTTATCTCCTTATTCTAAAAGCAATAAGAATAGTAAACTCTCAAAAAGAAATAAGCCCAACTATTTGTTAGTTAAAGGAAAATGCCTACCTTTGCAGCGATTTTAAAAAACTAATTATTAACAAGTTTAAAGTTTATCAAAGAAAGTATGAATCAATATGAAACCGTTTTCATTTTGACTCCCGTTTTGTCTGATGTACAGATGAAGGAAACGGTAGAAAAGATTAAAGGTATTCTCATTGCTGAAGGCGCAGAGATTATCAATGAAGAAAATTGGGGATTGAAGAAATTAGCTTACCCCATTGAAAAAAAATCTACAGGTTTTTACCAGTTGATTGAATTCAAAGCGGAGCCTAAAACAATCGCTACGCTTGAGTTAAACTATCGTCGTGATGAGCGTGTAATTCGTTATCTGACAACTAAACTCGATAAGTATGCTATCGAGTATGCTACAAAAAGAAGAAGTTTAAAATCAGCTAAAAAGGAGGATTAATTATGGTACAACAACAATCAGAAATTAGATATTTAACTCCACCTTCAGTAGATACTAAAAAAAAGAAATATTGTCGCTTCAAAAAGGCAGGAATTAAATATGTTGATTACAAAGATCCTGAATTCTTAAAGAAATTCTTGAATGAGCAAGGTAAAATCCTACCACGTCGCATCACCGGAACTTCGCTTAAATATCAAAGAAAAGTTGCTCGTGCGGTGAAGAAAGCACGTATCTTAGCATTGCTCCCATTTGTAACAGATATGATGAAATAATAAGAAGGAGGATTTTGTATGGAAATAATTTTAAAAGAAGATGTTGCAAATTTAGGTTACAAGAATGATATTGTAACGGTGAAATCTGGGTATGGACGGAATTATCTTATTCCTAGAGGTAAAGCTGTGATTGCATCTCCATCAGCAAAGAAAATGTTGGCTGAAGAATTGAAGCAACGTGCTCATAAACTTGCTAAGATAAAACAAGAAGCAGAAGATTTTGCGGCTCAATTGAAAGATGTATCTTTAACGATTAGCACAAAAGTAAGTTCTACAGGTACAATTTTTGGTTCTGTAGGTAGCATTCAGATTGCGGAAGAACTTGAGAAATTAGGTCATAAAATTGATCGTAAGACTATCTCTGTTAAAGATACAGTAAAAGAAGTAGGATCATACAAAGCGATAGTAAGACTGCATAAAGAAGTTACTGTTGAGATTCCTTTTGAAGTTGTTGCAGAAAAAGTTTAATCTGTAAATACCATAAAATGAGGGTGACCCAAAAGTAGTAAGATTCAAAGGGTCACCCTTTTTTTATTCGCCAACGCTATCATTGACTGAAAAGATCAACGGTTATTTACTTGTAAATAAAGGATATGACCATCGATCTGGAAATACGTGAATCATCTAGTATTTTATAGATATACATTACAATTAATTCTTTGTTTTTTCTAATTCTGAAAATTAAAAGTTTATTTATTAAAAATACCATGGATATTATAGAAAAAGTTATAGCTATACGTGATAGTTTACCTCAAGTATCATCCAATTTGATTGATTTTTCTCTAAATCCGATTCCACCATTCTGCGGCAAGAAAACAATTAAACTGATTATTCTTGGGCAAGATCCAACAATTAGAAATATAAAACAACGTAATAAAATTCAGTCTACACTCAATCTTGATAATAATAACGGTGCATTAAGAAAATATATTGAAAAGATTTGTATTGGACTTGATTTATCTTTGGACAATATATATGCTACGAATATTTATAAATATTTCTATACCTTTCCACCAGCAGATACTCCAAATGTATTAAAGCTTCATTTGTCTCCCAATCTTAAATTATTAGAATCTGAATTATCAGACTTTGAAAAATGTCCAATAATAACACTTGGAGAACCTGTTCTAAAACTCCTTACTAACGTAAATGAAAAAGTTCGTAACTATTGGAATTATAACAGATGTGGATTTCATTATAATTTACCTATTAATAATATCCTACACCGTCCTATTTTCCCATTTCCACACCAACCAAGTATACGTAAAAAACTCTATAGCGGAAATTTTTTTATATATTTAGATTACATGAAAAATATTCTTAGCATTTAATCCTTGTTTATTTTAAAA
>CAZEPM010000062.1:0-11101 GCA_964514145.1 uncultured Bacteroides sp.
AATCCTTATTCCGTTTCATGCAGGGTGTCATCGGACAGTTGAAGCGGCTGGGCAGGGCTGCACATTCCGCTGACCATGCACTGCGCGAGGCACTGCCGGGCAAGCGTTGCCAGGAGCAAGAACATCCTGCTTTCTGTCATCCCGGAGGGTATGGGGCACGATTCGGAGGAGACCACGCGCATCTGCCTTGCATCGCCCGACACGGGCGTGGCGGGCGATGCAAGGTAGATGCTCAAAATAAAGGATTTGCTATAAGATACCTCTGACAGAAGTGTGCATCCGGTCTTTGTTGACAAACAGCATTGACATGTGTTCCAGATACGGTTCACTGTTGATAAACCGCTCCGGACACCGCGCTAAACAAGCCCGGCCATCATCATAAACACAGCCGGTCATTCGCCTGTTTTCCCCGTCGTCATCGACAGACCGGATTTGGCCAAGCTACAAAAAAACCGGAAAGAACGCGATCACGGTTCTTTCCGGCTATGCACTCAGCTGTCTTTCGACAGTCAGGCGATGTTATTTCTTCACTGCACAAAGCGGTTGCGGCTTGATTTGCTTAAAAAAGTCATTGCCTTTATCGTCTACCAAAATGAAAGCGGGGAAGTCTTCCACTTCAATTTTCCAGATCGCCTCCATACCCAATTCGGGATATTCCACACACTCGATGCTCTTGATGTTGTTTTGTGCCAGAATTGCGGCAGGGCCTCCAATCGAACCCAGATAGAATCCGCCATGCTTCTTACAGGCATCGGTCACCGCCTGACTGCGGTTTCCTTTAGCCAACATAATCATGCTGCCGCCATGACTTTGAAACAAATCAACATAAGGATCCATGCGTCCGGCCGTTGTCGGGCCCATCGAGCCACAGGCCATTCCTGTCGGAGTTTTGGCCGGACCGGCGTAATAGATGGGATGGTCTTTGATGTATTGGGGCAGGTCTTCACCTCGATCCAGACGCTCTTTCAGCTTGGCATGTGCAATGTCACGGCCTACAATAATCGTGCCATTGAGCGACAGACGTGTAGATACCGGATATTTGGTCAGTTCGCTCAGAATCTCACTCATCGGACGGTTTAAGTTAATCTTCACGGCATCGCCCTCACCTGCCTGACGGAGTGTCTCCGGAATCAGCTCGCCCGGATTGCTGTCGAGCTTTTCTATCCAAATACCGTCTTTATTAATTTTACACTTGATGTTGCGGTCTGCCGAGCAAGATACGCCCAATCCGACAGGACACGAAGCACCATGACGAGGCAAACGGATGATGCGTACATCGTGTGCATAGTATTTACCGCCGAACTGTGCACCCAAGCCAATCCGACAAGCTTCTTCCAACACTTGCTTTTCCAGCTCGATGTCACGGAATGCCCGGCCACCTTCACTACCGGTAGTCGGCAGATTGTCGTAATAGTGCGTAGAAGCTAATTTGACTGTCAAAAGATTTTTTTCAGCCGAAGTACCTCCGATGACGAATGCAATGTGATAGGGCGGACAAGCAGCCGTGCCCAACGTTTTCATCTTTTCAACAAGGAAAGGCACCAGTGTGTCCGGGTTTAAGATTGCTTTTGTTTCTTGATAGAGATAGGTTTTGTTGGCCGATCCTCCTCCTTTGGTGACGCACAAGAACTTGTATTCCATGCCTTCCGTGGCTTCGATGTCGATCTGGGCGGGAAGGTTACACTTTGTATTGACTTCTTCATACATAGAGAGAGGGGCGTTTTGCGAGTAGCGCAGGTTTTCCTCAGTATATGTTTTATAAACACCCAGTGACAGGGCTTCTTCGTCACAATAGCCCGTCCATACCTGCTGACCTTTTTCGCCATGAATGATTGCCGTACCGGTGTCCTGACAGAACGGGAGCACACCTTTGCTGGCGACCTCCGCATTGCGCAAGAAAGTCAGGGCTACATACTTATCGTTTTCACTGGCTTCCGGATCGGTCAGAATCTTAGCCACTTGTTCGTTGTGGCTACGGCGCAACATGAAAGAAACGTCGCGAAAAGCCGCATTGGCCATAGCGGTCAGACCTTCCTTTGCCACTTTCAAGACAGGTTTGCCTTCAAACTCGCTGACCGACACGTAGTCTTTTGTCAACAAATAATATTCAGTCGTATCTTCACCCAATTGGAAAGGATGCTCGTACTTAAACGGAGGTATTGCCATAGTTCAGTCTTTTAAAATGATTATTAGTACGGCGCAAAGGTACAAAATATCTTCAGTTAGTCGCACCTGCCTACGAGAGAAGAAATTTTTTCTTTAGCTTTCTTTAGTTGTTGGCTGCGGTCTTCTTCCAGATTCTTCCGGAGTAAATCCAGCTCCTGCCTGAAAGCATCGTCCAGCAAAGCCGCATCTTTTTCCAAATCGGATCTGACAGCGTCGTAATAGTAGTTCAGATTGTTTTCGTAGTTTATCAGGGAAAAATCGATTTCGTCGTTGGTATAGCTACGACGAATGTGCCGCTCAACCAACAAGGGATATATCTCTGCCCAGTCTTCGAACAGGGTGAGCAGTTCATCGAACGACCGAAAGCCTTCTTCGCTCAGCTTGATAGCGAGTTCCTGAATCTTATAATCGGGCACCAGCAAGCCTAACATATCGGTCCACGACGGGTAGGAACCTGCATCCTCACTCTGATGCTCTTCGGTGGCCTCACCGACATAGCGCGCAATGTAAAGCTCTTCAATCAGGCGATAAATGTCACATCCGCGCTGCGCCTGCTGTCGGGTGATAACGAGGTTGCCTTCGCGAAGACAGTCGTCGGCATCGTCCGCATTTGCCAGCAGATGTTCCAAACGATGTCGGCCGGCGACAACCCATTGCACCGTATGGGGATTTAAGGCGTCGAACGTGGAAATCTGGTCAAGTCGGACGATCTTCTCCGAACGTTTATCACGCTCCGACCACTTGCGCAAATCGCGGTAAGTTCCCAGTGTCAGGAAATTGACCGCCGGTACAAGAGCTATGTGGTTTTTCTCGCCAAACACGTAAGAGAAAGGAAATTCGCGCAAATCGACATGCGAATCATACTTTCCCATAATCATCGAGAAGTCGCCTATCTTTCCCGGCCATACCAAGTGTGTGCCAGAAGCCGTCTTGCATCCACGTTGCAGGATACCGTAATGCACCGGCCCTATCTTATATAAATGATTGCTCATGTTCGTGCCCGACCCTGCATTCAAGAATGAGAACATGCCGCCAATAAGCAGGGTTGATTTGTGATGGCTCACCGTGAAAGGTCCGGCACACACGGCACAGGCTTCTCCGTTGTCCATGTGACTGTTGGCAAAAAACACCGATTGTTCGGCCGAGAATCCTTTACCCAGACAAACACCTTGCCCAATGAAGCAGTTGTAGGCCTTTACACCATCCGACACCTTAGCACCGGCCGCCAGCACACACTCGCGACACACACAAGCATTGGTCACACAAACACGGGCTTCTTCTTCACTCAGCAAGCAACATTCGTCCAGACTTTCCACACCCGAGACCACGGCATACGCTCCGACATAAGTGTTGTTGATCTCCCCTACATGGCATACTACCGCCCGCTTGCCGATGCTGGCACGTTGAGTTTGCCACCATTCCACATTTTGCCGAACCAAGACATTCAGTTCTTCGCGTACCTTCTGACTCGAGTCCATAAGCCGCTCTGCTCCGGCAGCCCAACGCAAATAGACCTCCTGGGCAGACAACTTATCGTGCAGAAAAACCAAGAAACGCAACGATCCCTCACTCAACAGAGCTATCGGCGAGCCAATGCCAAAAGACGTATCTTCATCAGCCGACAAACATCCCACATCGGAAACATAAGCCTCCTCGCCGATATCATAGTGGGCAATATAGCTGCCTATGTTTTCAATCAACGCATTATCCCCCACCGTCACATCGTGTAACACAGCCCGACGAATGCCAGACGGACGCCAGACTCCATGCTTCACTTCGTACTCACGGTCAAAGACTCCCAACCTCACACAGCCGGAAAAGCTAACGTTCTCTAGACACTCCGGACGGAATCCGTCGCTGACGCTTACCAAATTCCAGTCTTCAGCCTGACAGCCACGTTGCTGCAAGACCTCGATTTCTTCAAAAGTCAACGGCCGATAATTCTCCATAGGTATTCTTTTTAATCTCGTATTTCGTTTCGCCTCACTTATTCTTCCTCATAAATCGGATAAAGGAAATCATTGTACGGATACTTCTGCACGTGCAACTCCCGCACCTTTTTATACAGCATCGACTTGAGCAAATCGATATTTATCTTCTCACGAGCAGAAATAAAAATGCAATTGTCGTTGAGCTTCGCCATCCAAGTCAGTTTCAGCTCGTCTAATGTCAGATTTTCTTTCGTACGCGGAGTCAAATCGTCTTCATCTTTCCGAATGTAAGTATAAGCGTCCACTTTATTGAACACAATCATCGAAGGCTTTCCGGCACAATCCAAATCGGCCAACGTTTTCTCTACCACGCTGATTTGTTCCTCAAAGTCGGAATGGGAGATGTCGACCACGTGGACAAGCAAATCAGCCTCACGCACCTCGTCAAGCGTCGACTTAAACGAATCGACCAAGTCCGTTGGCAGTTTCCGGATAAACCCAACCGTGTCGGAAAGCAGGAAAGGAAGATTTTCGATGATGACCTTGCGCACCGTGGTATCAAGCGTAGCAAAGAGTTTGTTCTCGGCAAACACCTCGCTTTTGGCCAGCAGGTTCATGAGCGTCGACTTCCCTACATTGGTATATCCCACCAAAGCTACACGAATCAAGCGTCCTCGGTTCTTGCGCTGAGTTATCTTTTGCCGGTCGATTTCAGCGAGTTGTTGTTTGAGGAGCGACATGCGGTTCAAAATGATTCGACGGTCTATTTCGAGCTGCGTCTCGCCGGGTCCGCGCAGACCTACACTCCCGCCCTTGCCGCTGCCCGAGCCTCCCCCCTGACGTTCCAAATGAGTCCAAAGTCGCTGCAGACGGGGAAGCATGTATTTATACTGAGCCAGCTCGACCTGCGTCTTGGCACTGGCCGTTTGCGCACGCATGGCAAAGATGTCGAGAATGAGCGATGTGCGGTCGAGTATCTTGACGTTCAGTTCTTTTTCAATGTTGCGGATTTGCTTGGCCGAGAGCTCGTCGTCAAAGATGACCATACCGATAGCCGTCGCCGGGTCATCTTCGTTCGATTCGATGTAGGCACGTATTTCGTCGAGTTTACCCTTTCCCACATACGTTGTCGACAGCGGAGCGTCTAGCTTTTGCGTAAAACGTTTCACGACGGTTGCCCCTGCTGTATCAGCCAGAAAAGCCAGTTCGTCGAGGTATTCGTTCGTCTTGCGTTCGTTTTGCATTCGGGTAATCAAGCCAACCAATACGGCTCTTTCGGTCTGAGCTTCTGATATCACAAATTCTTTCATGCCTTATTCGTAGGTAATTTAGGTTTCAGTACACAAAAATACACGACTTTCCGTTTCCGCACAACAATTCAAACCATTCCGTAAACGAAAAGATTTCAAACGCAGCACGAAAGCCATCGTTCCCGCCAAACTTTTAGGCACAGGCGTTGGAAACGAATTCCGGACTTTAGAACGGGAACAGCAAAGGCAATACACAAATCATCACCACCCCCATAATGATCTGCAACGGCAGACCGACCTTCACATAATCCATAAAGGTATACTGGCCGGCGGTCATCACCAAAGCGTTGGGCGGCGTGGCAAACGGAGAGGCAAAACACATGCTGGCCGCCACCGTCACGGCAAACAAGAACGGCACAGCGCTGACACCCAGCTGCATCGCACTCTGCAGAGCAATGGGTGCCATCAGCAAAGCAGTCACCGTGTTACTGATAAACATGGTCATCAGCGAGGTCGTGAAATAAATACCGGCCAGCAACATCAAGGGACCGTAGTTGCCAATGCTCTCCACCAACGTGGTCGAGATATATTCCGAAGCACCGGTTTTCTCCAAAGCCAGCGACATCGGCATCATGGCGGCAAACAACACAATGGTTTGCCAATTTATCGTCTTATAGGCAGCTTCCACACTGCGGATACATCCCGTGACAACCATCAGCACAGCCGCAATCATCACAGCCGTCACCGTCTCTACGGGAATGAAGTCGAACACCATCATCGCCACCATCAAGACCATGATAAAGGCAGCGACCGGCGCTTTGTAGTTGAGCGTCACTTTGGCGGCTTCCTCGAGCGGCTGTCCGAGCACCACCCAGTCTTCTTCTTCCTTCGACAGGCGAGCAATGTCTTTCCAGTCACCTTGCACGAGCAGGACGTCGCCATCGTGCATGTGTTCGCTACCGAGATTCTGCAGCAGATATTCTTTCTTTCGTCGGATGCCCAACACGTTGACATTGAACTTGTCACGGAAGCCCACATCCTTCACCGTACGGTTAACCAGTTGTGACGACGACATCAACACCACCTCCGCAATGCCTATCTCATAAAAGTTTAATGCCGTTTCGTTGCGGGAAGCCTCTTCGGTGGTGTGCCCCTTCATCCAGGCCAGTTGGAAATCGATCGCCAGCTGTTCCACCTGTTTCGCTTCGCCGGAGAGATACACTACATCGCCCTCTTCGAACACCGTGTCGGGAGCCGACAGTTGCTTCACGGTGTGCAGAAACTTGTGTTGCGACTTGTTTTGCCGACGCACCTCCAAGATGTTCAGCCCATAACGCCGGCGCACATCCAACCCGGCAATTGTCTTGCCTATCATGCCAGAACCTTTGCTCACCTGCACCCGGAACAAATTGCTAGACAGACCGTATTCTTTCACCAGCTGATTCAGCGACTTTCCGGCCGAAACATCGTTTTCGTTCGACTGTCCTTTTTTCGAAAGAAACCATTTGGTGAGAGGCAACAACACCACAATACCTACTGCCACACAGACCAAACCGACCGGCAAAAAGGAGAAAAACGCCAGCGGTTCATAACCTGCATTCGTCAGTGTCTCCTGAATAATCATGTTGGGAGGCGTACCAATCAAGGTCATCATACCGCCCATGCTGCTCGCAAAGGCCAACGGCATCAGCAACCGGCTCGGATTGGTGCCCGCACTCGCAGCCATGCTCACCACGATGGGCAGCATCAGTGCCACCGTGCCTGTGTTGCTCACAAAGGCGCCAATGGCCGACGTCACCAGCATCACCAACAGAAACAGCCTCAACTCGCTCGTGCCTGCCAGCTTCAGAATCTTGCTACTAATCATCTTGGCCAATCCCGTCTGGAAGATGGCTCCGCCCACAACGAAAAGCCCTACCATCATGATGACCACCGAATTCGAAAATCCCGACAAGCCTTCTTCAGGCGTCAGAATCTGAAAAATCAACAACGCGAGCAGTGCACATACCGCTACCAAATCCGAACGAACCTTTCCGCTCATAAAGAAAACAGCGGACACGGCCAATATCAAAAGTGTAACAAACATATCCAAATATGGTTTTCAAAAAAGATGGGCAAAGATACGTATTATTGTCAAACTGAAATCTTGCAAGAACCTAAAAAATTACAACGCATACGCACAAAAAATGTCCAAAAAAACGAGTATTCCGAAGGTTTGCCCAACCGTTTCCGGAAACCGACGAAAAACCCTGAGCAATCACCGCCGAGGCTCCCTCGTAACTTCATGAGACGGCCTCGGCGGTGATTACAAAAATATACAACCAACACCAGAAACACAGACAAATTCGCATTTTCAAGCCATTTTCTTATTACAATCCGTCCAAATCTCCGTATCTTTGCCTCACTCCATAACTCAATTCCGTATGAGCACAACCTTTACACGCATCGCTGTCAAAATAGGCAGCAACGTCCTGACCCGCGTCGACGGAACACTCGATATCACACGCATGTCCGCCCTCGTCGACCAACTGGCCGACCTGCGCCATGCAGGTATCGACATCATCCTGATTTCTTCGGGAGCCGTCGCCGCCGGACGAAGCGAACTGACCACGACCCGCCACATAGACAGCGTGGCGCAACGCCAACTCTTCTCGGCCGTCGGACAAGCCAAACTCATCAACCGATACTACGAGTTGTTTCGTGAACACGGCATAGCAGTCGGACAGGTACTCGCCACGAAAGAGAGCTTCGGGAGCCGTCGCCACTACCTCAACCAACGCGCATGCATGCAGGTAATGTTGGAAAACGGTGTCCTGCCCATCGTCAACGAAAACGATACCATTTCGATTAGCGAACTCATGTTTACCGATAACGACGAACTTTCCGGCCTGATTGCGACCATGATGAACGTTGACGCACTGATTATTCTGAGCAACATCGACGGCATCTACACAGGTAATCCAAACGAAGCCAACGTCCAACTCATCAGCGAAATTACGCCCGACATGGAACTGTCGCAATACGTCCGACCCGAGAAATCAAACTTCGGACGGGGCGGCATGCTCACCAAAACACGCATCGCCCGCAAGGTTGCCGCCGAGGGCATCACGGTGTGGATTGCCAACGGACGAACAGACGGCATCCTGACGAGCCTGATCTACCATCCTGAGCAGGTGTCGTCTACACGCTTTGTGGCCTCACCTACCACAGCTTCGAGCGTCAAAAAATGGATAGCCCATTCCGAGAGCTTCTGCAAAGGCACCATCCGGATAGACCAGACAGCGGCCAACCGTGTCCGCTCCGAACAGGCTGTGAGCATTCTGCCCATCGGCGTCACCGCCGTAGAGGGAACGTTCGAGAAAGACGACCTCGTGCAGGTGATCGATCCGCAAGACCGGCCGGTGGGCATCGGCAAGGTAAACTGTGATGCCGATTCCGCACGAAAAGAAATAGGCCAACGAGACAAAAAACCGATTATTCACTATGATTTTCTTTATATCGAATGACAACACCCACTGATATCTTCCCTTTGCTTGATGCCGCACAACAGGCCGGACGCACACTCTCCCTGCTTGGTGACAACCGTGTTAACGAAATCCTGTATGCCGTAGCTAACGAAATCGAGATGCAGACCGACGCCCTGCTGCAAGCCAACCGAGCCGATTTGGAACGGATGGACAGCCACAGCCCGCTCTACGACCGCTTGAAACTGACAGCCGGACGGCTGCAAGACATTGCCTCAGACATGCGCCATGTGGCCTCGCTCCCGTCACCGTTGGGACGCATCCTGCAGAGCGACATCCGCCCCAATGGCATGCGATTGAAACGGGTGAGCGTACCTTTCGGTGTGATAGGCGTCATCTACGAAGCTCGCCCTAACGTCAGTTTCGATGTCTTCGCACTCTGCCTGAAATCAGGTAATGCCTGTGTGCTCAAAGGTGGACACAATGCCGACGAATCAAACCGAGCCATTGTCAACCTGATACACACCGTGTTGCAGCGCATGCACACCGACCCGAACATCGTCACCTTGCTCCCGTCTGACCGCGAAGCCACCGCCCAACTGCTGCATGCCGATGGATACGTTGATCTCATCATCCCGCGTGGCAGCAGCACCCTCATCCGTTATGTGCGTCAAGAAGCTAGTGTGCCGGTCATCGAAACGGGCGCAGGCATCTGCCACACCTATTTCGACCAATACGGCGACTTGGCCAAAGGTACGGCCATCGTGCTCAATGCCAAGACGCGCCGCGTGAGCGTATGCAATGCACTCGACTGTCTCATCGTCCACGCCACACGCCTGAACGACCTGCCCGCGCTCAGCCTCCCGCTAGCCGACAAACAGGTGATTATCTATGTCGACGAGCGCGCATACACTGCCCTGCAGGGCAACTATCCGGACAACCTGCTGCAACCGGCTAATGAAAACAGCTTCGGCACGGAATTTCTGGATTATAAAATGGCTGTCAAGACAGTGGATTCGCTCGACGACGCACTGGCACACATTTGTCGACACGGCTCGAAACACAGTGAGTGTATCGTAACCGAAGAAGTTGAAAACGCCCGCCGTTTCGCCCAACTGGTCGATGCGGCTTGCGTCTATACCAACGTTTCAACGGCCTTTACCGACGGCGCACAATTCGGACTGGGCGCAGAAATAGGCATCAGCACCCAGAAACTGCATGCACGTGGCCCGATGGGACTCGAGGAACTGACCACTTACAAATGGCTTATCGAGGGCGAAGGACAAATCAGAGAGAATTAAAATCGAATAACAACCTCATAATATTACCAACATGAAAAAATTTACTTGTGTGCAAGACATCGGTGACCTGAAGTCTGCACTGAACGAAGCATTCGAAATCAAAAAAGACCGTTTTAAATACGTAGAGCTGGGGCGCAACAAAACCCTGCTCATGATTTTCTTCAACAGCAGCCTGCGCACACGTCTCAGTACCCAAAAAGCTGCGCTCAACCTGGGTATGAATGTCATCGTACTCGACATCAACCAAGGTGCATGGAAACTGGAGACCGAACGCGGTGTGGTGATGGACGGTGACAAACCGGAACATCTACTTGAGGCCATCCCCGTGATGGGATGCTACTGCGACCTCATCGGCGTGCGTTCGTTTGCCCGCTTCGAAAATCGTGAATACGACTACAATGAGGTCATTCTCAACCAGTTCATCAGGTATTCGGGCCGTCCCGTGTTCTCGATGGAAGCTGCCACACGCCACCCACTGCAGAGTTTTGCCGACCTCATTACCATTGAAGAATACAAAAAGACAGCCCGCCCCAAGGTGGTCATGACTTGGGCTCCCCATCCGCGTCCGCTGCCTCAGGCCGTCCCCAACTCGTTTGCCGAGTGGATGAATGCTACCGACTACGATTTCGTCATCACCCATCCGGAAGGCTACGAACTGGCTCCCGAATTCGTGGGAAGCGCACACGTGGAATACGACCAGATGAAAGCATTCGAAGGCGCCGACTTCGTCTATGCGAAAAACTGGGCAGCTTATAGCGGAAACAACTACGGACGCATTCTCAGTACCGACCGCAACTGGACGGTGAGCGAGCGACAAATGGCCGTGACCAACAATGCCTACTTCATGCACTGTCTGCCCGTGCGCCGCAACATGATCGTAACCGATGACGTCATCGAGAGTCCACAATCCATCGTCATCCCCGAAGCCGCCAACCGCGAAATCTCAGCCACTGTCGTGCTGAAGCGTATGCTCGAAGCCTTGTAAAACC
>CAZEPM010000063.1:0-10611 GCA_964514145.1 uncultured Bacteroides sp.
TCGGATCTTTTCTTGGGCGGTCTCCGGAAGGGGTCGCGCTGATACATGGACGGACGGGGATTTTTTCAGAGACGATAGCCGACTTATGAGAAAGATTTTATACTTTTGCATGCGATGAGTATGCGGCTCTTCCTGCGGGCGACGGATTGCCGGTTGCCCTCCGGACACTGTTGGCCGGGCATCCGGCCGGGTCTCGGGTCACGGTTGTGTGGCAGGGGGTTGCGTCTCGATTTTATGAGTGAACCTGTAAATGATGCGACAAGATGGATCAACGTTATATGATGAGAGGCGTAAGTGCTTCGAAGGAAGACGTGCACAACGCCATTAAACATATCGACAAGGGTATTTTCCCTCGGGCTTTTTGCAAGATTATCCCTGACATTCTGGGTGGCGACGAGGCGTATTGCAACATCATGCATGCCGACGGCGCGGGCACGAAGTCGAGTCTGGCTTACGTCTATTGGCGGGAGACGGGCGACTTGAGCGTGTGGAAAGGCATTGCGCAGGACGCTCTGATTATGAACATTGATGACCTGTTGTGTGTGGGGGCTACGGACAATATCCTGGTCTCATCGACAATCGGTCGCAACAAACTGCTGGTTCCGGGTGAGGTAATCTCGGCGATTATCAACGGTACGGACGAACTGTTGTCGGAGTTACGCAGCATGGGAGTTGGTGTCTATGCTACGGGGGGCGAGACTGCGGACGTGGGCGATCTGGTGCGGACGGTGATTGTGGACAGCACGGTGACGTGCCGGATGCGCCGTAGTGAGGTGATCGACAATGGGAACATTCGCGCAGGTGATGTGATTGTGGGCTTGGCTTCGTTTGGTCAGGCTACGTATGAGCATGAGTATAACGGGGGCATGGGCAGCAACGGGTTGACTTCGGCGCGACACGATGTGTTTGCAAAGTATCTGGCCGAACGCTATCCGGAGAGCTACGATCCGGGGGTGCCTGCCGATCTGGTGTATAGCGGAGGGCTTCGACTGACGGACGAGGTGGACGGCAGTCCGCTGGATGCCGGCAGACTGGTGCTGTCTCCGACGCGGACGTATGCGCCGGTAGTGAAGCGGATATTGGACTGTTTGCGGCCTGAGATTCATGGAATGGTGCATTGTTCGGGCGGCGGTCAGACGAAGATCTTGCACTTTGTCGACGATGTGCGCGTAGTGAAGGACAATCTGTTTCCGGTTCCGCCACTGTTTAAGACCATACAGAAGCAGAGTGGGACGGAATGGAGCGAGATGTATAAAGTATTCAATATGGGTCATCGCATGGAGATTTATCTGTCCGAGGAGCATGCCGAGCAGGTGATTGCCATCAGCAAGGATTTCGACATCGACGCCCGGATTGTGGGTCGCATCGAGGAGTGTGACCACAAGGAACTGATTGTCCGCAGTGAGTATGGTGAGTTTGTTTATTGAGGCTTTAACCTTAAACTTGGGTGATGACGGAGAACAATACGTTGCTTGATAAACTCGACGGGCTGATGGCACGCTTCGAGGAGGTGTCGACACTGATTACCGATCCGGATGTGATTGCTGACCAGCGGCGCTACATCAGGCTGACAAAGGAATATAAGGAACTGGGCGGCCTGATGGAGGCGCGGAAGGCTTACGTGCAGTGTCTCAACGGACTGGAGGAGGCCAAGCACTTGATGAGTACGGAGACTGACCCTGAGATGAGGGAGATGGCACGCGAAGAGGCGAACGCTTGCGAGGTGCGCATTCCTCAGCTGGAAGAGGAAATCAAGCTCTTGCTGATTCCGGCCGACCCGCAAGACGACCGGAATGCGATTCTGGAGATACGTGGCGGCACGGGAGGCGACGAGGCTGCCATCTTTGCCGGCGACCTTTTCCGCATGTATGCTAAGTATTGCGAACAGAAGGGTTGGAAGATGGAGGTATCGAGCTTTAGCGAGGGTACAGCCGGAGGGTATAAGGAGATTATCTGTTCGATATCGGGTGAGAAGGTCTATGGCACGTTGAAATACGAATCGGGGGTGCATCGGGTGCAGCGGGTTCCGACAACGGAGACGCAGGGCAGGGTGCATACGTCGGCAGCCTCCGTAGCCGTCTTGCCCGAAGCTGAGCCTTTTGATGTGGAAATCAACGAAGGGGAAATCAAATGGGATACGTTTCGCAGCGGGGGAGCCGGCGGTCAGAATGTGAACAAGGTGGAGTCGGGCGTGCGTCTGCGTTATAATTGGAAGAACCCGAATACGGGTGTGGTAGAGGAAATCCTGATTGAGTGTACGGAAACACGCGATCAGCCGAAGAACAAAGAACGGGCTCTTGCACGGCTTCGTACGTTCATCTACGATAAAGAGCATCAGAAGTATGTGGACGACATTGCCTCCCGACGTAAGACGATGGTGTCGACGGGCGACCGTTCGGCTAAGATCCGTACGTACAACTATCCGCAGGGACGTATCACCGATCACCGCATCAACTATACCATCTACAATCTGGCAGCTTTCATGGATGGCGACATACAGGACTGCATCGACCATCTGATTGTTGCCGAAAATGCAGAAAGGCTGAAAGAGAGTCAGTTATAATTTTATGTGACTATACGACAAGCATTCATTTCTAATCATATCAATCTCGTATGAATAAGCAAGCATTATTTGAAAACATCCTGAAGAAACAGTCTTTTCTTTGCGTGGGTCTCGATACGGATATCCGGAAGATTCCTCCACATCTGCTGACAGAGGAAGACCCTGTTTTTGCGTTTAACAAGGCGATTATTGATGCGACCGCTCCATACTGTATGGCCTACAAGCCGAACCTCGCCTTTTATGAGTGTCTGGGCATCAAGGGGTGGCAGGCTTTTGAGCGAACGGTTGCTTATCTGAAAACGAACTATCCTGACCAGTTCGTCATTTCCGATGCCAAACGGGGCGATATAGGGAATACGTCGGCTATGTATGCACGGTCGTTTTTCGAAGAGACGGGCATCGATGCCGTGACGGTTGCGCCCTATATGGGTGAGGATAGTGTGAGTCCTTTCCTGGCTTACGACGGCAAATGGGTTATCTTGTTGGCTTTGACCTCGAATAAAGGATCGCAAGACTTCCAGTTGATGAGTGACGCTCAAGGTGAACGTTTGTTTGAGAAAGTATTACGCACGTCGCAACAATGGGGCAATGAGGAGAACATGATGTATGTTGTTGGCGCCACACAAGGACGGATGTTTGCAGATGTTCGCAAGATAGTTCCCAATCATTTTCTACTGGTTCCGGGTATCGGCACTCAGGGAGGTTCGCTCGAAGATGTTTGTCGGTATGGCATGAATGATCAATGTGGGCTGATTGTCAATTCAAGCCGTGCCATTATTTATGCAGACCCGACCGAAAGCTTTGCAGCAACCGCAGCCAAGAAAGCGTGTGAATTGCAGACTCAAATGGCTGAACAGTTGAGCAAACGCTTCTAGTTCAGTCCTGCCATACTCTGCTGGCATAAAGTTGCTTAGGGCGTGATGTCCTGTTATAATCGTGAAAGTGTAAGTGTATTATTGTAAAACAACTTTAATGCTGTTATTTTGTTCCCGTTATTGCTTTTCTTTCGAGAAAACAGGTATAAAAGTCACCGAATAGGCGGAAATAAAAAAAAAAAATACGTACTTTGCACATTAATAAATAGTCAGTGTTCAACATTGTCTTTTCAAACAACAAAAAGGTTTAGTAATTCTAGAAGAAAGAACAGAAAAGAACAAATATGGAATTCTCAGCAAAACAGATAGCCGAATTTATACATGGTGTAGTTGTTGGTGACGAAAATGCCACCGTGCATACTTTTGCGAAAATAGAAGAAGGTGTGCCGGGAGCACTATCCTTTCTTTCCAATGCTAAATATACTCATTATATTTACGAGACCAAATCTACGATTGTATTGGTTAATAAAGACTTTGTCCCAGAGAAGGAGCTACAAGTAACATTGATTAAAGTAGACAATGCTTATGAAAGTGTAGCCAAATTGCTTGCTTTTTATGAGATGAGCAAGCCTAAAAAAACAGGTATTGATACGTTGGCCTTTGTTGACTCCACCGCTAAAATCGGCAAGAATGTTTATATTGGTGCTTTTGCTTATGTGGGCGAACATGCGGTTATTGGTGACAATGTTGCTATATATCCTCATGCGACGGTATGCGAAGGTGTCCAAATCGGTGATAATTCCATTTTGTATCCGCATGTCACGGTTTATCACGAATGTCGGATAGGCCAACGTTGTATCCTTCATGCAGGCAGTGTGATAGGAGCTGATGGGTTTGGTTTTGCTCCTTCATCTGAAGGATATGAGAAAATTCCTCAGGTGGGTATTACTGTTTTAGAAGATGATGTAGAGATTGGAGCAAATACGTGTGTAGACCGTGCGACAATGGGAGCGACCATAGTGCGTAAAGGAGTTAAACTTGACAATCTTATCCAGATTGCTCATAATGTAGAGGTAGGAAGTCATACGGTCATGGCATCGCAGGTCGGCATTGCCGGTTCAACTAAAGTGGGAGAATGGTGTATGTTTGGTGGACAGGTAGGACTTGCCGGTCATATTCACGTAGGTAACCATGTTAATATCGGGGCTCAATCCGGAATACCCAACAGTGTGAAAGGAGACAACAAAAACATTTTGGGAAGTCCGGGCATCGATGCCAAACAATTTTTCAAATGCTCTGCTGTTTATAAGAAACTTCCAGATATGTATCTGGCAATAAATAAGTTGGAAAAAGAGTTGGAAGACTTAAAAGAACAATTAAAAAACAAACAATAATGGCCATGTTGAAACAGAAAACTCTAAAAGGTAGCTTTTCGCTTTGTGGAAAAGGTTTGCACACAGGTCTGAATCTGACGATAACCTTTAATCCGGCTCCTGACAATCATGGATATAAAATTCAACGCATAGATATAGAAGGACAGCCCATTATCGACGCTGTTGCAGAAAATGTCACAGAGACGACTCGTGGCACAGTGTTGTCGAAAAATGGAATAAAGGTGAGTACCGTAGAACATGCGATGGCTGCTCTTTATGCTGCCGGTATAGACAACTGTCTAATCCAAGTAAACGGACCTGAGTTCCCGATTCTCGATGGTAGTGCAAAAATATATGTAGAAAATATTAATCGCATAGGAACGGAAGAGCAGAATGCTGTAAAAGACTTCTACATTATTAAATCAAAAATTGAATACAAAGACGAAACGACAGGTTCATCTATTACCGTGCTCCCGGATGATGACTTCAGTGTTAACGTATTGATTTCGTACGACTCTAATATTATTTCCAACCAATTTGCTACTCTCGACAATATGGCGGATTTCCCGAAAGAAATCGCTTCCTGCCGGACATTTGTTTTTGTGCGCGAAATAGAACAGTTGTTGTCGGCAGGTTTGATTAAGGGTGGTGACTTGGATAACGCTATTGTGATTTATGAACGCCAAATGTCACAATCTCAATTTGACAAACTGGCAGATGTCATGAAAGTAGAGTATCGAGATGCAACCAAATTAGGTTATCTGAACACAAAACCTCTTGTATGGCCTAACGAGCCAGCTCGACATAAGCTGTTAGATATTATTGGTGATTTGGCATTGATAGGAAAACCAATTAAAGGACGTATCATTGCGACACGACCGGGACACACCGTTAACAATAAATTTGCCCGACTTCTTCGTAAGGAAATCAAACAACATGAAATCCAGGCACCAATATATAATTGCAATGAGGAGCCTGTTATGGATATTCTTCGTATTCGTGAATTACTTCCTCATCGTTATCCATTTCAATTGGTTGATAAAATCATTGCTGTTGGCGCCAACTATATCGTAGGAGTAAAAAATGTAACCGTTAATGAGCCTTTCTTCCAGGGGCATTTTCCACAGGAACCCGTTATGCCGGGCGTACTCCAAATAGAAGCTATGGCTCAGGTTGGTGGTCTGTTGGTACTTAATTCTGTTGATGAGCCAGAACGGTATTCCACATACTTCATGAAGATAGACAATGTCAAGTTCCGCCAAAAAGTAATTCCGGGTGATACATTAATATTCAGGGTTGAATTGCTGGCACCAATCAGGCGTGGTGTTTCCACCATGAAAGGCTATGTTTTTGTTGGTGAAAAGATAGTTTGTGAAGCAGAGTTTATGGCACAAATAGTAAAAAATAAATAAACCTCAAGTAAGTAGAAAGTAAGAAACACTTCCCTTTGTTACTTCTTTTATTAATTTTATGTATGTAATATGATTAGCCCTTTAGCATATATTGATCCTGAAGCCCAGATCGGCAATAATGTCGAGATAGGTCCTTTTGTATTCATTGACAAAAACGTAGTTATTGGCGATAACAATACGATTATGGCAAATGCCAATATTCTCTATGGTGCTCGAATAGGTAATAACAACCGCATCTTTCCGGGTGCTGTTATCGGAGCCATTCCACAAGATTTAAAGTTTCACGGAGAAGAGACAGTCGCAGAGATTGGAGACAATAATACGATTCGTGAAAATGTTACCATTAATCGTGGTACGGATTCTAAAGGAAAGACTATTGTCGGAAATAATAATTTGCTTATGGAAGGTGTACATGTGGCTCATGATGCACGCATAGGAAATGGATGTATCATCGGTAACGCAACAAAAATGGCAGGAGAAATTATTATCGATGACAATGCTATTGTCAGCGGAGGTGTATTGATGCATCAGTTCTGTCGCGTAGGTGGATATACTATGGTGCAAGGTGGTTCTCGTTTCAGCAAAGATATCCCTCCGTTTATTATTGCCGGACGTGAACCTATTACATATGCCGGTATTAACATCGTAGGTCTGCGTCGTCGTAATTTCTCTAACGAACTCATTGAAAACATTCATAATGCATATCGCATCGTTTACCAAAGCAGCTTGAACGTTACAGAAGCGTTAGCCAAGATAAAAACAGATGTTCCAATGAGTAAGGAGATTGAATACATCATTTCTTTCATTCAAGAATCACAAAGAGGTATTATTCGCTAATTACAAAAAAACTACTATGATATATAGATTTACGATTGTGTCTGATGAAGTCGATGATTTTGTCAGAGAAATAAAAATAGATTCCGACGCGACATTTTATGACTTTCACAAAGCCATCCTTGAAGCAACTGGATATAAGGATGATCAAGTGACATCGTTCTTTATTTGTGATGAGAACTGGGAGAAAGAAAAAGAGGTGACTCTTGAAGACATGAATACCCGTTCGGATGAGGATAGTTGGGTTATGGTAGAAACCCGGTTAAGTGATCTGCTTGAAGATGAAAAACAACGTCTGCTTTATGTCTTTGACCCGTTGGCAGACAGAGTATTTTTCATCGAACTGACAGAAATTATTCCGGGTAAGGATTTAGCTCAAGCGATATGCTCACGAAAACAAGGTAAAGCCCCCAAACAAGTTATCGATTTTGACGAACAAGCTAAGGCGAATGGCATAACTCCTAACGTTGATTTGGATGAGAATTTTTATGGAGACCAAACATTTGATCCCGATGAGTTTGATCCGGATAGTTTCGAAATGGATGAAGGGGGTAGTGGTTACGATGATAAATATTAAATCGCGATAAATCATGATGAGACGCGGATGATGTATGCTTATTCAAATTTAATGGCTTCTCCGCGTCTTATTTAGTATATTCTCGTCATCAAAATAGTTTCATGGCATTGAAGACCCTTATTGTACTCGTAGGTCCCACAGGGGTTGGAAAAACAGAACTTAGTCTTTCTCTCTCTGAAACTTATCATTCTCCTATTATTTCTGCAGATTCACGTCAACTTTATGCCGATTTGCCTATTGGAACGGCTGCACCGACAAAAGACCAACAGACACGCGTAAAGCATTATTTCGTTGGAACATTGAAACTGACAGATTATTACAGTGCAGCTCAATATGAAGCCGATGTATTGAGACTAACCGAAGAACTTTTTTATACACACGATATTCTGTTGCTGACAGGAGGGTCTATGATGTATATTGATGCGGTATGTAAAGGAATTGATGATATTCCGACTGTTGACAAATATACGCGGGAAACTTTACTTAAGCACTATGAAGAAGTCGGCTTGGAACATCTGTGTCAGGAATTGAAATTACTTGATCCGGATTATTATCGCATAGTAGACCTTAAAAATCCCAAACGCGTGATTCATGCATTGGAAATTTGCTATATGACGGGCTTGCCTTATAGCTCTTTTCGTACACAAAAAAATAAAAAACGCTCTTTCCATATACTGAAAATAGGGTTATGTCGCGAGCGTGAAGAACTATATGAACGTATCAATTTTCGTGTAGATCAGATGATTGCTGATGGGTTATTGGAAGAAGCTCGTAAAGTGTACCCTTATAAACATTTGAATGCGCTCAACACCGTTGGTTATAAGGAGTTATTCAACTATTTTGATGGCACATGGACATTGCCTTTTGCTATTGAGAAAATCAAGCAAAACTCACGTATTTATTCGCGCAAACAAATGACTTGGTTTAAACGTGATTCGGAAATCACATGGTTTCATCCCGATCAGCAAAAAGATATTTTAGCGTTTATAAAACAAGAACTGGATAAAATAAAAGAAATTCCTTCCCAATAAATAACCTCACTTAAAAGCGATAGGCAAAACCTATGCTGAAAAACAAATCATCCCAATCTTTCACAAACTGATATTTTAATTCAGTTTTCAGTGCCCATTCTTTAGCAAAATTATACGTTAGACCAGCACCCAGATTGGTACCGATATAACCCTTGCCACAATAGAAATAACTGACGCCTATCAATGGGAAAAGTTCAAATTGCGGAGCGATATCAAAATTATAATGTATATCTGCGTCGACATGCCACGCGTTTTTACCGCTACGGAAATAGTAATTATATGATGGGACAATATCAAAATGAGAACCAACAATATTAATTGTTGTACCTATTCCGAAACCAAAATCTGACCGAAGATTAGCTTTCACATCTAATGTTCGAATCATCTGCGCAGAGACTCCTAATGATGTTGTTAGGCAAACAACAATTATAAATAATACCTTTTTCATTGTTATTCCAAATTTTTTTGTCGCAAAGATAAAAAAATAATAGAATCGTTCTACTACAAATGTGCAAAAGTATGCCTATCTTCGCAAAGTTTATTAACGTAATGATTATAACTTATGGTACATAAAAAAATAATCGCATCTATTGTCTTATCGTTTTGTTGTTTACTGACGATGGTTTTCATGTCTTGTACAGATGATAACGATGTGATTGAGACACAACCTCAAGCCTGTCGTACGGTATTGGCTTATTTAGTTGTCGCTAATGGAAATAACCTTAATAATTACCTACAAGATAATATTATCGACATGTATCGGGGCTTGGAACAAATGGAAAATTCTTGTACGCTACTAATCTATTGGGATGGTACTGAATCCGGAAGCTTTTGGCCAACACCGCGTATCTTACAATACACAACAGATGGATTGGGAAATGTCAATGGGACATATGGACTGACGAGCGATACTGAAATCCTCCAAGCTGCAGTTACTGTCATAGAATATCCCATCCAAGACTCTACCGATCCGGAGATAATGATTGGAATCCTCAACGATATGGCTTCCATTGCTCAAGATAGTCATTACGGGCTTATTATGGGTTCACACGGAAGCGGGTGGCTAAAATATATTGATGGGCGTAAGACTCTCTCTATCGGACAAGACAACGATGGAGACAACACCATAGAAATTCCGCAATTGGCACAAATTCTCTCACAGTCGAATCTTGGCCAGCTTGATTTCCTTTTGTTTGATGCTTGCTATATGGGTAATGTCGAAACTTTATATGAGTTGCGCAACAATACGCATTATTGCATTGCATCACCCACTGAGATCCTTTTGGGCGGTTTCCCTTATGATAAAATGCTGTCATTGCTTTATAGCAGTAGTGTAACCGATTATACAACCCGTGCTTGTGAGGTTTTCATAGAGGATAATGCAAACAAATGGGCTACGATTGCTGCATACGATTGCACGGCCATCGATCAGTTGGCGACAGCTTTTTATCAGCAACTGACAACCCATAGTGCAAACATACCTTATGTGTCGAACGCTTCTCTCCAACAGTATGGACGAGGCACTTTCAGGTATTTTAGCATGGACATGATTGATTTCATTTCACTACTGAATGACGGTGAGATACCAGTCGGGTTTCAAACAGCTTTTGACAATGTTGTCATCTATACCGGTATAACTACTCCCTGTGTCATCAGTGATTCTTCTGGCACACTTGTGGTAGATCCAGATCACTATAGCGGCATGGGAACATATATCCCTAAAGGGAACAACAATGCATGGAATTCCTATTTCCAAGAGTCCATAAGTTGGTATAGTGCAGCCGGTTGGGATCAGGTAGGCTATTAAAACAGACTTTCATAAGCCTGTTTAGCAGGCATAATCGTAACATGAGGCATGGTGAAAGGTTCATCCACACGAATTTCTTTCATGCGTTCTGCCGTTATGGGCTTGTTGTCTATTTGTATACCCCCGGCCCAATTATCTTTGGTTACTTCATCGTTTCCCCATACGATATTCCCATGAACGTAGGCACGGCCATATCGTT
>CAZEPM010000064.1:0-10410 GCA_964514145.1 uncultured Bacteroides sp.
TTAAAAATAGCCATGAACAGAGTAAGCCTTGACACGTCGGTAACCAGCCCTTAAACGCACGGTAACCGACCTTTGCCAGAAGCGTAACCACGCACGGTCAGAAAACGAAAGAACGGAGCACACTCGCAGAAACTTCACAACTATTTCCGAATCTGCCGTTTTATTTATACTTTTGACCTCACTTATATTATAATGTATTATAATGAACTTCATTATGAAACCAACTATTCTGACAGAGGTTCTCATCATCTTGTGTATGTGCTTGATTTCCTGCACACAACCTGTTTATATTGAAGATAACGCTAATCAGGACACTGTTTTGCCCACCGATCCATCTACAGAGCCAATCGAAGACGACGCCATATTATGGGAAGACCTTGAAGGCAAATTTACGTTTTATGACGATGGTTCCATTCGACTGACAGATCCTCTGCAAGAAGCCGGAACAGCTACCCTGATATCCTATCAGACACAACTTAGGAAAACGGCATGGCTGTTTCATATTACACTTTCTTTTAATCCCAGTGCCAACAACTATATGCGCATCTATCTGGCTTCGTCCGAACAAGACGTCACCTACCCTCTCAATGGTTATTTTCTGCAAGTAGGTGGAGAAGCCGACGACATCGGACTGTATCGGCAAGAAGGCACAGACATCACCTTGCTTGCGAAAACACCGGAACTGATGAAAGGCGACTCGTCACCCACCCTGTCGTTATCGGTAGAATATGATAATATGGGATATTTTACACTGTCGGCTGTAAATCTCACCCCACCTGCATACAGTTCTGTTGTTTCTGCACAAGACACTACTTTCAACAGCACAGCTTTCTGCATTGTGCAATGTGTTTATACCAAAAGCCGATCGAGAGGTTTCCTGATTCATTCCTCTCGCCTGCATCATCGTGTCCCCGACCGTATAGAGCTGACACCTTTGACCGTCGAATAATTGTCCTTGAATTAAGCGTTTGGAAACAAGATTGTAACATCTTGTTTTGAAGTCCCTTTTCTTCTAAGGATTTTAATCTCTTCAACTGTTGACATTAGTTGAATTTCATTATTTTTGCTCATCTGTTTTTTATCCGTATAAAGATCAAACTAAAACTTACTATAACTTATAAGATGTCAACATCGCATTTGAAACAACAAGGTCTGACTGACCAACAAGTCACTGAGAGTCGTGCCAAGTATGGCAACAATCTGTTGACGCCACCGCCACGCACATCAGCATGGAAACTTTATTTAGAAAAATTCAACGATCCGATTATCCGTGTGTTACTGTTGGCTGCCTGTTTTTCATTCGTCATTTCGTTTATCGAAAACGAATTTGCCGAAAGCATCGGCATCATCATGGCTATATTTTTGGCCACCGGTATCGGATTTTACTTTGAATACGACGCCGGAAAGAAATTCGATTTGCTGAATGCAACCAACGAAGAGACGCTGGTGCGCGTTGTCCGAAACGGCAGCGTACACGAAGTGCCTCGTAAAGATATCGTAGTGGGCGACATTGTGATGCTGGAAAACGGAGAAGAGATACCGGCCGACGGTAAGCTGCTCGAAGCAATCTCTCTACAAGTCAACGAGTCGAGCCTCACCGGTGAACCAATGGTAGAAAAAACAACCGACCCTGCCCATTTCGATAGTGAAGCAACCTATCCTTCCAACCACGTTATGCGCGGCACAACCGTTATTGACGGACACGGCATCATGGAGGTGACTCACGTAGGCGATGCAACCGAAATCGGAAAAGTAGCCCGTCAGTCTACAGAAGAATCTGAAGAAAAAACACCGCTCAATATCCAGCTCGAACGCTTGGCAAATCTGATAGGAAAGATTGGTTTCGTTGTCGCAAGCATTGCGTTCATCGGCTTCACTGCTCACGAACTTTATACTTATTTTCAAGTGCATACCCATTTGGAAGACTGGAACGACTATTTGGATGTGGCTAAAATCGCTCTGGGCAATTTCATGATGGCTGTCACGCTTATTGTCGTAACCGTACCCGAAGGATTGCCGATGAGTGTCACGTTAAGTCTTGCACTCAATATGCGACGCATGTTAGCAACCAACAATCTGGTGCGAAAGATGCATGCATGCGAAACGATGGGTGCCGTGACCGTGATTTGTACAGACAAGACCGGTACGCTAACACAAAACCGCATGCAAATATACGAGACGAAATTCACTGCACTACCGACACAAGAACTCGTTTCCGACTCACCCACATCGAAACTGATAGCCGAAGGCATTGCCACTAACTCGACAGCTTTTCTGGAAGAAGATGAGAAACATCAGTTGAAAGGTGTAGGAAACCCTACTGAAATAGCTCTCTTGCTCTGGATGAACCAACAAGGACAAAATTATCTGAGCCTTCGCAATAATTCGGAAATTATCAGCCAACTCCCATTTTCAACGGAACGCAAATTCATGGCAACACTCGTACAGTCGGCCTCACAGCGCACGCGCGTACTTTATTTGAAAGGTGCACCCGAAATTATAGTCAAAAAGTGCGACATGATATTAACTACGCAGGGCGAAGAACCTGTCACGAAAGAAATCAACAACATCAATGCCCAATTACTGACCTATCAGAACATGGCTATGCGTACGCTGGGCTTCGCCTACCGTGTGGTGAAAGAAACAGAGAGTACGGACTGCGCTAAGTTATCGGACGAGAACAACTTCATTTTCTTAGGTATAACAGCCATCTCAGACCCCATCCGTCCGGATGTACCTGCAGCCGTAAGCCAATGTCAAGATGCCGGCATCAGCATTAAGATTGTAACCGGAGACACACAGGAAACCGCTACGGAAATTGCCCGCCAGATAGGGTTATGGAAGCCGGAAGACACGGAGCGCAACCGCATCACCGGTACGGACTTTGCCACCCTCAGTGACGAAGAAGCTCTCGACCGAGTGACGGATCTGAAAATCATGTCACGAGCCAGACCGACAGACAAACAACGGCTTGTTCAACTCTTGCAAAAGAAAGGGGCGATTGTAGCAGTAACCGGAGATGGCACCAATGATGCTCCCGCACTCAACCATGCACAAGTAGGTTTGAGCATGGGTACGGGTACGGCTGTAGCCAAAGAAGCCAGCGACATCACCTTGCTCGATGATTCCTTCCGCAGTATCGGCACGGCAGTTATGTGGGGACGCTCTCTATACAAAAACATACAACGTTTCATCGCGTTCCAATTGACCATCAATCTGATCGCGATGTTTATCGTGCTCATCGGTAGTTTCGTGGGAAGCGAATTGCCGCTGACCGTGACACAAATGTTGTGGGTCAATCTGATTATGGATACTTTTGCCGCTATGGCGTTGGCTTCCATACCACCGAGTACAGACGTCATGAAAGAGAAACCACGCAAACAAACTGATTTCATCATTACGCGCGGGATGTATCATAACATTATAGGTACAGGACTCGTTTTCATCATCATCTTGCTGGGACTGTATTTTGGATTAGGTATGGACGGAATGACACGACACGACCAAACCATTTTCTTCACGGTGTTCGTCTTGTTGCAATTCTGGAATCTGTTTAATGCTCGCGTATTCGGAACTACGCACTCCGCACTGAGCCACCTGTCTAAATCGTATATTCTGATTGGTGTGGCAGCTTTGATTCTGATTGGGCAATATATCATTGTCCAGTTTGGCGGCGAAGTGTTCCGAACGACCCCTCTCGACGGAACGACATGGCTAATCCTGCTAGCTGCCACCTCGCCCGTTTTATGGATTGGCGAACTAATCAGACTCGTTCAGAAGAAACTGAAATAGTCTTTAACAAACAACGAGCATTCAGTCAGCTAACTACGTTAACTAGCTGACTGAATGCTTTATCTATTCCTCATCAGCAAAAGCACAATCCTTCTTTACACCCTCTTAAAAGTGTCTAATCAGAATGGAACATGAAGAAAGATTGGCACTTATTTTCATCCCGACATCAAAATACACAAGAAGATGAAAACATTTTCTAAATAGAATATTGAAATAAACCCACATTGATGATAATTTCTTATATTTGCAACTTGTAGGAGTATTGATTTACTCTATTATTATCTGCAAATCTCTATGGGAAAAATAATTGCTTTAGCAAATCAAAAAGGTGGAGTCGGGAAAACAACCTCCACAATAAATCTGGCAGCATCGTTGGCCACATTGGAAAAGACAGTATTGGTAATCGATGCTGACCCACAAGCCAATGCCTCTTCCGGACTTGGCGTAAACCTGAAAGAAGTTGATTGTTCGATATACGAATGTCTGGTTAACGATAAGGACATACATGAAGCCATCTATACAACCGAGTTGGAAAGACTGGATATCATACCGTCGCACATAGATTTGGTAGGCGCAGAGATTGAAATGATTCAACTAGACAATCGCGAAAAAAAGATGAAAAATCTGATTGCTCCAATCAAGGACCTCTATGATTACATTTTAATTGACTGCTCTCCTTCGTTGGGACTAATCACCGTCAATGCCCTGACAGCTGCTGATTCTGTCATTATCCCCGTACAATGCGAATATTTTGCACTCGAAGGCATAAGCAAACTACTCAATACAATAAAGATTATCAAATCAAAGCTTAATCCTTCATTGGATATTGAAGGATTCTTACTCACTATGTATGACTCTCGTTTACGCTCAGCTAACCAAGTGTATGAGGAAGTAAAAAATCACTTCCAAGAACTAGTATTCAAAACCGTTATTCAGCGTAACGTAACACTAAGCGAAGCACCGAGCCACGGAATTCCCGTGATTCTCTATGATGCCGAGTCAAAAGGAGCCATAAACTACTTGTCGCTGGCACAGGAAATTATAAAGAGGAATAGTAAATAAAATATGGCAGTACGTAAAAAATATCCATTAGGACGAGGTCTGGATGCACTTATTTCAACCGGAGAGGTACATACAAGTGGTTCTTCATCCATTCATGAGATAGAACTTTCCAAAATTTCAGCAAACCCGAATCAACCGCGACACGAATTTGACCAAACGGCTCTGCAAGAACTGGCAGACTCCATTGCAGAGATTGGCATCATTCAACCCATTACGCTGAGGAAACTAAGCGACGACACTTACCAAATCATTGCCGGAGAAAGACGTTTCAGAGCATCTCAACTGGCCGGACGCACAACCATCCCTGCATACATTCGTACGGCTGACGATGAAAATGTGATGGAAATGGCATTGATTGAGAACATACAACGCGAAGATCTTAATTCGCTGGAAATCGCTCTGGCTTATCAACATCTGATTGAACAATATGGACTTACACAAGAACGCTTGAGCCAACGGGTCGGCAAGAAACGTACGACAATCGCCAACTACCTGCGGCTGCTCCGGCTTCCTGCACCAATACAAGTAGCCCTGCAAAATCGCGAAATTGATATGGGACACGCACGTGCTCTACTTACACTTGAAAATCCTAAAACCCAGATACAGCTGTTTGAAGAAATTGTGAAACACCATTATTCTGTGCGCAAAGTAGAGGAACTTGTCAAAGCGTTGAGCGAAGGAGAAAGTATCAAAAGCAGCGACAAACGTATTACCCAAAAACAAAACAAACTTCCTGAAGAGTACAACGCGTTGCGTCAACAACTAGCCAATTTCTTTCAGACAAAGGTACAGCTGTCGTGCACGAAAAATGGAAAAGGGAAAATTAGTATTCCGTTCAATAACGAAAAAGAATTAGAGCACATTATAGAAATTTTCGACCAATTAAAACAAAAAATATAATCAGGCTTAACTATCTTGAAACCTAGAATTTTGACATATCGATTATGGATCGTCCTATTGATCCTATGGGTAATAGGAGATGAAGTAAGTCTGCATGCACAAGAATTGTTGGCCGATAGCCTCGCTACAGATAATACTTCGTCTATAACACCGATAACCATTGCAGATAGTATTGCGATAGATACAACATCTATAAGACCAATAGCTATCGCGGACAGCATTACTATCGACAGTTTACAACAGATGCAGATATTGCGACTAGACTCGTTGTCAGCTCCCATTGACACGGCTAAGCTTTATGCAGGAAGCGACTCCATTATAAAAAAAGACAAAAAGCATAAAAAGAAAGAGCGTTTCATCCCCGATCCTCAAAAAGCCACATGGTTAGCACTGTTAATACCAGGTGGAGGGCAAATCTATAATCGTAAATATTGGAAACTACCCATCGTATATGGAGGCTTCGTTGGTTGTGCTTATGCACTGACATGGAACAATCAAATGTATCAGGATTATTCCCAAGCCTATCTAGATATTATGGATGATGATCCAACGACCGAAAGCTATAGAGACTTCTTATCACCCAATTATCGTGTAGAGGGAAACGAATCCCAATTACAAACCATCTTTCAAAGAAAAAAAGACTACTATCGCCGCTATCGCGATTTGAGTATCTTCGCTTTCATCGCTGTATATATTTTGTCAGTCATTGATGCCTATGTAGATGCCGAACTATCTAACTTTGATATCAGCAAAGACTTGAGCATGAAAGTCGAACCGACTATGATAAATAATACTTCACAACAACAATTCAAATTCGACCGACGCACTGGCGTTGGTCTACAATGCAGTATAAATTTTTAGATACCTATGAAAAAGAAATTATTGTCATTTTTCCTATTTTTGGTTACCATACAAATATTTGCACAAACTACCATTACCATTCATTCAGACCTCACAGGAATGAATGAAGAAATCGAAGTACCAGAAAACATGATGTTGCCTGTCGACAGTTTGCTACTAGACTGGCACTCCAAGAACTATTTAACCGACACGAGCGAAGATTGCAACTACAGTGATGTCAACCCCACTTTTTCTGATTCGGTATACATTGATAGGTTGTCTCGCATCCCCTCAATCATAGAAATGTCCTACAACGAGATTGTGCGCAAATTCATAGACATGTATTGCACACAGCTACGTAAATCCACCTCATACATGCTCGGAGCTGCCAATTTCTACATGCCTATCTTCGAACAAGCTTTAGACCTTTATAATCTACCCTACGAACTTAAATACTTGCCCATCATAGAATCCGCACTCAAACCACAGGCCGTTTCACGCGCAAGAGCTACTGGATTATGGCAATTTATGCTAAGCACGGGTAAACTATACGGACTAGAAAGCAACAGTCTGATAGACGAACGCCGAGACCCCATCAAATCAAGCTATGCTGCTGCACATTATTTACGAGACCTTTATGACATTTACCAAGATTGGAACCTAGTAATTGCAGCATACAACTGCGGACCGGGAAACGTCAATAAAGCAATCCATCGCGCTGATGGAAAGACCGACTATTGGGAAATATACAATTACTTGCCCAAAGAAACACGCGGCTACGTTCCGGCCTTCATCGCTGCCAACTACATCATGAACTACTACTGCGATCATAACATCTGCCCGATGGATGCGCAATTACCCCTTGCAACCGACACTATCAAAGTCTCTAAAGATTTACATTTCCAACAGATTGCCGATTTATGCCACATTGATCTTGAAACGTTACATGCCCTCAATCCACAATACAAAACCGAAATCATCCCCGGAAGTAGCGCCATTGAATGTACTTTACGACTGCCTCAATCTGCATTAAACGCATTTATTGATGCTAAAGATTCCATCTATAACCACCGATCCGACGAACTATTCACTAAACGCAAACTAGTAGCCGTTAAATCAACAACGACAACTTCAAACGGAGAAGCACAATATTACCGCATACGTCGAGGCGATAGCCTTTCAACCATTGCAGCAAAATTCGGAACAACAGTCAGCAGGTTGAAAAGTCTAAACGGTCTTAAAAATAATCTCATCACCGCAGGCAAATCATTGCGAGTTCGTTAGATCTTAAAATCGAAAACCATGGATGACAATACAAAAACTAGAGAGGAACAGGAAGAAAAACTTGTCAACAATGCCTTTCAGAAACTACTAGACAGTTATCTTGCTACGAAACACCGAAAGAAAGTCGAAATCATAACAAAAGCTTTCAACTTCGCTAAGCAGGCTCACAAGGGGGTCAGAAGACGCTCCGGAGAACCGTATATTCTCCATCCGATTGCCGTAGCGCAGATTGTCTGTTCTGAGATTGGACTAGGCTCGACATCTATCAGTTCTGCACTGTTACACGATATTGTAGAAGACACAGACTACACCGTAGAAGATATTGCCAACATTTTCGGACCTAAAATCGCACAAATCGTTGACGGACTAACCAAAATATCAGGCGGTATCTTTGGCGACCGAACCTCAGCACAAGCCGAAAATTTTAAAAAACTGCTCCTCACCATGTCTGACGACATACGGGTAATCCTCATCAAAATTGCAGACAGACTCCACAATATGCGGACACTGGCCTCCATGCTTCCAAACAAACAATACAAGATCGCAGGCGAAACACTATACATCTATGCACCGTTGGCAAACCGACTCGGATTGAACAAAATCAAGACTGAGTTAGAAGACCTGAGTTTCCGCTATGAACACCCGGAAGAATACGCCCAGATAGAAAAAAAGCTGAACACCACCGCAGCATCGCGCGAAGAGCTTTTCAAAGAATTTACAGACCCCATACGAACAGAACTCGACAAAATGGGATTGCAATACGACATCAAGGCACGCGTAAAATCGCCTTACTCCATTTGGAGCAAAATGCAGACCAAACACATCAATTTTGAAGATATTTACGACATTCTGGCCGTCCGCATTGTATTTATTCCCAAAAGTATCTCCAAAGAATTAAACGACTGCTTCAATATTTACGTTGCCCTGTCCAAAATATACAAGCCGCATCCCGACCGCATCCGAGATTGGATAAACCATCCCAAAGCCAACGGTTATCAAGCACTACACGTCACCTTGATGAGCAATCAGGGACAATGGATTGAAGTGCAAATCCGAAGCCAACGTATGGACGATGTGGCTGAACAAGGATTGGCAACCCACTGGAAATATAAAGAAGGTGGAGGTAGCGAGGACGAAGGTGAACTGGAAAAATGGCTACATACGATTAAAGAAATCTTAGACGATCCACAGCCAGACGCTATGGATTTGCTAGACACCATCAAACTTAACCTTTTCGCTTCAGAAATCTTTGTTTTCACACCTAAGGGAGATATCAAAACCCTTCCTCAAAACAGTACGGTACTCGATTTTGCTTTTACCATACACACTTTCTTAGGAAGTCATTGTATCGGAGCCAAAGTCAATCATAAACTTGTTCCGCTAAGCCATCGACTGCAAAGCGGCGATCAGGTCGAAGTATTAACCTCGAAAGCCCAGCGCATCCAATCATCGTGGGTCAATTTCGTCACAACGGCTAAAGCAAAGACAAAAATCATAGCCCTACTCAAACGCAAACAACGGGTAGCTCAGAAAGAAGGAGAAACTATCCTAAACGAATTTTTCAAGAAAGAAGACCTCGAACCCAACAGTGTTAACATCGACAAACTGTTGCATCGTCACAAGATGACGCATGAAAGTTTCCTTACCGCATTAGGAGAGAAAGCCCTCGTACTAGGAGACGAAGACCGAAATCTGCTGAAAGAAAAAACAAACAACATAAATTGGAAACGATATATCTTCCCCTTGGGTAAGAAAAACAACAAGACTGATGAAAAGACATCACCCTCATTGCCTGCTCCCATCGAACCAGATAAAATCGATAAGAAAAAACATATCACCTTATCAGAAGACACTATCAATTCCATGTACATCATGGGGAGATGTTGCAAACCGATATCCGGCGACGACGTGCTAGGCTATATGGACGAGCAAAACCGAATCATCATACACAAGCGTCAATGCCCCATCGCTGAAAAGCTGAAAAGTAGCCAAGGGAATCGTATCCTTGCCGCCAAATGGGACACCCATCACAAACAACTCTTCATGGCCAACATCGAGATCAAAGGCATCGACGAGTTAGGACTACTCAACGATATCACGCAAATCATTTCGAAACAACGCAACATCAACATCCACAAGTTATTATTAGAGGCAAACGAAGACATCTTCGAAGGGTACATCGAACTGCTTGTTCATGATGTTGACGAAATCAAGACCCTATGCAAAGATCTGCGTAAGATTCCCAACATACAATCAGTAACACGCGTCTGACTGTCATCCCTAAACAAACTGACTTTGCAAATGTCAACATCATCAACTCCGGAGGCAACATCGACAAGCTCCACCGCCTTGCCGAAAAGAAGAACAGAAACTTGCAACGCCTGCCTATAGAGTCACCGCAGACCCTGCATAACGAGCTCGATCCGCTACCCCCGGAGCAGCACATAGTTATTACGACATCTATATAAGTACTTGCCTATAATACTCTGTCATCTAAGTTCATTTTTGCAAAATCACTCACAATAGTCTCAA
>CAZEPM010000065.1:0-10330 GCA_964514145.1 uncultured Bacteroides sp.
TCGAGCGTCAGGTGCATGCGGTAGTTCCAGTAGTTGTGCGGATTGGCCGGTACGTTGATGCGCTCCTCGTCTGTGTTTGCCCGCCGCAGGTGTGCGTCTATCGACATCCAGTCCTGAAACGTAAGTATGCAGAGCATGGAGGGGCAGGCCAGCTGTCGGGTGACAATCTCCTGACAGATGTCGGGAGTGGCCTCTGCGGGGGTCTCGCCGTCGTGTTGCAAGATGTCGCGGCAGTAACGTTCCGTCTGCGCCGGCACCTCTTCCCACCATCCGCGCAGGGTAGACGTGTCGTGGGTGGAGAGCGTGCAGACCGAGCGGTAAGGATAGTGCGCGAGCTGTCCGAACAGATGACGGGGGTCTTTGGGCATCCGCTCGATTTCGAGTGTCAGGATGCGCAGTTCGTCCATCACTCTCGGCACGCATGCCGGAATCATCCCGAGGTCTTCCCCACAGGCGAGCATCGACGTGGCTTGCGTCAGGACGGGCAGCTTCTTCATGGCCTCGTGATACCAGAACTCGTTGTGCCGGTGGTAGAAATAGTGCTCGTGCAGGCGGTCGAATGCCTGCTGCTCGGCGTGTGTCAGCTGCTTGTAGAGACGGTCTTTCGCGGCGTCGATGCGCGGGTGATAGCGGTTGTCCTGACGGCGGTCGGGGACGAAGAGTACGTTGCTGATGAGCTGGTAGAGGCCGTCGCGCATACGCACGCTGTACGCATCGTCCTTGCCCCGGAAATATTGCTGCACCTGCCGCTGGGTGGCAAACTCCGGCCGCATCTCGTAGCGGTCTGCATAGGTCGGACGGACGAACGTGTCTTTCACCCATGCCGTCTGATGGCCGAAGACTTCGTGTAGGATGGCCTCGTTGATGAACGGTCGGGTGAAGTCGTCCGCACGGAAGGGGAGGCCGAAGCTCTCGATTTCCTGAGGCGACATGGGCAGTGCGGGCGCGAACTGCCCCAGCAGTCCGTGCACGGAGTGGGTCGGTATCTCCCAAATGCGGAAGAAGCCCAGTATGTGGTCGATGCGGTAGGCTGTGAAGTACTCGGCCATCTTCGAAAGGCGCTGCTTCCACCAGTGATAACCGTCGTGCGACATGCGCTCCCAGTCGTAGGTGGGAAAGCCCCAGTTTTGTCCGTTCGTCGAGAACTGATCGGGCGGTGCGCCTGCCGAACCGTCGAGGTTGAAGTAATGTGGCTCCGTCCATGCCTCGACGCTTGTGCGGCTGACACCTATTGGGATATCTCCCTTCAGTATTACCCCGTGCCTGCGGGCATACGCTGCGGCATCGGAGAGCTGCACATGCAGCAGATACTGGACATAGTAGTGGAATGCTATGGCTTTGCGGCATCTGCTCGTCGGCGCGCACAGGCGTTCGATTTCCTCGCGGACGTAGACCGCATAATGGGGCCAACGCCTGAAGTCCGGAGTGCCGTACTGGTCGCGAAGGTAGCTGTAGGCGGCATAAGGTTGCAGCCAGTGTCTGTTCTCGGCAAAAAACTGCTTGTAGCCATCGGTTGCGAACAGACGTTCGGCGTCTTCCTCATACTTGTGTCTGAGGAAGTTACGCTTCGCTTCGTTCACCCGCTCGTAGTCGACTGTCGCCTCGGCATTGAGCCGCTCGAACAAACGCTCGAACATCTGCTGCTGCCGACGGTCTTTCAGGCAACCCAGTTGCCGGATATCCATATACATGGGATGAAGAGCGTAGATCGAGATGCTGCTGTAAGGATAGGAGTCGGTACGGCCGTGTGTCATCGTGGTGTCGTTGACAGGCAGTATCTGAATGGCCTTCTGATGTGTAAGCGCCACCCAGTCGACCAGCTTCTTCAAATCGCCGAAATCGCCTACCCCGCAGCTTCCCTCCGAACGTAAGGAGAACAACGGAATGGCTACACCCGCCGCGCGCCAGGCCGGTTGGGGGAACTGCACTTCAACCTCCGGCAAGACCGTAACATAGCCTGCAGCGGGAAGCATCTGCCACTGACGATTCTGCGCCGTCTCCCAATGAAGCAGCCTGCCTGATCCTGACCCCTGAACCATGATGAACTTATACTCGAAAGGAACCGAGATACCTTCAGTATCAAACAGACACGCCCACTGATGGGGTGACACCTGATAAAGCGGCAAGGCACGCTCGACGTCCCACTCGCCCAACAGACGGTGACTGCCGACAACGGCCAGCCGTACATCTTCGGACGGCAGATGCGAGCACGTGGCCCGGAACATGATAATCCGCTGCCCCGACACCGTCTCGGGAGGCAAGCCCAAACGGTCGTGCGAGACAGGGAAGGCGGAAGTATATAAAAAGCTGTCTGACGGTATGTCACGCCAGTCATCGTATATGCACAAGGACTTGCCGGGAACCAACAAAAGCGAGTGTGACATTACATGCCATTCACTGCGTTTCCGCTTCCCGAGATAATAAATCTCATAGTGATAACCCACCGAGGCCGGACAGTCGCAAACATCAAACTCACAGTAACCTCCCCACAAATAACCGTCTACCGTATGCAAGGTCACACTACGGTCTGGCAGCACAACACGTACCTCTTCGCCCCAAATAGTCCGATAATGGATTTGAAAGATTACTATCATAACTCACTCCTTAATTGTTCATACTGAAACAAAGTTAAACCAGATAACCCAATCTGTGAGGAGCCTCGTGTTAAAGAATACAAACAGTATGAACAAACCCCGTCCCACACTCCGACCGGGAGGCCGTCCGTCCCCGTCTGTCCTCACCCGCTCCGGCGGCCTTTCGGAAACAGTTCCGACCTTTGGCGGGGGAAGGTCTGACCTTATCCGGCATTCCTTCCGAAAGGATGTCGGAAGGGATGGGAATCGGTACCGGAAATGGTCGCATGGCGAGGGAACCAAGTCTCCGGAAAGTGCCCGAAAGCTCGCGACGAAAAGCATTTTTCTGCAGGATTCTCTTGCAACATCCAAAAATATGTGTACCTTTGCATCGATTCTGAAAGGGGCGTTCCTTTCGGAAACGCATTTGGAAAGGTGGCAGAGTGGTCGATTGCGGCGGTCTTGAAAACCGTTGTACCGAGAGGTACCCGGGGTTCGAATCCCTGTCTTTCCGCAGTAAACAAGTTACATATTGTTTTGTATTAATATGTTTTTAAAATTGGTGGATGTCCGGTTTGCTTCCGACTTCGGAGGCAAACCGGACATTATGTTTTATCTGTCCGGAGCCTGCGAATCTGCCTGTGACGGACTGTGTATGAATACTTGTCAGACTCCGGCCGGTTCTGCCTCTGTTTTCAGCAAGAACGCTGTCATTTTGCAACCTGACAGTATGGTTATCAAGTGAGATACATTTTTTTATCGAACATTATGACAGAATTCATAGAAGATGATATAAAAATAATACGTATCTTTGGAGAGAAAAAACGAGTCCTGACCTAAAGAGGAAAATATGAAATACATAGAGCTACCGGATTATCAGACGCATCGGCTTCCATTCTATCTTGCCATGGAAGAATACATCGCCCGCTGTTTCGATGAGGATGCGTGCTTCTTTATGTGGCAAGTAGATCCTACTGTTATCTTTGGGAGGAACCAACTTATTGAAAACGAAGTCAATCTGGAATATTGCCGTTCGCACGGCATTCAAACTTATCGCCGTAAGAGCGGTGGAGGTTGTGTCTATGCTGATCGGGGTAATATCATGCTTTCATACATCGCAAGGGCTGCCAGCGTAAGCTATACGTTCGACAGCTATCTCCGCATGGTGGCTTTCGTGTTGCGCAAACTGGGGGTACCGGCGGAGGCTTCCGGACGGAATGATATCCTGATAGATGGGAAGAAAGTGTCGGGCAATGCGTTCTATTACCTTCAAAACAAAAGCATTGTGCATGGAACGATGTTGTTCGATTCGGATTTAGACACGATGATTGCGGCCATCACTCCTACGGGTGAAAAGCTCTCGAGCAAAGGGATTGCGTCGGTAAGACAACGGGTCACGAACTTGTCTGATTACCTCAAAACGGATCAAGATTCGTTCACACAGTTTGTTCGTAACCAACTGTGTGACAGCAGCATCCAACTCAACACAACCGATGTTCAGAAAATCAGGGAGATAGAACAGGAATATCTGACGGACGAATTTATCTACGGACACAATCCGCAATATACTCTTTGCAAACACAAGCGCATCGGTCAAGCGGGTGAACTGGAAATACGGCTGGAAATCAGAAACAATCGCATCAAACGCATCAACCTGTTGGGCGATTATTTCCTGACCGGTAATTTGGATGACGAATTACTCGTGCCGTTAATCGGTTGTCGCTTCGAACGTGAGGCCGTAGCACAGGCAATTGAGCACATCAATATCGGCAACATTATTCTGCATCTGGACAACACGCAATTTTTAGACTTGCTTTTTAATTAATTCTTTAGTATATAAACTCCAAACAGACCTGAACATGGAAAGTAATCTCATTAAAACTTGCCTGCATGACAAGCACGTGGAACTAGGCGCCCAAATGAGTCCTTTCGGCGGTTTCGACATGCCGATACAATATTCTTCTATCATAGAAGAACACAATGCCGTGCGTCATGCCTGCGGCATTTTCGACGTTTCACACATGGGTGAAGTAGAGATCTGTGGTCCTGAAGCAGAACAACTTGTAGGACATCTGTTCACGAATGATATTCGCGAAATGCCTGTCGGAAAGATTCTATACGGCATGATGCTCTATCCGACAGGTGGTACGGTCGATGACTTATTAGTCTATAAAACCGGCGAACAGACTTTCTTTCTTGTGATTAACGCCGCGAACATAGCCAAAGATTTAGCTTGGATACAAGAAAACAGTCAAGGCTTTCAGGCTACGATCAACAATCTGTCGGACAATTACGGCGAAGTAGCCATTCAGGGTCCGAAATCAGAAACGCTGATAGAAAAACTGTTGCACATAACGGTATCCGACCTTGAGTTTTATACATTCAAGATCTTGGAATACGAAGGAGAATCCATCATCGTCAGTCGTACAGGTTATACGGGTGAAGATGGTTTTGAACTTTACGGCTCTGCTTCCTTCATCAACAAGGCATGGGACATTATGATTGAGTCAAAAGAAGTGACTCCGTGCGGACTTGGCTGCCGCGACACGCTTCGTTTCGAAGTTGCTCTGCCACTCTATGGCCATGAACTCAATCAAAACATCACACCTATTGAAGCCGGATTGGGCTCGTTTGTCAAAATGGATAAACCGGAATTTATCGGAAAAGAAGCGATTGCAAACCAGAAGAAACACGGCATCTTACAGAAAATTGTGGGCATCGAACTCAAAGATAAGGCGATTCCTCGTAGCGGATACGACATTGAAATCAACGGAGTCCGCATCGGTTATGTGACGACCGGCTATCAATCGATCTCTACCGGAAAGAGTGTATGCATGGCGTTAATAGACAACCAATATGCCACCATAGGAACAGAAATCGACGTCCGCATCCGCAAGAAACTGTTCAAAGGCGTTGTTTGCAAGAAACGTTTCTATCAGAAGAATTATAAAAAATAACAGCAAGTAGCATATTTATTATATAAGTTTCATCTTTAATTTAAAACTAAAAGAAAATGAGTAAAGTAATCGATGGGCTGTATTATTCGGCATCACACGAATGGGTAAAAGTAGAAGATAACTTCGGTTATATCGGTATCACAGATTATGCACAACATGCTTTGGGCAATATTGTTTATGTAGACATGCCCGAAGTAAACGATGAGATTGAAAAAGAAACAGAGTTTGGCGCCGTAGAAAGTGTGAAAGCGGCTAGCGACCTGATGGCTCCGGTGAGCGGAAAAGTTGTAGAGATAAACGAAGCATTGGCCGATACTCCGGAACTGCTCAACCAAGATGCTTTTGCAAACTGGATTATCAAAGTGGAACTTTCCGACCCTGCTGAGCTGGAAAGCCTCATGAATGCACAAGCATACGAAAAAGTCTGCGAGGAGTAACAGACGTTCTATCCCTTCGCACAATTTATTAAACTGTTACTGCATAAACCGAATTACATTTATATGCTCATTCTTCCGGTCGGTTTTCACTATATTTGCATGCGCTGATACCATAACCTGCCGTGTATCCTATAGTGAAAACCGATCTATTAAGCAGTGGAATCTTTTTCATTCAAAACAGAAAGACGATCATGAGTTACAAATATTTCCCTCACACCGAAGCCGACATCCAACACATGTTGCAACGTATCGGTGTCTGTTCTTTGGACGATCTCTATGCAGACATACCTGCAAGCGTAATCTTGCAAAATGCATACAATATTCCTTCGTCGATGTCGGAAACTGAGATTCGAAGCTTTTTTGCTACGCTCGGACAAAAGAACCAACCGCTCACCATCTTTGCCGGTGGCGGAGTTTACGACCATTATACCCCTTCGGTTATCGCTCAACTAATCTCACGTTCTGAGTTTCTTACGGCTTACACACCCTATCAACCGGAAATATCACAAGGCACTTTGCAATATATATTCGAATTTCAAAGCATGATTTCCGAATTGACCGGCATGGAGTGTACCAACGCTTCTATGTATGACGGACCAACAGCTACGGCAGAAGCCATGTTTATGGCAATAGCAGCCGCCAAGAAGAAAAACCGAATTCTGATATCCGAAACCGTGCAACCAAACATCATGGCAGTTGTACGCACTTATGCAAAGTTTCATCATGTTGCACTAGATACCATCAAAGCAGATAACGGAGTAACCGACAGAAAAGACATGCAAGCCAAACTAAATGATGGAGACGTAGCCGGAGTTATTGTCAATTCACCCAATAAATATGGAATTATTGAAGATTTTACCGGTTTTGCCGATGATATTCATGCGAAAAAAGGTCTTTTCATCATAAATGCCGACCCATCCACACTGGCCGTATTGAAAATACCTAAAGAGTGGGGTGCGGACATTGCCTGCGGAGACGGACAAAGCCTTGGCATGCCACTGAATTACGGCGGTCCTTACGTTGGTTATCTGTCGAGCACAAAAGAACTGTTGCGCAAACTTCCGGGACGCATCGTTGGTGCGACAACCGACGTAGATGGCAAACGCGCATTCGTACTGACACTACAAGCCCGCGAACAGCACATCCGCCGCGAAAAGGCCAACAGTAATATCTGTTCCAACCAATCGCTCATGGCACTTTTCGTCACCATTTACATGGCATTGATGGGCAAAAAAGGATTACGCGAGGTCAACGAATTATCCTATAGCGGCGCACACTATCTGTACGATCAGCTGCTGGCTACAGGTAAATTCACCCCGTTATACAACCGCCCGTTCCTGAAAGAATTCACCATGCGCACTTGCTTTCCGGTAAAGCAAATCCAGCAAGACTTACTGAGAAACCAGATTTTCGGCGGTATTGAAGTCGAACCTAACTGCCTCTCATTCTGTGTTACGGAAAAACGCACGAAAGAAGAAATTGACCGTTTAGTTGCTATCATTAAGGAGATAAAGCTATGAGATACTACGACAAACTGATATTTGAACTGTCTAAAGAAGGACGCAAAGGCTATACACTTCCGGAAAACCGATTTAAAGCATATCAGCTAGAACAAATACCGACACCCCTGCTACGCGAAAACGAGCCGGAGCTACCCGAAGTAAGCGAGTTCGACGTGGTGCGTCATTACACCAACATATCCAATAAGAATTTCGGAGTTGACACCGGATTCTATCCATTGGGCAGTTGCACCATGAAATACAATCCGAAAATCAACGAAGAAATCTGTTCGCTACCGGCTTTCACCGGATTACATCCACTCCAGCCTGTAACAACCACACAGGGAGCATTGGAAGTGTATTATAACCTGCAACAAACGCTGGCAGAGATTTCCGGACTGGCAGAATTTACCCTCAACCCGTTTGCAGGAGCTCATGGAGAACTCACAGGCCTCATGATTATGCGACAATACCACCTCAAACGTGGAGACGAGAAACGGACAAAAGTGATCGTACCCGACAGCGCACACGGAACCAATCCTGCCAGCGCAACCGTCTGTGGCCTCCAAGTTGTCGAAGTAAAGTCAAAGCCCGACGGACGCATCGATGTTGAAGACTTAAAGCCCTTGCTCGACGACACGATTGCCGGCATCATGATGACCAATCCAAACACGCTGGGACTTTTCGAAACTGAAATCTTGGAAATAGCCCAACTCGTGCATGCCTGCGGAGGTTTGCTTTATTACGACGGTGCAAACCTCAACCCCTTACTCGGCAAATGTCGTCCGGGCGACATGGGATTCGACATTATGCACATCAACCTTCATAAGACATTTTCCACACCACATGGAGGCGGTGGCCCGGGTTCCGGTCCGGTTGGCGTAACCGCAGCTTTGGCCGACTATTTGCCCGATCCACATGTCAAGAAAGCAGAAGACGGTACTTTCCATATCGAAAAAACTCCGGATGCACTCGGACAAATCTCCGGATACATTGGCAACTTTGGCGTCATGATGCGTGCCTACACCTACATCTTGTCGCTAGGCAAGGAAAACATCAAAAACATCGGCCCGCTAGCAACGCTCAATGCCAACTACATCAAAGAGTCTTTGAAGGACTGCTACTACCTACCGATTGAGGGTATCTGCAAGCACGAATTCGTGTTCGACGGATTAGTAGACAAATCTACCGGTGTGACCACACTCGACATCGCCAAACGACTACTCGACTATGGTTATCATGCTCCGACCATTTATTTCCCGTTGCTCTTCCATCAGTCCATCATGATCGAACCGACCGAAACCGAATCACTCGAGACACTCGACGAGTTCATAGACGTGATGCGCAGAGTAGCACAAGAAGCCATCGAACAGCCGGAGAAAGTAAAGAATGCGCCACACCATACTCCGGTACGAAGACTCGATGAAACCACTGCGGCCAAACATCCCATTTTGCGCTATCGTGACCTAATTGCTCAATAAACCGACTCATTATGACAAACACAGACATCATTATCATCGGAGCCGGACCGGGCGGATATGAGACTGCCATAGCAGCTGCTAAACAGGGACTGACCGTCACCATCATTGAAGCCGAAAAAGTAGGCGGAACATGTCTGAACGAAGGCTGCATCCCTACAAAATCACTCTGCCGCAACGCTGCAATGCTCGATGATTTGCGCAACGCCGAAATCTACGGCATCAACCGACTATCGTATGAACTCGATTTTACAAAAGTCATAGAGCGAAAGAATCAGGTTGTCGCCACGTTGCTAAGCGGAGTAGAAACGTTGCTAAGCCGGAAAAACATTCAGTTAGTCTATGGGAAAGCACACTTCCACGATGCGCATACGGTGGAAACCAATGGCGAACAATATACAGCCAAACACATCATCATCGCAACGGGATCAGTGACCAAATATCTACCCATTGAAGGACTGCAACAGGCAGGCGTACTGACATCCAAAGAGATGCTCGACATCGACCACATCCCCACACGGCTTTGCATCATCGGAGCAGGGGTTATCGGCATGGAGTTCGCCTCGATATTCAACAGCTTTGGCAGTCGGGTAACCGTGTTAGAGTTTATGAAAGAAATCCTTCCAAACTTCGACACAGACATAACCAAACGCCTGAAGCAGACCTTAACGAAAAAAGGAATAGAAATTGTCAACCAAGCCGGTGTGCAATCCATAGAGCGAAAAGCTGACGGCACCATGCTCGTTCGTTTCGACCACAAAGGCACAATAAAAACCTGTGAAGCCGACACTGTCCTGCTAGCCGTAGGACGTACGGCTAACGTCGATTCACTCAACCTGTCGGACGTCGGCATTGAATTTTCGCCCAAAGGCATACTCGTCAACGACAACATGCAGACCACAGTTCCCCACATCTACGCAGTGGGCGATGTCAATGGGCGATGCATGTTAGCCCATGCAGCCACAGCACAAGGCCTGCGCGCCCTTCACCACCTGCAAGGGCAAACCGACCGCATTCGATTAGACCTCGTCCCGTCGGTCGTATTCACCACGCCAGAAGTCGCCATGATAGGACTGACCGAGGAACAATGCAAGACACAGGGCATTGCCTGCAAAACCCAGAAAGCCTTTTTCCGTGCCAATGGCAAAGCCGTCAGCATGAACGAAACAGACGGTATCTGCAAACTGCTGGCTTCCGAAGAAGGCCGCTTGCTGGGATGTCACCTCTTTGGTCCTCATGCCGCAGATCTGATTGAAGAAATCTGTGCATTGATGAACAAAAAGGCCACTGTAGCCGACTTGCAAGCCATCATTCATGCCCATCCCACACTGAGTGAGGTCATACAAGCAGCAGCACACGAGTTTTAATATCTACGTGAGTTCGGGA
>CAZEPM010000066.1:0-10325 GCA_964514145.1 uncultured Bacteroides sp.
GGGCGCCCTTTCTTGTCTCTTTCCACAAAAGTATGCTCGCTGCCGGCAATATCGTTTTGAAATCTCGCTGACACAGTTTGATTAATCTATGTACGAATGGGTGATTAGTCAAAAAAGTTCCGGAACTTACGGAAAATTTTTTCTTTGATATTATTGCCCGGCTTGAAATTGTCAGATGCTTCCATCTTTTCAAGAGCCGCTTTTTCTTCTTTTGTCAGGCTTTCGGGAATGTATACGCTAACATTAATCAGCAAGTCTCCGGTGCCATAACCATTGACGCTGGGCAGACCTTTTCCTCTTAATCGGAGTACTTTGCCCGGTTGGGTGCCCGGTTCGATTTTTACTTTGGCTTTTCCGTCGACAGTGGGGACTTCTACAGAACTGCCTAGCGCAGCCGATGGGATACTTAACAGGAGGTTGTAGATCAGGTCGTTTTCGTCTCGGATTAGTTCAGGATGAGGTTCTTCTTCGATTTGGATAAGGAGGTCTCCGTTGATGCCATTGTGTTTGCCGGCATTGCCTTTTCCGTTCATCGACAGTTGCATGCCTTCGGCTATTCCGGCCGGGATTTTCACTTCTACGACTTCTTCACCGTAAGTAATGCCTTCGCCGGCACATTCTTTACATTTGTTCTTGATAACTTTTCCTTCTCCTCCGCATTGTGGGCATACGCTTTGTGTGCGCATCATGCCGAAGATGCTTTGTTGTGTACGTGAAACATATCCACTTCCGTGACAGACGGAACATGTTTCGATGTCGTTGCTGTTTTCAGCTCCTGAACCGTGACAGTGTGAGCAAGGTACGTATTTTTTCAGTTTGAATTTTTTGGTTGTTCCGTTTGCTATTTCTTTCAGGTTGAGTTTGACTTTTACGCGTAAGTCCGAGCCTCTGTATCTGGATTGTCCGCTTGTGCTTGCACTGCTTCCGAAACCACCGAATCCCCCAAAACCACTTCGTCCGCCGAAAATGTCGCCGAACATGGAAAAGATATCATCCATTGACATGCCTTGTCCGCCACCAAATCCGCCGAATCCGCTACCATTTACACCTTCATGTCCGAACTGGTCGTAGCGAGCGCGCTTGTCCGGATTGCTTAATACGTCATAGGCTTCGGCTGCTTCTTTAAATTTTTCTTCAGCTTCTTTGTTGCCCGGGTTTTTATCGGGGTGGTATTGTATTGCTTTTTTACGATAAGCCTTTTTGATTTCTTCAGCACTGGCGTTTTTGTTTACGCCTAACACTTCATAATAATCTCTTTTTGCCATTTGGGATGCGGATTTATGTGATTATTGTGCTACTGCTACTTTAGCGTGACGGATGACTTTATCGTTTAACAGATAACCAGCTTGTACGCAGTCGAGGATTTTGCCTTTTAGGTCTTCAGAGGGTGCCGGCACCATGGCGATTGCTTCGTGATAGTCCGTATTGAAATCGGCTCCTTCTTCGGGCTGGATTTTGCTTAATCCTTCTTGGGACAGCACTTTATGGAATTTGGTGTTGATGAGTTTTACTCCTTCTTTGAGGGTTTGTATGTCATCCGAATTTTCCATATTGGCTAACGCCCGCTCCATATCGTCGAGGATGGGCAGGATAGCTGTAATGGTTTTTTCTCCTCCGTTTTTGATGATTTCTGCTTTTTCTTTGAGGGTGCGTTTGCGATAATTGTCGAATTCGGCAGATAAACGCAGGTATTTATCTTGCATCTCAGCTATCTTTGCTTGAGTTTCTTCTAATTCTTGTTGTAGCTTTTTTTCGTCCGAAAGTGCTTCTGCTGTTTCTTCATTTATCGTTTGTTCGGCACTTTGTTCTTCATTAACCGGCTCGCTATTCGCAGCTTTCTCTTCTTCCATTTCCATGTTTTCGTTTTTTGTTGAATTCATGTTCGTTGAGTCTATGTGTTATGGTTGTTTTTGTTTTTATGTCGCATTTGTTTACACTTTAGCTTACAGCAAAATCTTTGCCAAGAGCTGGTTGTCGGGCAAAATCTTTGCAAAGGTAGATATTTTTACAGTTTGTCTGTCAGAATGACAATGATTTTTTATATACCTTTGCAATCCGTTTTTCAGGTAGTAGAATGGTATAATATATAATTAGGTATTAGAAATATGATAACGGTATCGGATTTAGCTATTCAGTTTGGTAAAAGGGTTTTATATAATGATGTGAATCTGAAATTCACGCATGGAAATATCTATGGTATTATTGGTGCCAACGGAGCAGGCAAGTCGACTTTCTTGCGTGCCATTTCTGGCGACTTGGATCCGACAAGAGGTTCGGTTACGTTGGGTCCGGGTGAACGCTTGTCTGTGTTGTCTCAGGATCATTTTAAATGGGATCAGTTTACTGTGCTAAACACGGTACTCATGGGATATTCTGTTTTATGGGATATCATGCAGCAGCGCGAGGCGTTGTATGCAAAAACGGATTTTACGGATGAAGACGGAATGAAAGCTTCAGAACTCGAAGAAAAATTTGCCGAACTGGATGGTTGGAACGCTGAAAGCAATGCGGCAGCCTTGTTGAGTGGACTGGGTATTTCGGAAGATAAGCATGCTATGCTGATGGGCGAGCTTAGTGGTAAGGAGAAAGTGAGGGTGCTGTTAGCTCAAGCCTTGTTTGGCAATCCCGATAATTTGCTGCTTGATGAACCTACCAATGACCTTGATATGGATACCGTAATGTGGTTGGAAGAATATTTAGGAAATTTTGAGCATACGGTATTGGTCGTGAGCCACGACCGTCATTTTCTGGATGCGGTTTGTACGCACACGGTAGATATTGATTATGGTAAAGTAACTATGTTTGCCGGAAATTATAGTTTCTGGTATGAAAGTAGTCAATTGGCTTTGCGGCAACAACAAAACCAACGTGCGAAGGCAGAGGAGAAGAAAAAGGAACTGGAAGAGTTTATTCGTCGTTTTTCAGCCAATGTGTCGAAAAGCAAGCAGACAACAAGCCGTAAGAAGATGCTTGAGAAACTGAATATAGAAGAAATTCGTCCTTCGTCGCGTAAATATCCCGGAATTATTTTTACGCCGGAACGCGAACCGGGGAATCAAATTCTCGAAGTGTCTGGTTTGCGGGCTGTGACAGATGATGGGACGGTGTTGTTTAGTGATGTGAACTTTACGGTGGAAAAGGGTGATAAGATAGTCTTTTTAAGCCGGGATCCTCGTGCCATGACTGCTTTTTTCGAGATTATCAATGACAATCGTAAAGCCGATGGCGGACGCTATAATTGGGGTGTTACCATTACGACGGCCTACTTGCCGCTGGATAATTCCTCTTATTTCAATGACAGTGGTCTGAATCTAGTGGAATGGCTCAGCCAGTTTGGAGAAGGAAATGAAGTCTACATGAAAAGCTTCTTGGGGCGTATGTTGTTTTCGGGTGAAGAGGTTTTGAAGAAAGTGAGCGTATTATCGGGTGGCGAAAAGATGCGTTGTATGATTGCGCGCATGCAGCTTAAGAATGCGAATTGCTTGATTCTTGATACGCCTACTAATCATCTGGATTTGGAATCGATTCAGGCATTCAACAATAATTTGAAAATATATAAAGGAAATATTCTGTTTGCTTCACACGACCATGAATTTATTTCGACGGTGGCTAACCGCGTTATAGAATTGACTCCTAAGGGGATTATAGATAAGATGATGAATTATGATGATTACATCACGGATGAACGTATCAAAGAACTACGTGTTCGTATGTATTCATAAGTGTGATTGAGCGTTAAAGGCTATTATACAATGGATAAGCGTTTTCGGAGAACTTACAAATCTTTTAGCAGAATGTGGCTAACGTTTTTATAATATTCCTGACGGGCTTTTTCTAGCGTTTCCCATTGTAAGCCATATTGCTCTTCTTTGTCAATCTTAAAGTTCTCAGATCCGACAGTGTCTAATTTATGAAGAAGAGTAGCCACATTGATCCGGCTCGTATCTTCTGTTGGCAAGAAGAACGGGAGATCGCTTTTCCCGTCGTTGTCGGTAGAACATTCGTATATGAGATGGATGTCGACCAGTTCATATAAAATCTTTTTTGTCATCTGTATCGGAATGTTATGCTGTTGAGAGAGGCTTTCGGCGGTGTACGGTCGTCCGCCATTGGCAAATTTTTTGCAAATGAGCGACATGATTAGAATGCATAGAAAATCGTGATATCGCCGGCTGATGTTGCGTGTTTCGTGGGCAAAGTTGTAGTTTTGGAAATTCTGGCTGCAGTAGCTTAGTTCGGCTCCGAATAAACAAATACTCCATGAAATCTGAGTCCATAACAAGAACATGGGGAGTGCGGCAAAACTTCCATAAATCGCATTGTAATTCGATATCCAGATTTGACTGTTGATGTAAAAATATTGCAGTATCTGAAAAGCTGTTCCGGAAACAAAGCCGGGTAATATGGCATTGCGGAAAAATACTTTGGTGTTAGGCATGAAAATATACAGGCCTGTAAACATGAGACTGGTAAAAACATACGGCACTGTCCGCACAAGGAACTTGGCAAATGATGATAAAATAAGATAGCCTTCAAGATCTTTTAAGACGGTCGTCATGAAAATAGAAAGACCGCCGGAGATAACGACGACTATTGGCAAAATTAGAAAAATAGAAAAGTAGTCCGTGAAAATGCGGAATGCGCTTCGTCGTTTTTTGACTTGCCAGATTTGGTTGAAAGTACGTTCAATATTACCGGTTAGATTAATTATAGCCCAGAGTAAGACAATTAATCCAATTCCTATGAAAATCCCGCTTTGAGTTTGAGCATGTTCCAAGTAAGAATTAACTAATTGTAAGATGGTTTCCGCTGCAATATTTTGTCCTTCAAATGTGTTTCGGATTTGAGCCTCCATAATGTTGGAGAAACCAAATCCGCGTGTAATCGCAAACAGAATGGCAAGTATGGGGATAATTGAAAGCAGTGTGCTGTAGGTTAATGCGGCGGCTTTATTTATAATTCGGTCTGCAATAAATCGTTGGATGGACAGAAGTATGATTTTAATGATGTTATATGTTATATATTGTACGCGACTAACTTCTTTTTCTGTCACACGCCAAATTTCTATGGTGAGAAACCTTTTTAATAAGCGGATTCTAGTATTTAATCGGGAACTCATATAAATATTGATTAATACAAAAGAAAGACAGATAATCTATAAGCCGGGTTCTGTCTCTTTAAAAAATAAAGCGTTTGTCATTTATCTACGCCTGTTGTTGCCAAAAGGCTTTAGCGATCTACCCTCCGACTGGGACGAGCAGCCCTCGTAACGCCGGTTTACATGATCTTACAGTTTCCAAGATGCACAGCTCATGTGTCACCACATGACTGGTAAGCTTTTACCTCACCTTCTCACCCTTACCTGTTTATCTTGCGATAACAGGCGGTTTTTTTCTTCTGCATAGCTCTACCCTCGCGGATAGCTTTCCGTTAGAAAGTGGAATGCTCTATACTGCCCGGACTTTCCTCCTTATGATAAAACATTGGCGACAAACCGGTTATCTGTCTTTCTCCTTGCAAAGGTATAAAAAATATTAGCCGATGAGGAAAAAGAATGAAAAAAATGGTTTGCGATTAATGAAACGGAAGTATGTAATGACTGTAAATTTCTAGCTTACTCAACTTAATGGCTGTTAAGCATATATGTTCTCTGTTAAAAGAATGCAAAATATGAGAGAAAAGATTCTAACTGTGATTGTTTGTTATTACTTTAACATCGTCAAAGTTAAATATGAATATAAAATTAACATTTTAAATATAGTTGCTTATGAAAAAAATAATTAAGAAGGTCTTTGGAATATTGGCTATTATACTGATTAGTTCAGCTGTAGCAGGCGTGACAACTTATTCGTTGATGCGTAAGCATCAGTCAAATCCTTCGTTTTCTGAGTTGTTTCCTCAAAACCCTGCAATGAAATTGGCTTCTTTGAGTCAGTCCGGCTCTCACCCGATTGATTTGACTCAAGCTGCAGAAATGTCACTGCATGCTGTAGTGCATATAAAATCAACCCAAAACGGACGTGAGCAAGTCATTCAAACTCCGGGGGATATTTTTGATTTCTTTTTTGGAAATGGTTCCGGACGGCAACAGCGCGTGCGGACACAACCGCGTGTGGGCATCGGTTCGGGAGTAATTATTAGCAAAGATGGATATATCGTTACGAATAACCATGTAATCGATAAAGCAGATGAGATAGCGGTAACGCTGAACGACAACCGTGAGTTTAAAGGCCGGTTGATAGGTACTGATCCTGATACGGATTTGGCTTTGATTAAAATCGAAGGAGATGATTTTCCGACAATACCTATCGGCGATTCGGATGCTCTGAAAGTAGGTGAATGGGTATTGGCGATTGGTAATCCGTTTAATTTGGCTTCTACAGTAACAGCCGGTATTGTGAGTGCCAAAGCTCGTACACTTGGCGTCTATAGCGGTGGAATAGAATCGTTTATTCAGACCGATGCTGCCATAAACGAAGGTAATAGCGGTGGTGCTCTGGTAAATGCTCGTGGAGAACTGGTAGGAATTAACTCTGTGTTGACTTCTCCAACAGGTACCTATGCCGGATATGGTTTTGCAATTCCTACATCTATTGTGACAAAGGTTGTTGCTGATATCAAACAGTATGGTGTTGTGCAGCGTGCTTTATTGGGAATTGGTGGACGTGATTTGACCGATTCGTCTCTGAAAAGTGAAGATTTTGGTGTAGTTGAAGGCGTTTATGTAGCTGAAGTTCTGGAAGATGGTGCTGCAGCAAGTGCAGGTATACGTGTGAAAGACGTGATTACCGAGATCGATGATAAGAAGGTGAAAAATATGGCAGAACTTCAGGAAGCAATTGCCAAACATCATCCGGGAGATAAAATTAAAGTGACTTTCATGCGTGATAAGAAATCGCATAAGGTTGAAGTTCAGTTGCGTAATTCTCAAGGAAATACCAAAGTGGTGAAAAACGTTGGAATGGAAATATTAGGAGCTGCATTCAGGGAACTTCCTCAAAATCTGAAGAAACAATTAAATTTAAATTATGGTCTGGAGGTAACCGGTGTAACAAGTGGAAAAATGTCTGAAGCAGGTGTTCGTAAAGGATTTATCATCCTGAGAGCGAATGGCGAAACAATGAGGACGGTAGAGGATTTGGAAAATGTAATGCGTGATGCTGCTCAGTCTCCGGATCAGGTATTGTTCTTGAGTGGTGTATTCCCTTCTGGCAAGCGAGGAAATTATGCAATAGACTTGAGTCAGAACGATTAATAATAATAAATATATAAGTGGAATAAAGGTGGATATCTGGTGAAGATATTCACCTTTGTTTTGGATATAAATAAGATCTAATGCGTTGTATTTTCTTAATTCGTATTGACATTGTGATGAGATTTATTACTTTTGCAATTAACTAAGAAAACATGATTATGAAGATATTGAAAGTTTTATGTACTCTATTTCTAGTGTTAACTGTAACGACTGTTCACGCATCTCATCGTGGAGATGAATCAATATATGTTATGGGAGCTTCTTTTTGCTTTGGTGATTCCGTAGTTTATTTTACGGAAATTCAGCAAATGGAAGGCGTGCGCTTAACTCGTGAAGGCTTTTTGCCAAATAGGGAAGGATATAGTACTCAGTTGAAAAATTATTTGCAGACATTAGTGCCAAATCAGAATCATACAAGTGTAACCTATTTCTCCAAAAAGAAGTCGAAATTACAGAAAAAACTGTATAAACTCTTGAAACGGTATCAGGCAGCTGACGCATCAACCGTTGTTCGACATATACCTCTCTCTGATTTTAAATATGTTATAGACCAATACTATTAAGCGTGCGTTTGTAAATAATTTTGTGTCTAATTCTAACAAAATCAATGATATCGCAACGTGTTTTTTAGTGAGTAATACTATATGCATAATATAGTATTCTTTTATTGTTAGCAAATATTAACCATTTTGTTGTAATCAAATAAGCGGAAACGATATAAATTAGCCCTCATCAAATAAAATTAATTATAAACATGCTATTAAAAATAGAGGGCTTATGAAAGTTGATTATATCAGTTTTGGTGTCTTGTTTTGTTTTGTAAATTTAGTTTGTAGTTGTCAGCAGGCGACAGTTGTAGAAGATGGTATTTTCTCTGAATCAGTCGTTGAGGTATCTTTTGCTAATAATAAAATTTACAGTCGTGTTATTGACGACATGTGGGAAGATGGTGATGCTATTGGAGTTTTTATGTATAAACATAGCGAATCTCCTTCAATGTCTACACTATTAAGTAGTCAAGATGGGCAAAAGTATACAAATGACAATTCGTCTGATACGTTTGTTCCTGCCACGGACAATGATCGCCTTTATTATCCAACGGAATATAGTGTTGATTTTATTGCGTACTATCCGTATGCTACTGTTTCTGATTTATCTCTTTCGTGGGATATCAGTCGTCAACAAGCACCTTCTTCATTAGATTTATTATATAGTAATAACTTGAAAGATATATCCGCTACGGAAGATCCCTTATCTCTTTTATTCAGTCATCAATTGAGTAAATTAACATTTCAAATCAATGGTGGGGATGATGTTACAGAGGAAGAATTAGAGAATTTGGTTGTATATATCGACGATCTTCCGATACTTAGTTCTTTTAATTTGTTGACCGGTGAGTTTTCTATTGAAGAAGCGTCTCGTGATCGTTTACATGCGTATGTTAATGGAGAATTAGCACAAATTTTAGTTTATCCTGACGATTGTGAAGGTAAAGAAGTCAGTGTAGTGACAACCTCGCAGACCTACGTTTTTCGAATAGCTTCTCCATCAAAATGGGAGAAAGGTTATCATTATAGTTATAGTGTAACATTGGATAAGTATGGAAATTCTGTGGATTTATCTGCTGAGATTGTTCCTTGGGAGGATCAAGAAGGTGCGTTAGATGAGGATGCTACCCAATATCCGGTTTCTTGGGATGGTTCTCAGTCTGATATTCAATGGTATAATGAAAATGTAGAAACGTTTGAATTATCTACGCCGGCTGAGCTTTGCGGCTTATCTCAATTAGTGTCGGCGGGGAATACTTTCGAAGAAAAAAAAATAATGTTGACTCGTGATATGAATCTGAATGGGTATTCTTTTCCTGCAATTGGCGCCGATATGTCTCATGCATTTTGTGGAGAATTTGATGCGCAAGGGCATACAATCAGTGGCATTAATATTGATCCGGAAGACACAACAAGCTATATCGCTCTTTTTGGTGTTAATTCTGGTACGATTAGAAATCTGACAACTATGGGAGATATGCAGATAAAAAGAACTCAGGAACGAACTTATGCAGCTGGCATTGTGGCTTATAATATGGGTAAAGTGGAATACTGCAATAATTATGTGCATTTATCTGTAGAAGTGAATGGAGAAAGCAAAACAACTTATATGTATGTGGGAGGACTTGTAGGTTCTAATTTAGGTACTGTAAGTAACTCTCAAAATAGAGGACGGATTGTTGGTAATCACGAAAATGAAGATAATGCAGCTAATACATATGTGGGTGGAGTAGTAGGTCTAATGATTGATAGTAAAGTCTTAGAATGTATTAATTATCAGTCGGTTGATGTTAGTGGTGGATATGTGTGTGTTGGTGGAGTTTGCGGATATATGGCTGGTCAAGAGATAAAAGATACTCCGACATCTATATTGGAAAATTGTAGAAATTATGGAGATATAACATCAACAGGATTTTCTACATTAGTTTCTGCTGGCGGTATTGTCGGAAATAGTGCTCTTTGTTCTTCAAAACTTTGTGGCAGCTCTAATTATGCAAATGTACAAGCTACTGCTAATCGGTCAGATAAAATAGCGGCAAGTGGTGGCGTTATTGGTTCTGCTACGCATTGTTATTTGGCCAATAATGCTAATATGGGTTTGGTGATATCGCTTAATGAAAGTGATGAAGAAAAAGCATATGGCGGCGGATTGGTAGGTATGCTGAACGCGAGTTCGGAAATACATACGTCAATACAACAATCTCAAGCCAATGTACAGGCGAGTGGTGCTTGCGGTGGACTTGTTGGATTTTTGGATTTAACCTCTCAAACTCCCGGTGTCGTATATGGTTGTAATACCAATAAAGGTAATCCTGCCAAATGGATAGGAAGTGCATCAGGGGCGAATGTCCAGTCCGGCGTAAATATGACCACTCATTCCGAAGAATAAATACACAATATAATTCCTTCTTATCTGTCAGACAGCGTGTCCGTTATTTAGGGCAGCTGTTGACTTGCATCCTCGGAGAGTATTGAATATGATAGAGACCGCCCAAAAGTGATTTTGTGGCGGTCTCTTTTTT
>CAZEPM010000067.1:0-10086 GCA_964514145.1 uncultured Bacteroides sp.
AAAATATTTATATTGTTTTTCCTAAATCCATCTGAAATCTGGCGACTTTGCCTATCTTTGTCTATATCTTAATCTTAAAATTTATACGCCATGTCTGGAATGAAATATCGTTTACTTATTTGTTTGTGTTGTCATCTGGGCTATGTTGTAGCGAAAGCCGAGACCTTTACTTCTTTGCGCGGTGATACGTTGCGATATGATGGACAATGTGTCATATTGGATGAATCTAATTTTTATGTGGATTCTGCGATCAGTGATGAAGATATTTCGAGTCCGTATGTTTTTAAGTCTTTCAATGAAGCGGCTGCTCATGTGAAAGATGGATGTGCAGAAAAGCCTATGAGTATCTATATGGCTCCCGGTGTTTATTGGGTTGATAATCCGGATGATCCTGAGATTCGCCGGCCTTTGCATGGGACGACGCCGTATGGGTTGAGCATGAAGTGTCATTACTTGCGTATCATAGGTATTACGGGAAGTCCGGAAGATGTTGTGCTGGCCTGTAACCGTGGACAGACGCAAGGAGCTGATGGTAATTTTACGATGTTGCATCTCATCGGAGACGACGTGTCGGTATCGTCTGTCACATTTGGGAATTATTGTAATGTTGATTTGATCTATCCGCGCGACACTACGCTTAATCGATTGAAACGCATGGATGCTATTGTACAGGCACAGCTGGTTCATTGTCAGGGTGACCGTTATTTCTTGGATAATTGCCGTTTCATCAGTCGGCTGAATTTATGTCCCTTTACTGGTGCTCGAAGGACGTTGTTTCGGAAATGTTATTTTGAATGTACGGATGATGCCTTGTGCGGAACCGGTGTCTATGTGGATTGTGATTTCACCTTCTTCAGTTCGAAACCATTTTATTCAACTTCAACTACCGGCGCTGTGTTTTTGGGCTGTCGCATAAACTGTCTCACACAAGGTCAGCAGTATCTTACAAAAGCAAATAACGCTCCCGTAACGTTGATAGATACGGATTTCAGCTGTAGTGATGACAGTCTGTATTTGTCTTGGTCACAATCTCCAGCAGACAATGTACGTTGTTATCAACATAATGTCACTTTGAATGGACGTTCCTGTTTGATCTCCTCCCGCAAGCCGGAAACAACGGTCGATATGCAAGGAAAGTCTGTGCTTAATGCTTATATTCTGTCAGAATCACCTAAGATATATAATATTTATAATTTAGTATCCGGTGATGATGCGTGGGATCCTTTGGGACAATGTCAGGATGTGGAATTACGGTCACGATCATCTGATTATATGAAACTTCCGATTTTGTTGACCGTGTCGCCCAATCAGGTGGAAATCGAACGTGAGGTGAGTGAGGCTGTTTTGCATGCTGACTGGCGCCGGTTTGGAGACTATCCGGCTGTGGTAGACTCGCTGACGTGGGCTGTTCAGGATGAGCAAGATTCCATAGTCAAATTATATCCTTCAGCCGATGGACGTTCTTGCAGGGTTGTTCCTGTTATTGATGGAGATAGCTTGCGTAAGGTCGTGGTAGAGGCACATGCCGCATCGGGTTTGCAAGCTGCTTCGGTTGTACTTGTGAAACCAAAAACTTTACCTTCACCCCATTTCATAGAGTTCCCGGAAATAGAAATAGGTAAAGGAAAGGTCGTGGTCGACTATACTATTGACATTGGAGCGAGACGTGATGAGTCTGTTGTTACGTGGTATCGTTGTGCAGATGCATCCGGTAGTTCCCCCATTCCGATAGCTGTATCTCGCCAAAGTGAACCGCTAAGAGAATATTTATTGACGGTGGGTGATATAGGTTGGTATATAATGGCAAAGGTTGAGCCAAAACACATTCGGTCGCTGACCGGAGAGTCTGTGAGCATAACAACCACACGCGTTATAACCTCGGAAGATATTGTTGGTCGGGAAGCCATAGAGACTGATTTTAGTCATTTTCCTACAGATGTGCAAAAACAGATTATACCCGGTTTTTGGACGGTGGATGCTTATAAACCGTTAGACACACAAGAATATCAGTGGGAACCTATAGCCGATGGTGCATGGATTTATGCTCGCGGAACGAATGGGGCGTCTTTGCACGAAGGATTACTTCAGGGGAAAAGGGGTGCCCGTTTGTTGTATACTCCGGTGACAGATAGTATAAAAAATATGTCATTGAGCTTAGTTGTTGACCCGGCAAAAACTGCCGGACAAGGCTTTGGAAGTGCTACCGGACAATATATGGACATCGGTATTCACATGGATACGCAGCATCTGACCGGCTATGCGTTACGGATTGTCCGAACGGCTATACATGACAAGGCTGTATCTTTCATGCTGGTGCGTTATGAGAATGGTCATGTTGAGCCTTTGACAAGTGCTGTTGTCTCTTCTTGTTACCGAACTACCTGTATGATTCATCTCTGGACTGAAAATGGCCGACTGCGGGCTCATGCAGAGACCTCTGCTCCTGATCAATTTGATAAACGGTCAGGTGTGAAAGAAGAAGTCGATTTAGATATTTTGCTCCCCTCCGGATACAATCAATCGGGTGGTGTAATGATCCAGCATACGGGCTCGACAGGGGACAGTGCGACACAAGTACGTTTTCTGAAAGTCGATTGGTTATAAAGAAATATTCTCAAAAAATGAAAAAGCTGTTGTATCTTATCTGTATGTGTTTGCTACTCGGATTTTTATTTATGAGCGGGCAGGCATGTAGCTATGTAGCTCATGGATATGATACAACGGTTGCAGACTCTTTGAATCTGTTATCTTATCAATCGCGATATAAAAATCTGGAACAATGCGAATATTATGCCAGACAAGCATTAGAACAAGCCGGTGAAGAAACTTTGGCAGCTGCGGTTGCCTGTAATAATCTGGCATTCTATTATTTCATGAAGATGGATTTTGATTCTTCCCGTAAGTATCTAATGTTGGTATATGAGTGTTGCAATAATGAACTGGAACGATTGGTTGCAGATGTCGGAATGATGAAAATATGCCAGTGTACGTCGGACAATAAGTCTTTTTATACCTATCGTCAACAGGCATTAAAGAGAATACGGCGTGTCAGTGAAGAATTTCAGACACTTAATAAGTCAGAACGTGAACGGTATCTATATGCAAAATCAGAATATCATATCGTGTCCGGAATTTATTTTAATTATCTTCAACAATTTCCGCAAGCCCTAGAAGAAATGGATGCAGTGCAGGCTATGGAAACGGATTTGGTCGCGGATACGGTTCAGACACTCTATTATTATTACATCAAAGGTTCGGGTGGAATGTGCAGAGGAAATGAACTTCGTGATATAACGCTTCAAGAATTCGACTGTTTAAGCAGATGTTTTGGTGAATCACAATATCATATTTATTTTAAATACAGTTGTTTACAAGCAATTGCTGAAATATTGATTCATCCTGAGAAGCGTAAGATTCTTTATGAAGAACGGGCTCAGATGTTGAAGGTAATCAATGTGGATAATCTTCCTGATTCCTTATTGCCAATGCAATTAGCCCGTCGTGCACTGGCATATTTCCGTCAATATGGTGATATTTATCAGACAGTCGCTTCTTATTGCACGATTGGCTCTTGTTTAATTGCACGAACACATTATGAGGAAGCTATCGATTCATTACAGAGAGCACTCGACTGTGTCAACCATCATCATGCGTTATATTATACTTGTCATGACCCAGAGCATCGTTTGCAGACATATGTGTTGAATGACACTACAAATTTGGAACTTCAATGGATGAGTAGTGCGAACGTGCAAACCGTTCCTGAGTGGATTGCGGGGATACGCGAACAGTTAAGTATGGCTTATTCAGGTTTAGGTATGAAATCGGAATCTGATTATAATCGGAATATTTATTTGGATATTCTGGATATCACAAGGCAAGATAAGGAACTGGAAAGTCGTTACGAAACATTGCAGCATGAGCAGATGCAATTAAACCAATTCTTAGCGGTAACTATTACTATGCTGTTGATTCTCACAGTTTTGTTTGCTGCCTTAAATTCTTGTTGGCGTAAGAATAATACGGTTCAGATTCAGAAACTGAAAAGAGCATTAGAATGGTGTCATCTGTTACCTAATAAATTGTCTGATAGTATTCTAGACAAAAATCAAATAACTGCCGAATTTCTGGCTACTATTCGTTCCGGTGAAAAACCGGTGAAGAATAAAGTCTATTCTAAAGATGAAGCCATATTACTAGAGGTTATTCAACCATATTTGGATTGGACAATAGAAAATGCACGCTACTTCCAAAGCTTAGATGAAAAACGTCTTTGTATCGAGAAGGAAAAATATATTTTAGAACAACATATCGCAGAGAATAAGCGTCAGAATATCGTTAAAAAGGCTTGTTTTTCCATTGTTCTTGGTATTGCTCCTTATATGGATAGAATCATTAATGAACTTCATAAATTAGTTTCCATATATGACGACAAATACCTCGAATTGCGAAAGGCGAAATATCAGTATATTGAAGAATTGGTCACTCGCATTAATGAATACAATGATATCTTATCTTTATGGATAAAAGTGCGACAAGGGGAATTAAGTTTGAATATTCAGAATTTTGAGCTTGAAGAGTTATTTGCCATTTTGAGTAAGGGACGGAGAACATTTGAGAATAAAGGGTTAGATTTTGTTATCATTCCGACAAAAGCGGTGGTAAAAGCCGACAAAGCATTGACTCTTTTTATGATTAATACCTTAGCTGAAAATGCTCGCAAATATACTTCATCGGGAGGACGAGTGGAGATAAAAGCGTGTGAAGAAGATACTTATGTTGAGATTTCTGTTACCGACACAGGACGTGGACTTTCATCGGACGATGTTGCGCATATTCTGGAAGATAAGGTCTATGATTCAGAGAAAATAGGCTTGCAAGGTGACGAAACAGACAAAGCACTGAAACAAGAAAAAGGGAGCGGATTTGGGTTGATGAATTGTAAAGGCATTATTGAAAAATATCGTAAGACAAGTGATTTATTCAATGTCTGTCTCTTTGGCATACAAAGTCAGTTAGGCAAAGGAAGCCGTTTCTATTTTAGACTTCCTAAAGGAACCTTGCGCAGGACTTTGTTGCAGATGATTAGTGGACTGATTGTCCTTATGGGTTTGGTTTCTTGTCAGAAAAATGATGTTACTGAGCAGGTGGAGGTGACAGATGAGACCTTTTATTATGATGAAGCATTGGAACAAGCCTCTCGTCTTGCTGATTCCGTTTATTACTGCAACGTCTATCGTGAGCATCAACAAGCGTTATTGTATGCAGATTCAGCATTGTATTATTTAAATAGTCATGTCACAGATTATTTGCAGATACAACATTTACCATTGATGAAACTAGTGGATGACGAGACTGTTGATATCGCAGAGCTGATATGGTGGAGAGAGAATATCAATACCGATTACCATGTCGTACTTGACCTAAGAAATGAGGTTGCGGTGGCTTATTTGGCACTCAAGCAATGGGAAGCATATAAATATAATAATGCAATTTATACCTCGCTCTATAAACTGTTGAGTTACGATAGTTCGCTGGAGCCTTATTGTAGAGATATAGAACGTTCGTCGATTAATAAAAAAGTTAGCATTGTTCTTTGTATCTTTTTCGTTGTATTGTTTCTCTCCAGTTACTATGTATTGTATTTTCGAAGACGCACTTTATATCGTTTTCATTTAGAGCAAGTCTTAGAGATTAATAAACAACTGTCTGAATCATCGATGGAATCGACGAGGGATAATTCTGATCGAATAAAAATTCTGACGTCCGGTTTACAACATGCGTTTGAGGCTATGAATGAATTGGTTGAACTCCAAGTATGGGGGGTCGGTATATGGCAGGAAAATGATAAAAAGATTACATTTTATAATTATCCACAGATACCGCTTTATGAAGGGTTGGATAGTGCGGTGAGACGCTGTCAAACAGAAGCTCACCAAGTATGCTCAGATCAGGGGAGAGTGTTATGCCTTCCACTCGAAGACGCATGGAACGAAGAGACTAACCAGCCGGGAGTTTTCTTTTTACAAGGAAAAGATAATTTTACTCAGGAAGAAGTGTTACTGATAGAACTGGTTACACGCTATGTCAATACATGGGTTGTAAATAGTGTTGTGAAAATAAACCAAAGTTATCGCACGTTAGAGGCAGTAGGAGATGATAAATTCCGTGCACGACGCGAAGAGAATATGTTGCATGTCCAAAACATGGTACTCGATAATTGTCTGTCTACGATTAAACATGAAACCTTGTATTACCCGAATAAAATCAAGCAGATAATCATGTATTTACAAGAAGAAATCTCTATGCCTGAAGAACGTGAATTGGTAAAAACAATGAATGAACTGATGAGTTATTATAAGAGTATATATACAATCTTAAGTTCGTGTGCTGCCAGACAATTAGATGACATAACATTTCGCAGACAGACAATTGCAGTAAAAGATCTGGCAGATTATGCACAGAAATACATGCGACGTGTGAAAAAGAAGACTGCTTGCCAGATAGAATTGCAAGTCGATTTGTGCGACGGCCATGTAATAGGAGATAAGGTGTTGCTAGAGTATTTATTTGAAAATCTGATAAATGAAGCCATTTCATACGAAAAGGACGGATTGTTGATATTGCATATTATATCTGAAAAAGAGTTTATGCGATTTGAGCTTAAAGATACTCGCCGTCATTATTCGCAAGAGGAACTGGATAATTTGTTTAATCCGGATTTAAAACGTATGTATTCTACGACAAACGGTAAGTTGATGGGTAGTGAATATCTGATTTATAAACAAATTTTGCGTGAGCATGATGAATATACCGGACGGAGAGGCTGTAGAATGAATGCTGAGATGTTATCAGATGGTGGATTCGTTTTGTGGTTTACTATTCCATGTAAGAAATAATATAAGTTTTAAAATGTATGGAAACAAAATACAAAGTAATTATTGTAGAGGATGTAAAGTTAGAATTGAAAGGAACAGAAGAAATCTTCCGTACTGAGATACCTGATGCCGAGATTATAGGGACTGCTATGACCGAACGTGAATTTTGGCCGCTAATAGCTAAGAATTTACCTGATATGGTTTTACTTGATCTTGGGCTTGGCGGATCTACTACGGTCGGTATAGATATTTGTCGAAAGATACGTCAACAATATCCTACGGTAAAGGTATTAATCTTTACGGGTGAGGTTTTGAATGAGAAACTGTGGGTTGATGCGCTTGATGCAGGAGCGATTGGAATCGTATTAAAAATGGGGGAATTGCTTACTAAAACAGAGGTTAGAAGTGTGATGGAAGGTAAACAATGGGTTTTTAATCAGCCAATTCTTGAAAAAATAGTGAATCGTTTTCGACAATCTGTGTTGAATGAAACTCGTCGCATGCAATCAATTATTGACTATGATATTGATGAATATGACGAACGGCTTTTGCGACATTTGGCTTTGGGATATACTAAAGAAATGATTACCAATCTGAAAGGTATGCCATTTGGAGTGAAATCATTGGAAAAACGACAGAATGATTTGGTTAATCGTTTATTTTTGCCAGACGAACGTGTTGGGGTTAATGCCATACGTTTGGTTGTGCGCGCTTTTGAATTAGGAATTCTTGATATTCAAAAACTGGAACCAGATGAAGAATGACCACATATTATATGTTTTGACAGGGGGTTGTGTTATCGCTTCACTGTGTTTTATAATGTTGTCATGGGTCGGCAATATTTGTGGTTGGCCTGTCGAGAGTTTACTGACACAAGAAAGCATACGTTGGTTTCTGAAAACAATGTTTTTTCGCATGGAAGCCTCAAATGGGCTGGAACTTTTTATAATTTTGATGGGTATCAGCAATTTGTTGGATTCTGGCTGGCTACTGGCTATTATAAGAATAGGACGGCATCGTAACGGGCATTTGTTTCGTAAAAAACGCCAAGCCCTGTTTTTATCTTGTTTATTAGGAATATGTTATATTATCATAGTAGGGTGGTGTACGTTTTCAAATGAAGCAATCTTGTCAGGTGTGACTGGTACGCTAGACCGTTCCTCTTTTTGGGTTGGTTGGCCTGTTTTGTTGATGTTTGGATGTGTACTGATGGGGACTGTATACGGCTTGGCATCCGGACAGTTTCGCTCATTAACCAATGTCTTTGCAAGTCTTGCAGTATTGCCCGGTAAAATGACCGGTTGTTTTGTCTACTTATTTATCGTTGTCCAATTGTTTGATATTTTTCATCAGACTCATTTCGCTAGTTGGATAGGCATGGACGAGATGATTGTTCAACTTGTGCGCTATGCCTGCTATTATGTTCCGTTTGTTTATTTTCTGTTCGTATGCTTATATGGAGAAAATCATCGCGTTACGAATAAATCATAAGCGATGATTTTGAATTGAGAAATGTTAATCAGACCTTATTTGTTTTTTTATGGCTAAAATATAGATATATAAAATAGCATAAGATAAGAACAATAATAGTGAATATCGTATATTTGAAAATATCGTTATATTCAGTTACCTTTTCCATTAATTTATCTAATGGCATAAAAGAGTGGAAATAATATCCAATGGTTGCCAAAATGATATTCCAAAGACCCGCACCGAGTGTGGTGTAGAGCAGAAATGGAGCTAACTTCATTTTTGCCAAACCTGCAGGAATTGATATTAACTGACGGATTCCCGGAATTAACCGGCCTATAAACGTAGAGATTGCACCGTGTTTATCGAAGAATTTCTCGGCTTTTTGTACTTTCTCGACATCTAATAAACAAAGACGTCCTAAACGGCTGGCGGCAAACTTATAAACAATGGGACGGCCGACGAAGTATGCCAGGTAATAATTAATCAAAGCTCCTAAATTTGCTCCGATAGTAGCAAAAACTACTACGAATACAATATTTAAGTCTCCTTCTGCAGCTTTGTATGCTGCAGGGGTAACAACAATTTCAGAAGGAAAAGGAATAAACGAACTCTCAATAGTCATTAATAAAGTGATTGTCCAATAATTGAGATGGGTTAAACACCATTGGATAAAGGCTACGGATTCCATAATATGTTAACTGGTTTATAAATGGTTGAGTATAATGTGGTATTTTTAATAGTTTCTAGGAATTACATCGGTCATAGATTTTTTGTAAGAAGTCATAAATCTCATTCCGGTCAAGATTTTGTGGTATATGATTAGAGAATACATACTTGATTTCTAAAAGAGAGTGATTCTTCATCTGTTCAAGATAAACGAAATAGTCATCACGCATCTTGAGTTCTAAACAACAACAGGCGAGATACGGAATAGAACGATGGTATAATGTTTCTTTGTCTACTCTGCGAAAAGTATCGTATGCATATTGATATAATTGTGCGTTGAAATACTCACAACCAAGTTCAAATGCGCAAAGCTCTTCCTGATTACTTTTCCGGGCATACATTTGTGCTTTTTGTATCCATTCTTCTGCAACTGTTTTTTGCTTTTGTTCCAACAGAATTCCTGCATACGACAAATACAGGAAAGGGTCTTGTGGACATATAGTCAAAAGCTGTTCAATTACAACCTGTGCTTTTTCATATTGTTTAAGATTACGATAATTGTGAATGATCGGAAGATAGATTATAGGTCGTACATCATGTGTCCGGAATATCTGCTTTAATGTCTCCAAGGTCGTGATATCATCTTGGAATAAACGGTCTGAAAGTTTGGCAGCTTCCGTCAATCGTCCGACGGAAATCAGTGTCAATGATAAAATGAATTGTATGCTTGTGTCATCAGGGAATTGCCTGCAATATTCTTCTAATAAGGTTTCCCCTTTTTGTATGTTTTCCGGCTCATTGGTTAAGATGAGTTGGAGCGCTTTTGTGCGTAATACCGGATTGTTTTCCGGTTGGATGGCTAAAGAAAAGTCTGCGGCTTCGATAGTTTCAGCAGATTGATTATTCTTGAAATACAAATCGGCTAGTTTGTTCCACTTTTCCACTAAAAACGGATTTTTATCCAATTGCTGTTGTAATTGTCTGATTTTTTGGTCGGTTGTCATACGTTAAATAAAAAAACACAACACAGTATCAGTGAGGTCACTGATACTGCATTGTCTTATGTGTG
>CAZEPM010000068.1:0-9983 GCA_964514145.1 uncultured Bacteroides sp.
ATGTTTATGGTAATTTTCTCCTTTTTGAGCGTGTGATGCAGATGTTGCATTAAACTACCGAAATTCGGTGGATATTCCACAGAATTTCTTTATGTTTGTGCCAATGGAATTTTAATAAAGGAACAGCAATGAAAAGATGGTTAATTGGAATACTGGTGACTTGCCTTGCATGGGGAACTGGCGATATGCAAGCGCAGAAATTTTCCGGCAGTTCGGAATATGTGATTCTGACATCACGTCGTGTAGGAAATGATTTAGCGTGGCGTGATGTGGTCGATGCTTTAAACAAGAAGCACAAAAATTCGGTGGTGTTATATTACAACAACGCACCTCGTGAGGCTTTGCCACAGTTGCGAAACTGCTATCCGCGTTATGTGGCTGTGGTGGAAAAACCGGAGGTTATCGATCGTGATTTTATTGTAGACCTTAATCGGATGAGTCGTGAGGTAGATTCAGACATTTATGCGGATTTTCTTTGTGGAGTGATTACCGGATATACTGCAGATGATGCGATGAAGATGGTAACGGAAACAAAAGAGCCGTTGGAAATTCTGAGTACGTTGAGCACGGTCAGTTCGTTTGGCAACGGAGACTGGTTCGATCGTTTTGCCTTTATTTCAGACAGTAATCCGGGAGAGATTGGTAGTCGTGAGGTCGGCCAAAAAGAATTGGTTAAAAGTATGGTGACCGATAGTGTTGATAATGTAATCTTTCGTGAGATGGTCGAGAAAATGCGGCAGCAAGGCCGACGGATGCCTGTAGATTTTACGGTGAAACGTCTCAATCTGCTACAACCGTTTTATGATTACTATGCCAAGTTCGATCCGGACATGTTGGTTACGGCTGCTCATGCTACGGAGAATAATCTGGAGATGCCGTATTCCGGTGGAAATCTGCGTTGTAAAGACGGAAATTTGTATGCCGATTTCCCTACTGGTGCCCAAGATTTGGTAGAAAGTGGGAAGCGACGTATTTATCTGCCTATCGGCAATTGTCTGATGGGAAATCTGGATAAGCGTCGAGATTGTATGGCATTGGCATTTATGCACAGTGCACATGTGCGTACGCTGATAGGCTATACGGTGGAGACGTGGTATGGCCGTAACGGATGGGGTGGTCTTTGTTATTGGATGAATAATCCCGGACGTTATACGTTAGCCGAGGCTTTTTATCTGAATCAGCAGGACATGGTTTTCCAGTTACGCAAGATGATGCCCGAACTGGTTACACGGCAATATCCTTTTGTTGAGGCTCAATCGGGGGCAGATCATTTGGAAGCTGAATATAAGAAGGTGCAAGAAATGGTCGGTAAATCCATACCCCAAGATGCTTTCGGACTCTTTCATGATCGTGATGTTGTGGCCTTTTACGGTGATCCGAAATGGGATGTGCGTCTGAAAAAACAGAAGAATCCGAATGATTATGAGGTGAAAGTCAAAATACGGGGAGATAGGGGATATGTTATTATAGAAACCGGGAAAAACTTCAGCCTTGACCGTTTGGAAGGTTCTGACTTTACGTCTCAGCATGTAGGAAAGTTGCCTTTTAGTTATTTCTTTCCTAAGCGGTTGATAAATCCTCGTTTGGCAGAAGGACAAGATTGGGAAGCTGCCGTCGATGAGAACTTTTTGCTTATCTATAATCCGAATTTTGAGCCGGAGAAAACTTATACGATAGAGTTACTTGTTGATAAACAGCAATACAAAATCCGATAGTTGTCGGGTGTGACGAATATGGATAGTACGGGCAAGAAAGGGAAGATTGTTTCTATCTGATTAAGAATCAGGTAGATTTTGTGTGTAATTGTATGTGAAAAGTCGGAGGAAAATGTGCGCTGTCATTGCGTAGAATAAGGATTTAATCTGTATGAGATTCCAACGTCTTTTATCTGTCGGTGTGTAATTTTAACCTTTTTGTGGATTTTTACTATTAATATTCTCAAATAGGATTCGAATATTGGTTAAGGTTGGATAAATATTAGGATGATTATTTAGGAGATAATAAAACGAATTTCTACTTTTGCGAAACTGAAAACTTGAATTGTGTATTTAAGTTTTGGATAAAGCAGCAAATAATTAGTTATTTAAATAGGTAAATGAATATGAAATTAAAACAAGTTCTCACTTATTCAAGTGCAGGTGTTCTTTGCATGGGAGCACTTTCGTTGTTTAATGCTTGTAGCAGTGGTAGTAGTGGACGGATGGGCGATGATGAGTTCACTGTAGAAGCGCTTTCACTAACATCAAGTAATCAGTCAACGCAATATCCGGCTACGATCAGTGGTTATCAGGATATTGAAGTACGTCCGCAAGTGTCAGGCTTTATTGTAAAATTATGCGTCGATGAAGGCGCTACTGTTCGTAAGGGACAGGCATTATTCCAGATCGATCCTACTCAGTATGCGGCATCGGTTAATCAGGCAAAGGCAAATGTCGCATCTGCAAAAGCTAATTTGGAAACAGTGGAACTGACTACGAAAAATATGAAAATGCTGTATGACAAACAAGTGGTCAGCGAATACGATTATCAGACAGCATTGAATGATTTGGCTACAGCTAAGGCTTCGTTAGCTCAAGCTGAAGCTGCATTGGTATCTGCTCAGCAGAATTTGGATTTTTGTACGGTTACCAGCCCGTCCGACGGCGTTGTCGGAACATTTCCTTATCGTGTCGGTAGCTTAGTAAGCTCTTCAATATCAGATCCTTTGACTACGGTATCAGAAATAGATAATATGTATGTCTATTTTTCAATGACCGAAAAGCAGTTGCTGGAAATGACGAAAGCTGGTGGAACAATGAAGGAACAGTTAGAAAACTTGCCTGCCGTGAAATTACAGCTGGCTGATGGTACAATATATGATCAGGAAGGAAAAATTGATGCCATAAGTGGAGTGATTGACCAAACAACGGGTTCGGTGAGAATGCGTGCGCTGTTCCCGAACAAAGAACATATTCTCCGCAGTGGCGGTGCAGGTAATATCATATTTCCATTTGTTCTGGAAAACGTAATCGTTATTCCGCAATCAGCTACTCAGGAAATCCAGGAAAAGAAATTCGTTTATGTTCTTCAGGCAGATTCGACTATAAAACATACGGAAATACAGATATATTATCTGAACGATGGTAAGAATTATATTGTAACCAATGGCTTAAACGATGGTGATAAAATCGTAGTGGAAGGTGTACAGACATTGACAGATGGACGTAAGATTGTTCCTATTACGGCAGCACAAAAAGAAGCAAAATATCAACAAGGTTTGCAAGACCAAAGAGATGGTAACATTTCGACTGCTTTTTAAATATTTGGATATAGACATGGATTTAATATAAAAACAAGCAGAATAAAATTCTATCAATTTTATGAGACTAGATAAATTTATTAATCGTCCGGTACTCTCAACAGTAATCTCTGTAATATTGGTTATTTTGGGTTTTATCGGTTTGGCTACTTTGCCTATTACCCAATATCCGGATATTGCGCCACCGACTGTTTCTGTCAGTACTACCTATACGGGTGCTAATGCACAAACTGTGTTGAATTCGGTTATCGCTCCTTTGGAAGATCAAATCAATGGTGTGGAAAACATGATGTATATGCAGTCAACAGCTACCAACAATGGTTCTGCGCGTATTACTATATATTTCAATCAGGGAACAGATCCGGATATGGCACAAGTCAACGTTCAGAACCGTGTGACGCAGGCACAAGGTCTGTTGCCGTCTGAGGTAACACAGGTGGGTGTGACGACCCAGAAGCGTCAGACATCAATGTTGATGGTATTCTCTATTTATGATAAAGAGGATAAGTATAATATTGAGTTTATAGAGAACTACGCAAGTATTAACGTTATTCCGGAAATCAAACGTGTGAATGGTGTAGGTGATGCTTCTGCAATGAGCGCAGACTACTCTATGCGTATATGGTTGAAACCGGACGTCATGGCACAATATCAGTTGATGCCATCTGACATCACAACAATTTTAGGAGAACAGAATATTGAAGCTGCTCCGGGGCAGTTTGGTGAACGTGGTAATCAGTCGTTCCAATATACAATACGTTACAAGGGACGTTTGTCGAGCACGACCGAGTTTGAAAACATTGTCATCAAAGCACTTCCTGATGGTGAAATCCTTTACTTGGATGATGTGGCCGACATAGAACTGGGTCGTCAGGACTATAATTACAGTAATATGGTAGATGGTCATAAGGCTGTAACTTGCGTCGTTTATCAGATGGCCGGAACGAATGCAACCGAAACCATAGAAAGAATAGAGCAAGTACTTGCTGATTACGAGGATAAACTTCCCGATGGTTTAGGTATCAATATTGCACAGAGTGCCAACGATTTCTTGTACGCTTCTATCTACGAAGTTGTTAAGACCTTGATTGAAGCCTTTATCTTGGTGTTCATTGTGGTGTATATCTTCTTGCAGGATATGCGTTCTACCTTGATTCCGGCAATTGCTATTCCTGTAGCCCTGATCGCAACTTTCTTTGCTTTGAAGATCATTGGCTTCAGTTTGAACTTGTTGACTCTCTCTGCTATGGTGCTTGCTATTGCGATAGTCGTCGACGATGCGATAGTTGTTGTTGAAGGTGTCCATGCGAAATTGGATCAGGGATATAAGTCTGCTCGTTTAGCTTCTATCGATGCCATGAGTGAACTAGGTAGTGCTATCGTATCTATTACATTGGTGATGATGTCGGTGTTTATTCCTGTAAGTTTCATAGGTGGAACTGCCGGAACATTCTATCAGCAGTTTGGACTTACGATGGCTTTGGCTATTGGTTTCTCAGCTATTAACGCTTTGACATTGTCTCCGGCATTGTGTGCCTTGTTCTTGAAACCTCATGATTCTCAAGAGACTTTGAAAGAACGTATGGGTACAGCCTATAAGGAATCTCGTAAGATTATGGTAGCCCGCTATACGGATGCTATTGGCAAATGGCTGAATCCAAAGATTGTCGTTCTCTTCACTTTGATTGCTGTTTTGGGCATGATCTTTGGTATGTTTAGTTTTGAGAATCATCCTGTTCTTTGCATTCTGTTTATTCTTATAAGTATTTTTGCTTTCTCCGGAATGACTACTGACAAGTTTAAGAATTCTTTCAATAGATCCTATAATTCGTTATTAGGAAAATATCGTAAAGGGGTTGTATTCTTTGTCCATAAGCGGGTGTTTACTTTTAGTCTGGTGGCAGTTTTCATAGCTTTGTTAGTATTATTTATGAACATTACTCCAACAGGTATGATACCAAATGAAGATACCGGTACGATTATGGGTGCAGTGACATTGCCTCCCGGTACTTCTCAAGAACGTGCTCAAGAGATCTTAAATCGAATCGATAGCTTAATTGGAGCAGAGCCTGCTGTAAAATCTCGTACAGTAATCTCAGGTTTTAGTTTCATTGGTAGTGGTCAAGGTTCTTCTTATGGTTCTATCATCATCAAGTTGAAAGATTGGGAAGAACGTTCGACGATGCAAAGTTCCGATATTGTGGTCGCTACATTGTTCATGCGTTCGCAAAAGCTCTTTAAAGATGCCCAAGTGTTGTTCTTTGCTCCTCCGATGATTCCGGGATATTCCATTTCAACTGATATTGAGTTGAATATGCAGGATAAGACGGGTGGTAGCTTGGATCACTTCTTTGAGGTTGTTAATTCATATATGGATGCTTTGGAGGCACGTCCGGAGATTACTTCTGCCTCTACGAACTTTAACCCGAGTTTTCCGCAATACCAGATGGATATCGATGTGGCTGCATGTAAGAAAGCGGGTATTAGTCCGAACGATATCTTAACAACGATGCAAGGCTATTTTGGTGGTATCTATGCTTCAAACTTCAATAGCTTTGGTAAGATGTATCGTGTTATGATTCAGGCAGAGCCAAATGCAACGAAAAACATGGAGTCTCTCAACAGTATCAAAGTGCGTGGTTCTGGCGATGAAATGGCTCCGATTACACAGTTTATTACGATGAAAAGAGTATATGGTCCTGATGTAATTACCCGTTTCAACTTGTATACGTCTATTCAGGTGATGGTTTCTCCGGCAGCAGGTTATACTTCCGGACAAGCGCTTCAGGCGATCTCTGAAGTTGCAAGTCAGAATCTTCCGACAGGTTTTGACTATGAGCTCGGTGGTATGGCACGTGAAGAAGCTCAGACAACAAACACGACTGCGCTTATCTTCTTGTTGTGTCTTGTTTTCGTTTATCTGTTGTTGAGTGCCCAATACGAAAGTTATTTGTTGCCGTTGGCCGTATTGCTTTCTATACCTTGCGGTTTGTTAGGTAGCTTCCTGTTTGTCAATGGATTCTCAGCATTGGGTAGTATCCCGGCTCTGACAATGATATTGGGAACCATGTCTAATGATATTTACATGCAGATTGCTTTGATTATGTTAATGGGTCTGTTGGCTAAGAATGCAATCTTGATTGTTGAGTTTGCTCTCGACCGTCGTAAGCAGGGTATGAGTATCTCGTGGGCTGCCCTATTAGGAGCTTCTGCTCGTTTGCGTCCTATTTTGATGACTTCGTTTGCTATGATTATCGGTTTGCTTCCAATGATGTTTGCTTTCGGTGTAGGCGCTCATGGAAACCGTACGTTAGGAGCTTCTGCCGTTGGTGGTATGTTAATTGGGATGATTGGCCAAATCTTTATTGTACCGACGTTGTTTGTTGCTTTCCAATGGTTGCAAGAGAAATTTAAACCTATTGAATGGACTGACATGGAAGGTAATGAAGTTGAACCGGATATTGAACAATATTCTACAAACAAGGAGTAATTATGAAGAAACAGATAATTTTATTAACGGTGTGCGCAACTGCTCTTTTTAGCAGTTGCGGCATTTATAACTCTTATAAACGTCCGAGTGATCTGACAGTCGATGGACTCTACCGTGATACGGTTTCGATTAATGATACGTTGGTAAGCGATACGACGAATATGGGAAATATGTCGTGGCGGGAATTGTTTCGTGATCCGAAACTGCAAGCATTGATAGAGCAAGGGTTAGCAAATAATACGGATTTGCAAACGGCTATGTTGCAAGTAGAACAGGCAAAAGCTTCGTTAATGACTTCTCGTTTGTCGTTCTTGCCATCTTTCACACTCTCTCCGCAAGGAGGCATTACGAAGGTAGAGCATTCTTCTTCATATCGTACTTATGATTTGCCGATTTCTGCAAGTTGGGAAATTGATTTGTTCGGAAATTTGCTCAATGCCTCTCGGGCTTCTAAGGCTGCATTGTTGCAAAGTCAGGCTTATGAACAAGCAGTGCGCACGCAAGTGATTGCCAACATCGCTAATATCTATTACACATTGTTGATGCTCGATCGCCAATTGGAAATCAGTGAAGAAACATATGCTTCTTGGAACCAGACTTTAGAGATGATGAAATATATGATGGAAGCTGGACGTACCAATAAAGCTGCGATCTCACAGACAGAAGCAAGTTGTTATTCGGTAGCTGCTAGTATCGCAGAGATGAAGCAGACTATCCGTGAGACAGAAAATACGTTGTCGACTTTATTAGGTATGGTGCCTCAGCATATTGATCGGGGTACATTGGCCGAACAATCTATGCCTGATGAGGTAAATGCCGGGGTTCCTTTGCAATTGCTCTCTAATCGTCCGGATGTACGGGCAGCAGAAATGAGCCTGCGCAATGCCTTTTATCTGACAAACCAAGCTCGTTCTGCTTTCTATCCTTCGATCTCATTGACTGGATCTTTCGGATGGACTAATGGATCAACGGGCAATCTTAATCCGGCACGGATTATGGCCAATGCACTTGCTTCGTTGACTCAGCCGATATTCAATCGTGGTCAGGTGATAGCTAACTACAAAATTACAAAAGCTCAGCAGGAACAAGCTAAATTGACTTTCCAACAAACTGTGATCGATGCAGGTGCAGAAGTAAGCAATGCACTCTATGCATACCAAACAGTGGGTGAGAAGAGTCATCAGCGCGACATGCAGGTGCTGGCTTTGGAGGATGCCGTAGAGTCAACGAAAGAATTGATGAACCTTGGACAGACTACATATCTGGATGTTATCACGGCTCAACAGTCGCTTCTAAGTGCTCAGTTGACACAAGTGCAAGACCGTTACGATTATTTGCAATCTGTCATTAGTTTATATCAGGCATTAGGTGGTGGAAGAACCGGTGAATGATTTTCGCCTTATGTTTTGAAATTATATAGAGTCCGTCTATTGGAGTGATTATCCTTTGATGACGGACTCTTTTCTTAATAGCTGGTTAGATGCAATTTTTTTTGTGTATAATTAGAATTATTAGTAGTTTTGTGATACTACATTACTACGATGTGAAATGAAACATTAACTTTAAATACCATAAATTATGATCAGTCCTTTAGCACATGTCGATTCGTCGGCACAAATTGGTAAGAATGTAACGGTTCATCCGTTTGCATACATTGATAAAGATGTGGTGATCGGTGATAATTGTACGATTATGCCATACGTGAGCATCATGAAAGGATCGTGTATTGGCAATAACAATATTTTTTATCAAGGGGCAGTTATTGGAACACCTCCTCAAGATTTCAGACATAGGAATGAAAACACAATTGTGCGTATAGGCGATAATAATGTAATCAGAGAGCATGCTGTAATTATTCGTGCCACGGCTCCGGATCATGAGACGACAATTGGGAATAATAATTTTATCATGCAAGCTGTACGCATTTCTCACGATGCCACGATTGGTAATAAATGTATTATAGGAAATGGAACACAGATAGCAGGGCGTTCATGTGTTGGTGATTGTGCAATTCTTTCTTCATCGGTTATCATGACCGGACATATTCGTGTAGGAGAATGGTCAGTGGTGCAAGGAGGATGCCGTTTTAGAAAGGATGTGCCTCCTTATGTTATCATAGCTAACGAGCCAGCCTCGTTTTATAGCATCAATACACGTGTCCTTCAACACGAGGGTTTCTCGGAAACTGTTATTAAGCAGATAGCTCAAGCCTATCGTATTATATATCATGCAAATACCTCCATTGACGATGCTATTTATCGTATTGAACAACAGATTCCTTCCGGACCGGAAATTAATAATATCATAACCTTTATTCGTGAGTCTAAGGCTGGTATCATACGCTAAAGAGATGAGAAGCGAGGTTATTTGAAATGGAGAATGACTGACAAACTAATATTTATGTACTAATATTAACTTTAAATTGATAGAATTGTGGAAAAATCATTGAAAGGAACACAAACCGAAAAAAATCTTCTGGTCTCGTTTGCCGGTGAGTCGCAAGCAAGAATGCGTTACACTTATTTTGCGAGTACGGCTAAAAAAGAAGGTTATGAACAGATTGCTGCTATTTTCACAGAGACTGCAGAGCAAGAAAAGGAACATGCTAAACGTATGTTCAAGTGGTTGGAAGGTGGTAAGGTAGAAATCACAGCTTCGTATCCGGCTGGTGTAATTGGTACGACGGCTGAAAATCTGAAAGCTGCGGCAGAAGGTGAACACGAAGAATGGGAACTGGATTATCCTAAATTTGCCGATATTGCTGACGAAGAGGGATTTCCTGCCATTGCTGCTATGTATCGCAATATTGCCATAGCAGAAAAAGGACATGAAGAAAGATATCTAGCCTTACTTCAGAACGTGTTAGAAGATAAAGTATTTAAGAAAGACGCCGTAGTGTTGTGGCAATGTCGCAACTGCGGATTCCTTTTCGAGGCTGCAGAAGCGCCTAGTGTTTGTCCGGCTTGTCTGCATCCGCAAGCATACTTCCAAGTAAAACCGGGAAATTATTGATACAAACGTTATCTTCTGTTATTATTGTTGTGTGAAAGATCGCCATTGCATTAAGCAAGAACGATCTTTCTTTTTTATGTTTATAGCTATTATTCTGTCAAATCCACTTCGATGGCAGCAGGATAGATTCGGGTAGGGTCGAAAAAAGCAGCACAACTGTTTACCATGTGTTTCATGTTGGGC
>CAZEPM010000069.1:0-9795 GCA_964514145.1 uncultured Bacteroides sp.
CATTCATAATGGTGCAGATGTTATCAACGTTTCAATAGGTCCAAGCTTTGAGGGATTGGACCAATTGCCCATCGCTGCACAGAAATATATTGTCGATCATTTTTTCAAAAATGAAGAACGTGTATATCGACATATCATCAAAACAGCAAATGAGAAGAATGTCATTCTGGTATTCGCAGCAGGGAATGACAATATATTGACTGCAATTGCACCGGAATGTCGTGCCGAGAATCAGACCATTAATGTGGCTGCATGTAATTCAGGTTATAAATCCACAGAATTTACGAACCATTCTCAAGGAACCAGTATCTCCGCACCGGGTGTTGATATATATAGTGCCTTTCCGGTTAACAGTTATAAGATGTTGGACGGTACAAGCATGGCGGCTCCTATTGTTGCGGGAGCAGTTGCTTTACTTAAGTCCATTAATCCGGACTTGACTGTGTCACAAATCATCGAAGTATTCCAGAGGACAGGTAAGGAAACGGACAACTATATTCCGCCGATGATTCTGATTGACAAGGCGATAGAAGCCGTAAAGGGCGGAAATATGCCTGACGGTCCGGCTGACAGCGGAAACCGTATAGATAACACAAGTCCGACGGAACCCCAGCCGGTTACAGAAGATGATGAATATTCATCACTTCGCGAGATGCTTGAAAAGTTGAAGGCCCAAAGGGATGCCATCAATAGGCAGATTGAAGAGATAGAACGAAAATTGAGATAAAGGACAATGGAAACGAATAAATATTCCTGGAATAAAACCCTTAAATTCTCATGGGGACATATCGTGGCCTTTGTGGCTTTGATATTCATTAGCTATGTGGTTTATATGGGGGATTTTTATCTGAATGGTGGCGATTTTAAGGCATCAGCCATTAAGGTCGCAGCCATTGATATTGCCCTTCTCGTTACATTTATTGGAGCTCAAAGAATAAAGGCTGCCGATGAAAAATTCGACAGATCAATTATCATTGAACGTATCCTGATATGTTTATGTCCTATAGTTTTTATATGGGCAATGATTCCCTACAATCATTTTTGGGGTGTTTTTCACAACAGAGAGCAGATTGAGACCCAATTCAACAAGTCGATTTCAGAGGCAAAACAGATGTTTGCTGATTACGACATTTATGCTCACGACCGTATCGAGAAGTATGACCGTACCCTTTCAAGGGCTGGTTTTACAGGCTCTGATGTCGATTTGAGAAAGCAAAATTATATTCGCACCTTGGAACTTCAATTGTTGTCTCAGAACACAGACAATATAAAGACAGTTGCGAGTGCCTGGATTGATGAGGCAAATCAAGGAGCCAGTGTCTGGAATGCATTTCTTGTTGGCAATATAAAACAAATCAAGGAGGCCCTTGAGTCGTGGCACTCCACATTGGTCTCTTTTTCCACGCCGGTTTTAAGCAATGAGAACCTCTCGGACACAGAGGTTGAGCCATTCGACAAGGATGGTGCATCAATAAAGGCGGCAACAACGGGATTGGATGCGCTAACCAAGATGTATGAGACCAAATACAGTATTCAAATCAATACCATAATTACCGGTTTCGTCTTATTTCTTATGTTAATGTTCCCCTATTTTTTGCAAAAAAGGAACACTCGGGCTGCGGGATTATATTTCTTGATTCCTGGTGTCATAAAAGCGAAGTCGAATATTAAACACAATAATACGGGATCCCATCGTAAAATTCGAAATAAGGTTAATGGAAGTCAGACAGTTATTACTGACCACCCCGAACCCGTTGATGACGATCCTTACAGTGGAACTTTCTAAGTATAACTATTATGCCCACGAAAAAAGAATTATTGAGGAACCTCCGGGAATATAGTCCGGATCAGATTGCCGATGCCGTCCGAAGCGGAGTGGTATCTATGTACGAACTGACAACAGAAACAGGTGGAGCTTTTACGCCACTACTAAAGAAACAGGTTAAAGCAATACTCGACGCACCCATAGCGCCGACTAATATTAAATCAGAAAATAGCGTTTCAGAAGAGGAATGCGCTCCTGAAACGGACGCCACAACCACGACCGCAGAACCTATGCCTGAAATCCCCGTTGTTTCTTTGTTTGATGCTACTTCTGATTCATTAAATCCCTCATCAGTAACAGAAACGACAAAGTCCAGCGAATACGAGATAGAACCCAAACCAAGAATGTTTAGTCGGCCATTTTCTTTTAAAGGCAGGATACGAAGGCTTGAATATGGACTATCTGTGATTATCAGCTTCTTTGTAAGTGTTATCATGCAGGTAATGTTGGAGCTTGGCATAGATTCGGAATCTGCCGGCCTGTTATTGGTGTATTTCATTCTGCTCATTCCATATTGTTGGTTTACATTGGCTCAAGGAGCAAAACGTTGTCACGATCGAGGAAACTCCGGCTGGTACCAAATTATTCCTTTCTATTACATCGTCCTTTTGTTTGGCGATGGTGAAAAGGGAACGAACTCCTATGGGGTCAGTCCCAAATAAATATTGATATGAAGAAACAGAATATATTAGACAATGTCGACCAATATAAGCCCGGGCAACTTGTTGAATTTATTTTGCTTGGCATTGTAACGTTCGAGGAGTTGGTTTCAGAGACAGATGGCCAATTTGACGCTTCCAAACGGCAAGAAGTAAAGAGGCTGTTGAAGACGGCGGACGCAGATGCATGGGCTGCCGCGAAACGAAGTCGCACGACAGACGCTATCCAGAGATATCTTGACATGTTCCCGGATGGTAAGTTCCGGGGTGAAGCACGAGCCCTAAAAGCAGAGATTGAAGACGAAAATTCCAGACGGGCTCAAAAGGATAGCGATGATGCCGTGTGGGTAGTTGTAGATCGGACATCGAAAAAAGAGTTGCAGGATTTCATACGCAATAATCCAGGCAATAGTCATATTGACGAGGCGATAAGACTCCTTAATCAGATTCTCATGGATGAGATTATGGGAGTTGATGCGGAAACGTTGGTGAGTCAAATCCGAAAATATCAGACGGATAATAGCTTGACCCGAGAAATGAAAGACAATAATATCATTTCTGAAATTCAACGTTTTCTACGCGACAACAAAATTTCCAAGGAAGAATTTCTGGAAATAATGAGTGAGGATCATAATCTGGTAAGCGCGAATGTAGTAAAACGTCTTATAAACGCCGGCGATATCGCTGTTGGAGATTTGTTGGCCATTGGCATTGATAGGATATTTATTCAGAAAATGTTCAATGGCGAAGACTTACAAGCGTTCGCCAAGCCAGAGAAGTTGGAGAAAATTAACAAACAATCAACGGAAATCTTTTTTTGGGGTATACCTACTTCCGGCAAAAGTTGTGCTTTAGGTGCAATACTCAGTGTTGCAGCCAGTGGCCGTGTAGCCAAGTCTATGGATCCAGACATAGGTTCCCAGGGATATGGGTATATGACCAAACTAATCAACTTGTTTCAAAATGGAGAAGTTGGTACTCTTATGACAAGCACTGAGGAGGAGGACTTCTACGAAATGGGATTTGATTTAGTCGACCAAGACGGAAAAATCCATCCCATAACCTTTATTGACATGGCGGGAGAACTGATGCGTTGTATGTACAAGGCCAATGCTGGAGATACTATCTCTAGAACAGACGAGGTGATGCTTGAGACATTAACACGTGTTCTTGTAGACAACCGCTCAAATAATCGGAAGATACACATTTTCGTTATCGAGTATGGGGCAGAAGATAGACTTTATGAGGGACTTCCACAAAGAGTTTACCTTGATGGAGCCCTTTCCTATATAAAGAATACGGGCATCTTTAAGAAAGATACAGATGCTGTCTATATAATGATAACCAAGGCTGATAAGGTTAAGAATGCTTCTAAAGATGTATTTACACAATACATAAACGAGAAGTATCTTGGTTTTTTCAATGGCCTTGAGCAGATCTGCAAAAACAATGAGATAAATAGGGGCCGAGTAGAAAAGATCGCTTTTTCTTTGGGAGAAGTGTGCTTCCAGAACTATTGCCGGTTCGATTCGCGCCCCGCGGAAAATGTCGTGAACATGATTCTGCAACGTTCAGCAAGTTTCCGTGGTGGCAAACGCGGAAGGTTTGAGAAAACATTTAGAGATTAATATATGGGGAAGTTAGGTCTAATAATTAAAATAACTGATCAGGGAGAACATGAGGCCCATACCATTCACAAAGAAGAAACATGGGCAAGACACATAGATGATGCTCGTTCTCTAATAAGGGAGTTGACCAATTTTGATGGCACTGGGAAATCCGTATATTTCCTTAAGTTCCTTGGTAAGTTGGGGTATTTTATAGGTGTAGTAAAAGCACGTCCTGCTGGCAGTGGCAGAGGCGGAGATAACACAGCAGCTTGGATTTTTGTTCCGGCCAATGTGGACATAAGTGGGGAAGAGGAAGAACGTGTTATCCGCATAGTAGAGCAAGCTATATCAGGCGAAAAAGAGATAGATAAGCGCGCTCTCGCGGATGAGTTTGAGAAAGAATTTAAGGAAAAACAGGTCTTGTTTACGCCAATCTACGAAATTGCATCTTTACGCGAGGGTGGTAGTGTTGCCGGCCGTTTTTATGGCCGAGGAACAGACTATACACTAAAAGAGCTTCTGGGTAATATGGTAGCAAATTCTGAATATAAAAAATATCGGGCAGTGTTCCTGCTGGATAAGGAGCATGGCATCTCTATGAGCAATGGTAATGTGCTTAATATCAAATCTCGTGAGATTTGCCGTGTTTTGCCACCCGTGTGCGAAGATTTGCCGCAAGAGTGCAAAGAGTTCAAACCGTACCTTTCCGATGATGTTGTTTTTAACAAAGCTATAGAGGTTTATGCTGGTCAAGAGTTAACAGTAACCTGGAAGCGTCAAGGCTTTAAGTCCGTTCAAAAAACATGTACGGTATCATCAGAGGACGATGGAAAAGCATTATCCTCATTGTCGATTTCACCTATGGAATGTATAAGACGTATTCCTGTTAGCGTTATTTCAGTTTGCGACACTCGCGGCGAGAAAGTCGTTGGTTATGAGTTGCACGTTAACGGCAAACGTGTTAAGGGGGAATATATAGAAATTTCAGAGGCTCTTTATGATGGTGACAGTGAGATAAAGGTAACCAAACATGAATATGAAGATTATTCAGGTAAGGTGAACTTTGCACGCGAGATACAAAAACGAGTAATTTTGCGCCCTCGTGTATATCGATATGAGTTCTTAATCCCATGTTATAATGGGAAAGAATATATCGATGATTATATGTTGTACATTGAAAGTGAACATCGCATCCACGAGTCGCCAGTGAAGGGATATACACTCGAGGGTGAAAGAGTTTATGAGGGCAAAGGCAAAGGTAATCGGTTAAAGAAAGATATATTCGAACCGATTAAATATTTCTGTTATGGGTTCCTCTCGTGTATTATTATCCTACTTCTTTATACGGGCTGGAAGGAATTTGATAAGAAGTATGAGTTTTCTCTTGGTTGGCCACCTGTTAAGGCCAAGGAGGATGTGGTAAAATTCCCGCCAGCAGATGAGAAAGATGAAGAAAAATCTGAAGATACTCAGTCTGACGAAAAAGCTATTGCATATCTGAGTAGAGAAACAATATGGCATAAAGACAGCCTTAATAAATATCCGTTGTTAGAGGGCCTGTATGATGATTTGAATGAGATGAATCTTGTGAAAATCAAGGATGAGTGGAAAAATAAACTGATATCGGTAAGCCAATTCTCCAGGATTGCATTTCATGCATCCAGGGCGTTAAATATGAGTTGGAATGTAAAACAAGGGAAACATACTCCGACCTTTACTGAAGATTCAATCATCGATATTAATGAATATATCGAGTGGTTGTCAAAGGATCAGACACCTGCCCCGTCACTTTCTTCCGGGAAGATTACTGGAGGAGAAACGACGGTGTCGAAGGATAGTAAGGAGGAAACGAATAAGTCTAGAAAAAAGAAGAAAGGAAATATATAATGAAGACATCAATAAAAATTTTTATTCTTTTATTGGCGATAACCTGCGCCATAGGAGGAGTGATGATATATGCGAAGACAAAAGTAGCACCGCCTGTATCTATTAAGCAGTTTGATCAATATTCGCAAGACATATACTCAATGTCGGCGGATTTATCTAAGGCTGGACGTCCTTCGAGAGAAGATGCCATATACTTTGACGCTATAAACCGAATTTGGATTTTTTCATCGGAGGGGAAGCTGTCAAACGTTGAAACGGACATGCTGACCGGTGAGATCGTGAATCGCTATGCACCATTATTCCTCTCTCGTTGTTTTGACAGTTTTAGACGGTCGAACTGGAAGGACTCGGAACACAACTACATACTTTCCCAAATAAGAAATCTGCAAAACATAAAGCAGAGTGACAACAGTTCCGCTTTGTCCGGGAAATATGTAGATTCCCTTAATGAGGTCTCTCAAATTATAAGTGACTATCGAGACGCACGGAAGGTCAGCCAGAGTACTTCTTTTACTGGAATTTCGAATGCCCAGGTTACTATCAGCAAGGCCCGCTCATATGCGAAACATCCGTATTTGTCTAATTGCAAGACTTTGCTTGATGATTTGAACAAAGTGCCGTCCAAAATAGCCCAATCGCACTATAATTACATTTCTGCGCAGGTCGAGAAATTGGCAAATTATAGTTCCTATACTCAACACTACTACGATGACACATTAGTTCCACAAGTTGACGCCGCATTAACAGAATACGACAATAAAGCCGCCGCATTATATGGTTCAAAGAAGAATATTGATGACTTATGGACACGGGCAAGAAATTACTTTGAACGTGCCATTATATATTACAGTAATAATAATCAAGCATTCGGTAGTATAAACTAAACTTGACACACTTTAGTTTACGGCCTCAATCAATTCATATGAAACACGTAGTTTGGATGCTCTGTCTCGTGATGCTTGGCGTAATTGCACGAGCCCAGGATGTGGAAACCTCTACATCAACGAATGACGCAATCAGTGTTCAGAGCATAGATGTGCCTGTAATGAAGCCTGATACGGTTGCATTATATATCGAGGCAATTAGATTGATAGATTCTTTAACAGTAGCAAACGGTAGTCTTAAAAATACGATAGATACATTAAGGTCTGACTCTTTGTTTTATGTGTCACAAATTGCACATGATAAAGAAGTTATTTCGAACCTTCAGGAACAAATCCTATCAGCAGACACGTCCTTAATATCTTTGGCTTCTTCTCATCTTTATTTTCCATATGATGCTTATTGCGTGAAAGAAATGGCCATACCCGGCTTCGAGAAAGTCTATTCTAAGGAGTTGAAAGAAAAGTATTCTATAAGACTATTATTGTTGAAAAACTACCAATATCATATTGAGTCTATGGTTGCTTTCTTGAATAGCATAGGAGCTGTACTCAAAAATCCTTTTGTGAAATCTGGTGACGAGTTTATTGAGTCCTTAAAAGGACAAACTTTTTACATGGATTATATGGGGATGGAGGATTATGAGGATACTTATTTGGGGAGTAAAATCAAATTGGTAATACAACGACTTGAGCAGCACGGCCTTTCGTATAAGGCATCATTTGATGATATTATTGAGGAATTGGAGAATTGTTTAAAAACGGAGAACGAATTGTGATGAGAACAGCAGTTATAGTCTCGATGGCTTTTGCTTTCTTGTTATGTATCAGCAATGAGGCGGAGGCTCAATCCTTAACGGAATATGCGAAAAAGCGCAAGGCAGAAATTGCTGAAATGCAACGCATAGAAAAGGAACGGTATGAGGCAGCTGTGGCCAAAGGGACTTTGGCAGCCTTCCAGGAGTTCCTCAAGCAATATCCTGATGGAAAATATTCTCAGGATGTCAAAAATCGTATTGCAGATTATTCGCTTTGGGAAGAGGCAAAACGCACGAATACTATCCAAGCCTACAAACAATACCTTTTGACGTCGCAGTTTAAGACGTTCTCTGCCGAGGCAAATGCCGCCATAGAGGACCTTCAATCTATTGATGAATGGCAACGGCTGAAATCAAGTAAATCATTGATTGAAGTAAAATACTTTATCAAGAAGTATCCAAAATCGTCAGTGTTGGCAGACGCTGAAAGGAAAGTTCATGAACTTAACGGAGTCCAGTACTATAATAATAACGAGCTCTTGAAGGCATACAACGAATTTAATAAGGCCGGAGGAAGAGATTTAATAGATAGTTCTAATCATGGCGCATACGACAAATGTGTTGAATATCACGATTTTTGGCTCTTGGGCGCAAACTCGGAACAAGAAAGCCTCATGGCATTCCTGAGAAACTATCCTAATAGCAAGTATGCTTCTCAGGTATCCAATTGGATAGCCTTATCTAAAGCCAAAGACTTCACCAAGTTTTCGACTAAGACTTCGTATAATGTTGCCTTATCTTATGCCCGTGATGAAGCCACGCGAGTCAAGGTGAAAAATTTATATGCTGCAAAGCAAAGGGAGTTCGCCCGGTACAAAAAACAACAACGCGTTGCGAAAAGGCGGGCTAATGGTGGGGTTTTCAACTTTGGCTTAGAACTTACTGATATTGCACTTATGCCAAATGATTATATTGACGCAGACTCTGATTTTGATATGGCGTATTGGAACGTTGGAGCCAGTGTTAAAATCGGGAATTACAGAAGTCCCGTACAATTGGAATTTGGCATTAAACCTGGTTTCTCGGTTTATACATTATGGTATGGGGGTGACGATGACATCAAGAGCTCTTTTCATCTGCCGGTCTACACCAGATTAAAAATCAACCTCTTTAGCACCGGACCTTCTTCTAAATTTTATATTGATGGCGTTGGTTTGTATAATGCTGTCAGAGATGAAGAACTTGAAGCAGAAAGAGCATTGCAAGTCGGGTGTGGCGTGGCATGGCGCCACTGGGATTGGAGAATTCTGTACTACAAACAGGATTTTGACAATGATTTTTACAGAGAGGGCTATAGCAAAGATCGAATGATAGGTTGTTCACTCTATTATTATTTCTAAAATGAATAAGACTAAATCAATTAATTTCAGCGTGTTGATAGGGCTATTCCTATTGACGCTCATGTCATGTGGCTTCAGTTCAGGGAAGTCATCTCGTGATTTGACTGCAATTCAAACCGCATTGGATAAGTTGCAAAGCGAGCTGCCAATGAACATCCCTAACACACCTCTTGTTTGTAAAGGTGCAAAGTTAGAAGATGAGACCATCACATTTACATATGAGCTAACTCGTTCTTCTTTTGAAGAGTACTTCTTGGCATCGTCAGAAAAAGAAGTGAACGCTGACAGGAACATTGCCCGTATGATTAATTCTATTGGAGAACGATTTGTGACCCTACTGATCGACAACGAGTTGGGCTTGTGTCTTATCTATTTGGATAATAAGACTGAAGAAGCACTTTTAACAGTAAGTGTTGATGCTGAACGTATGGCTCAAATAAAAAAACAACTTGATGAAGGTAGCATTGAACCATATACAGCAAAAGAATTATTACAAATGGAAATTGACTACTATAATTTTCCTTGTGATATGGGAGACGGCATGTGGTTAACTGACGGATATATACGCGGTAACAATGTATATTATGAGGTAACGTTAGAGTTTTATATAACGTCTGACGATTTGACTTATAGCGATTTGCAGGACATGAAACTGGCTCTCGTCTCCGGTATGGAAGAAACCTTTATGCGTTCCTATAAGCAAGATTTCTACAAGGAAAACATTCATCTGATATATATCTATAAGAATAACAATGGTGAAGAATTTGCCCGGATA
>CAZEPM010000070.1:0-9673 GCA_964514145.1 uncultured Bacteroides sp.
GTATTATTTTACAAAATAAATATTAACAAATAACCAAACTCTTACATTTTCATTATTAGTATCCCTATCGCCAAACAGTTTGATACTCTCAAGCTTATAAATAACGTGAATTCGATATAAGGTCAAAACAATGTCAGTTGTCCGTCATTGATAAAATTCACATCAATGGAGGGTTTCTTTTCAAAGAAGCAGTATGCCGCGATAGCCAACAAGGAATTGGCAACGAAGTTGTTGAAAGTCCAGTGCTTGTTTTATTATTAACACCTGCAAAGGTAGGAAAAATGAAAGTAATGCGTCAGCCCTGCCAACATCTTCATTGCCGAAGTTTTGCAGAGGTCTCAAAACATAAAAAAACCCTATCATTACCCCGAAATTGGAGTTTGATAGGGTTCTTTTATTGTAGGTGAATAATCAAGTTTCAAACTATCTAAGTTCTTCTTCTTGAGTTATAACTTTTGGCTCATCTTTTTTGCTCAAGTAGTTACGTCACGCGCAACATCAGTTGTTTTCAGGGCGGAGTTGACGCACTACAGCTCCAGTTTGCCACATTTCGCTTTCACGTAACTGACGAAGTTCTTCGTTGAGTTTTTCACGATAATCTGGCTGTGAATTTGAATCGATAGAACGTTGCGCTTCAATTCCGTCGGCTACAGATTTATAGAGTTTCTCGAATACGGGCTTAGTTGCATCATGAAAGGGCCCCATCCAGTCGAGGGCACCACGTTGGGCTGTAGTCGAACAGTTAGCATACATCCAGTCCATACCTTTGGCTGCGAAAAGTGGCATGAGCGATTGAGTAAGTTCTTCAACCGTCTCATTAAATGCTTCGGATGGGGTATGTCCATGTTCGCGCAAGGTCTCGTATTGAGCTAACAAAAGGCCTTGAATGGCTCCCATAAGTGTTCCGCGCTCACCCGTAAGATCTGAATATACTTCACGCTTGAAAGTGGTTTCGAAAAGATATCCAGATCCTACGCCAATACCAAGTGCAATAACACGTTCCCATGCCTTGCCCGTAGCATCCTGATAAATGGCATATGAAGAATTGAGTCCACGTCCCTCGAGGAACATCGTACGAAGCGATGTGCCCGATCCTTTGGGTGCTACCATGATGACATCAATATCAGCAGGCGGTACGATACCTGTTCGGTCGCTATAGGTAATAGCAAATCCGTGTGAAAAATAAAGAGCTTTACCAGCTGTCAGATACTTTTTGATTATCGGCCAACAAGCTATTTGTGCCGCATCAGACAACAAAACTTCAATGATCGTCGCTTTTTCGCAGGCTTCTTCTATGCTAAAAAGGGTCTGTCCGGGTACCCATCCATCGGCTACAGCCTTATCATAAGTCTTACCGGGACGTTGTCCAACAATAACATTGAAACCATTGTCACGTAGATTGAGCGACTGCCCAGGTCCTTGCACACCATAACCGATAACCGCAATGGTCTCATTTTTCAGGACTTCACGTGCTTTTTCTAATGGAAATTCTTCACGAGTTACTACATTTTCGTTAACTCCTCCAAAATTCATTTGTGCCATTTTGTTTTAGTGTTTATGGTAGTTTTGTACTACCGGTTAATATTGGTTATATAAATCTCAATTTACTCCTGCATACAATTTCTGTGTTGTTTTTCTTCACCTCGATATTATACTCATCAGTACCCGTCTGTTCACGATAGAACGCCAAGCTATCGCTATAGTAACTTTCAGCCATATAGGCCATTTCGAAACGTTTTACTTGCTTTTCCTTAAACAAGTCGAGAGGGAAAAGATCAAGAATGTGTTCGATGTATTTAATACTATTTACATGACCGTTGATATCAATATCACTGTAACGAGTTCGGTATTCTCCGACAAAAGTACCATCTGTGACATTATTAATGTGGGCAGGCTTGTCAATAGGACATGCTTTGTCACACACATAATCAGCAAGCTTTCCACCATACAACGAGCAAAGATTTGCCAGTTTCCGTGTCTCCATACTGATCATAGCCCATACAGAGCGTGCATATCCAATAGGATTTCCATTTGCATCGAACAGTGCAAAGTTACGATCCGTAAATAAGCGATAAACCTTCTCTATCCATGTTTGAATCGTATACTTTTCGTACTGACGAGGCATATGTGTCAGTTCAATAGCCAATCGCGAAAGTACCCACGTGTAATGAGAGTCATTCAAGGTCATCATTCCAAATCCACGTTCTGTTGCATGAAAAGCGGCGCAATTTAACAAATGATTGCCTAGTACTCCCATTGTCAAATGACCGGTAAAGTCCACATGAAAAGATTCAGCAACGAATTCGTAGGTTCCAACTTTGTTTTTAGTACCCATAAATTTGAAACTTTCCGAATTTAAGAGCGATAATGGTTATCATCGCGTTCCGATAAGAATTCATTTACACGCTCAATACAACTCTTCGTAATGGCGATGCGTCCCGAACGAACGAACTGCAAAAGGCAGCCGGACGACTGTAATTCGTTGTATAAAGATGCTATCTCATCACTCATGCCCGATTTCTTAACAATAGAATACGTAGAGTTTACTTCAACAATATTCGCATTGTGACGACGTATGACTTTCGGAATATACGCATCACCCTCCAGCTTTGGTGTCGATACTTTGTAGAGTGCAATCTCATGATAGAAAATTTCATCATCCGTGAAATAATGTGCTTGCACAACTTCGATTTTTTTCTCTATCTGTCTCACTACTTTCTCTACAGTTTCTTTGTCTGTCCATATGGTGATAGTATACTTATGAATGCCTTCAATAGACGAAGCGGACACATTCAGACTTTCGATATTTATTTGTCGACGAGTAAACACTGCCGTCACTTGATTAAGTAATCCAGCGATATTCTCCGAATATACAATCAGTGTATATAGCTTCTTTTCCATATTCTTTAACCTTCTTTCTTAACTTAACATTCCAACAACATTTCGCTGACGGTTCCTCCCGGAGGTGTCATTGGTAATACATTTCCTTCCCTGATCACTGCGACTTCCAACATGAAAGGGCCATCCGTCTGAAGCATCTGCTCAATAGCATCTGCCAGTTCGTTACGCTCAATAACCAATCGAGAAGGAATATCATAGGCCTCGGCTATTTTTCTGTAATCAGGATTCATCATTGGAGTAAACGAATAACGTCGATGGAAAAACATGGCTTGCCACTGACGGACATTACCTAAATAATTATTGTTCAGAATAATTATCTTCACCGGTAAGTGCTGTTCCATAATGGTTCCCAATTCTTGGATACTCATTTGCAAACCGCCATCACCCATAAAAGCACAAACCAATCGATCGGGAGCGCCAAAAGTTGCCCCCATGGCAGCCGGCAAACCAAATCCCATTGTACCTAATCCACCAGAAGTAACAATACTTCGCGCTTGTGTATATTTGAAATAACGTGCCGAAAGTATTTGGTTTTGCCCGACATCTGTCACCAATATCGCTCGTCCATCGACAGCCTCACTTACTGCATGAGCGACTTCACCCATTTTCAGAGGTCCTTCTTCGGGATGAATCTCTGGGCGAATTACATATGTATATTCCTGTTCTTCGTATGAATTGAATGAATCAATCCATTCCGTATGCTTATTCTCCTGTATCAATTCCGTCAAAGCCGGTAAAGTATATTTGCAATTACCCAATACCGGAACATCCACTCGAACATTTTTATTAATTTCTGCAGGATCAATATCCAAATGGATAATCTTTGCCTGACGTGCATAGGTAGCCAGATTACCGGTCACTCGATCATCAAAACGCATACCGACAGCAATTAAGACATCACACTCATTGGTTTTCACATTCGGCCCCAGATTACCGTGCATACCTAACATTCCCTTATTCAAACGATGATCTGAAGGCAAATCGGAAAGTCCTAAAAGAGTGGCCCCACACGGCAAATCAGCTTTTTCAATAAATTCGCGCAACTCTTTTTGTGCATTGCCCAATTCCACTCCTTGTCCTATCAGAACAAATGGACGACGAGCAGCATTGATTAATGTTGCAGCCTGCTTCAATGCTTCTTTATCAATATCCGGTTCCGGTACATAACTGCGAATATAATCAATATCAACAGGCTCATAATCCAGCGTATCAACCTGAGCATTCTTAGCAAAATCTAAAACAACAGGTCCCGGACGTCCGCTACTCGCAATATAAAAAGCTTTCGCTACAGCCTGCGGAACATCTTCTGCACGACGAATCTGATAGCTCCATTTACTGATAGGCTGTGTGATACCGACTAAATCCACTTCTTGAAAAGCATCCGACCCCAACAAAGAGGTAGCAACCTGCCCTGCTATAACAACGATCGGTGTACTGTCAATCATCGCATCGGCAACTCCTGTTATCGTGTTTGTTGCTCCCGGACCACTGGTCACCAAACACACACCGACTTTGCCCGACACACGTGCATAGCCTTCAGCAGCATGTGTAGCAGCTTGCTCATGACGTACCAATATATGTTTCAATTTATCTTGATGATCATACAAAGCATCAAACACTGGCATTATCGAGCCACCCGGATAACCGAACATCGTCGTCACACCCTGATGCTCTAAAGAGCGCATCAATGCTTCTGCCCCCGTTATTTTCTCTTTCATGATTCTTTATGTTCTTAAAATCCCATGTATTAATCTATAATTCTCACTCCTCCTTTATCTGCGGAACTTACCATTCTCGCATATGCTTGCAAGGCTTTAGAGACTTGGCGATTGCGATTTACCGGAGTCATAGGACGAGCTGCCAACTGTTCGTCGCTCAAACGAACATTAATGGTACGCTCTTGAATATTGATGTCTATCATATCGCCATCTATGATCTTACCAATATTTCCGCCTGCGGCTGCTTCCGGAGAGATATGACCTATACTAAGACCTGAAGTTCCTCCGCTGAAACGTCCGTCAGTGATGAGTGCACACTCCTTACCTAGATGTTTCGATTTAATATATGAAGTGGGATACAACATCTCTTGCATTCCCGGTCCTCCCTTAGGTCCCTCATACGTAATCACAACAACATCTCCGCTAACGACTTTTCCCGATAAAATACCTTCACAAGCTGCTTCTTGCGAATCGAACACTTTTGCACGACCCGAAAACTTCCAAATACTCTCGTCTACTCCGGCTGTCTTTACGACACAACCATCTTGGGCAATATTGCCTTTCAATACGGCCAGGCCTCCATCTTTTGAGTAAGCATGAGCTAAATCACGGATACAACCAGTTACACGATCTGTATCTAGAGAATCGTAAACAGCGTGCTGAGAACCAAGTTGAATATTAAATTGATTTCCCGGTGCACTCGTATAAATACGAAGGGCTTCCTGATCAATCTCTTGTTTATCAATATCGTATTTTTCAATTGCTTCGTCTAATGTCAGTCCATCAACACGCTTCACTGTTGTATTCAGCAAATCACCCTTGGCCAATTCTCCAAGAATATTCATAATCCCTCCTGCACGATTCACATCCTGAATATGATACTTTTGCGTATTCGGTGCTACTTTACAAAGACAAGGAACCTGTCTGGAAAGCATATCGATATCATCCATCTTGAAATCAACTTCGGCTTCATGAGCTATGGCCAACAGATGGAGCACCGTATTTGTTGAACCGCCCATAGCGATATCTAAAGTCATGGCATTTAAAAAAGCCTGACGGGTAACGATGTTACGCGGCAAAACACTGTCATCTCCCTCATCATAGTATTTATAAGCATTCCGTACGATCAACGCCGCTGCATCCTTAAAAAGTTGCAGGCGATTCGCATGAGTCGCTAAAATCGTTCCATTACCCGGAAGAGACAAACCAATTGCTTCTGTCAGACAATTCATAGAGTTTGCTGTAAACATTCCCGAACAACATCCGCATCCGGGACACGCATGTTTTTCTATCTGAGCTACATATTCATCACTAATTGTCTCATCAGCCGACTGAATCATCGCATCTATCAAATCCAAATGTTGTCCATTCCATTCACCGGCCTCCATCGGCCCACCTGAAACAAAAACAGTAGGAACATTCAGTCGCATCGCTGCCATCAGCATGCCCGGAGTTATTTTATCGCAATTACTGATACACACCATGGCATCAGCCTTATGAGCATTCATCATGTACTCCACACTATCTGCAATGATATCGCGTGAAGGAAGCGAATAAAGCATACCATCATGCCCCATTGCTATGCCATCATCTATGGCAATTGTATTAAATTCCGCCGCAAAACATCCTAATTTTTCAATCTCCTTTTTCACAAGCTGTCCAACCTCATGCAAATGCGTATGTCCCGGGACAAACTGCGTAAAAGAATTGACTATGGCAATAATAGGTTTTCCCATTTGTTCTTGTTTCATCCCGTTGGCCACCCAAAGAGCACGAGCCCCCGCCATACGACGTCCTTGTAGACTGATAGCACTACGTAATTGATGTTTCATATCTCTTTGTTTTTTCGTTGTATTTCGATTATAAATAAAAAACGCCTTCCTCACAAGCACGCGAGAAAGGCATCTGCTAAATATCTAATGAAGTTTACACCAAAACAACCTTTTCTCACGCTTCTGACAGAAGAATGGCCACGACGTGCAAGACGTGCAAAGAAAGTAGGCTACTTAGTGTAAATAGTATATTCATCACGTTATTTTTTAAAACGATGGCAAAGGTACACTATTTTCTATTACCTGCAAACAATATGACTTTTTTTCTATTACAAAACATCGGATTCGTAAGATAAAAGCAACTTTTATTATAATATTAACGTAAGTCCGATATAAATCCAAACACAGCAAGTTGTCCGCCTTCAACAAAACATTTCCTTGAAAAACCAACCCCATCATCCGGAAGTCCCCGATGGACAGATGCGAAGGTTCCGGCCATCTTTTCATTTTCGGTGGAATCATTTAGACCGTATATCGAACCGGTCTCAATATTAGAACGATTTTCATCCTCATATAAGTTTTTTTCCGAACAATTCGGTCATCAATTACTTATTGGTAAATAGATAACCGATTCATGTTTGTGGAATTTCAACACACAAAACATAAATCGGCTATTTACAAAGATTATGTATATATTAACGGCTCATTTCGCCGCTACCACCTTTCTTAAGCAATGCTTCTATTTCCGATGCTTTCATCATGTTATAATCGCCTGCTATCGTGTTTTTCAAAGCCGATGCCGCAGCAGCAAAATCCACACGTTTTTGATCATCATCGTATGCCGTATGTGCATATAGCAAGGCACCTACAAAAGCATCACCTACACCTATGCAATCTATGATGTTATTGATGTCATACACACGTGTCAATTTCAGACTATCATTCGAGTAAAGCGCACCGGCCAAAGTATGATGATCTGAACTCATCACATTCCGAAGGGCTATGTAAATGTGCTTGCAACGTGGCATCTGCTCACTAATTGCCTTGCAGTAAACTTCATAAGCCTGTCTATCAATAGGGTCTTTCGCAGAGGCAGGCGAAAATCCCGGAGCAGGAATATCTAAAATAGTAGCATATTCACCTTCGCTACCGAATAAGATATCGCTATGTGCCATCAACGGAAACATTACCTCTTTTGGGTTCTTGCCATAATTCCACAAATTCTTACGATAATTTATATCGCAGCATATTACCAGTCCCATTTCGTCTGCTACATGAATGGCTTCTTCACAGACGGCGGCCAGACCAGGAGTCAACGATGCGTCTATTCCCGACCAATGGAATATACCAGCTCCTTTAAAAACGGCATGCCAATCTATCATTCCCGGTTCCAAGTCTGTAAACGAAGAAGCTTCACGATCATATATCACCTGCGAATTGCGCATGGCAACAGCTTTCTCCATATAATATGTACCTAAACGCTTGCCGCCTAGCAATATGTTTTGGGTTCCTACATTATGTGAACGAAGTTCTGTAATACAGTTTTCACCCAAGGCGTTTTCCGGTAGACGAGTGATATAATCGACCTCACCGCCATAGTTTGCAATTGAAATCGCTACATTTGCCTCGCTACCTCCATAGTTGGCCATAAACATCCGACTCTGCTGAATGCGCAAATTATCCGGCGGAGTCAACCGAAGCATTATCTCACCAAATGTTACAATCTTTTTATTCATATCCTTGTGCTTCTATAATAATTTCACGAATGAATATTAATCTCAGTGTGCAAAGATACAATAAACAGTTGGTATGCCAAAAAAGAAGGGCTTTCTCCTATTCTTCTGAATATTAAAAAGCCCCTTTAAACTTTAAGATGGTTTTATCCTAAGTTTCGCTCGCTGATAGGTCCGATAACCGTAAACAGCGACCACAATAAAACAAATTAAAGGCAAGACAAACGACAGGTTTACTGCCGGAAAGTTACCAATTTTATCTAAATCGATGATTGATGCTTGAATCGGAGGCAATACAGAACCGCCCAGAATAGCCATAATAAGACCGGCTGCTCCGAATTTTGCATCATCTCCCAATCCGTTCAATGCAATACCATAGATCGTAGGAAACATCAATGACATGCAACCGGATATTCCTACTAAGCAATATATTCCTATACGATTCTGGAAGCCTATTACTCCTATCGTCAGAATCATTGCGCATACAGCAAGAATTGCCAACAATTGTCCAGGATTGAGATAGCGCAATATAAATGTACAGATAAAGCGACTACAGCAGAAAAATATCATAGCATAAATGTTATATTGCTGAGATAACACTTCTGCAGAACGTTCATCCATTCCTTCAAGCATAAAATAACGTGTACCGTATTGGATGATAAAAGTCCAACACATAATCTGAGCTCCTACATAAAAGAATTGAGCGATCACACCTTCTCTATAATGCTTTATGTTACATATGCGTTTTAGGGTAGCGATGAGATGTACATCATGCGACTGTTCTCCATTCTTAGGCATCTTAGTGAAAAAGATCAATAAGAAGATAATGAAGATTACTACTGCAATTGCGACATAGGGCGTAATCAGTACGGACAGGTCTTGTTCTTTCATGACATTAAATTCGGCATCGGACAAATGCGCGCGTGCCTCACTGTCCATAGGATTCAGTCGAGCCTGAATAAATACCATGGCCACATACATGCCCAGCAACGACCCCATCGGATTGAACGCTTGCGCCAGATTGAGCCGACGGGTAGCCGTCTCCTCCGTACCCATGGAGAGAATGTAAGGATTGGCACTCGTCTCCAAAAAAGAGAGTCCGCACGTAAGAATGAAATAAGCCAACAGGAAATAAGCATACTCACCCATCACCTTGGCGGGAAAGAAAAGAAACGCTCCGATGGCATATAGCCCGAGCCCCAGCAGAATGCCGGCCTTGTAAGAGTAACGCCGTATGAAGATAGCAGCCGGAAAAGCCATGGCAAAGTAACCGCCATAGAAGGCCACCTGCACCAACGCGCCGTCGGTCACACTCATGCGGAAGATTTTGGAGAAAGCCTTCACCATCGGGTTGGTGATGTCATTGGCAAATCCCCACAGCGCGAAACAAGAAGTAATAAGGATGAAGGGGAGCACGAAGCTCACCCCATCCTTATGTAATATAGAAGATTTACCCGCCATGTTCATTTTATTTATACAAAGGACCATAAACTTCACAAGCACGATAATCGGCACCTTCCTTGTCCATGCCGAATGCATTCCAAGCTGC
>CAZEPM010000071.1:0-9662 GCA_964514145.1 uncultured Bacteroides sp.
TCGCCAGGTAATGGACGGTTAATATTAATAACTATTTTCTGAGATTGGAATGAAGAGGCTGTCTCAAAATCATTTTGAGACAGCCTTTTTTATGTCTGCAAAAAAAATCGGGCAAGCCCTAACTTCGCTCCGCTAGAACTTGCCCGTCTCCCTATTTTTTTGTATCTTAGGGAATCAAGTCAATATATCCCAAAGAAAGTCGATCAGTGTGGTGACCGAGCTTGATTACCGTCGTGACAAAGGCCGGTCTGCATTCTCATTTTACCATGAAAGCAGATACGAAGCATTTTGTCGTTTTTTATTGAGATTTTAGCGATTTTTTTATATTTTCGCCAACAATCAAGCTCTTAATCATGTCTTCTCCCTATACGACAATCAACGAACACGAACTGGTGCTCCGTCTGACACAAGGAGACGAACAGGCATTTTGCGAACTATACGCGCGCTATAAAAATCGTCTGATTTATTTCGCATGCGCCTACCTGAAATCACATGATTATGCCGAAGATATCTTTCAAGACACATTCACTGCTATATGGCAAAGCCGACAGTTTATCAATCCCAATGCGTCGTTTTCAACCTACCTATACACAATTGTCAGGAATCGCATTTTGAATCAGTTGCGCAGCCTCAAGACGAAAGATGAACTTAAACAACTCATTTTTTCACAAGCCATCGATGCCGACAATACAACGGAACACGAACTGACCACAAACGAACTGAACAGGCTATTGGCTGCAGCACTTGCCAAGCTGACACCGCGTCAACGGGAAATCTTCGAAATGAGCCGCCAACAACAATTGTCGCACAAAGAAATTGCGAAACAACTCAACATCTCTGTCAATACTGTGCAAGAACATATTTCCACCTCTTTACACCAATTACGTACTTACCTTGAAAACCATAACATTACAAGTGCCGACCTCGTGCTCATCCTTCTATTCCTATCCGTCAAATAGTTAAAAAAATATAATACACCCCTAGAAGCGTCCCGCTGACGTGTATTATCCGTAGATGTTTCTCAGAAGAATCAGTTTCTCTTCCGAGCTAAGACTAAATGTACATGAACGAACAAGAAAAAAAGTCACAGACCTTTCATCGCTATCTTGACGGCCTATACACAAAGGCTGAAGCCCAAGAAGTATTCGACCACATCGAACAGTATACACCAGATGAAAATCAAGACTTCCCAGACTCTGAACTATGGGAAGAAGCCGCTTCGCAATTTCCCGCTAGTGAAGCTGAGATAGAACGCTACAGAGACGAAGCCAGACAACTGCTCGCCCAACTAAAACATCCGAGCCGGAAACGTTTCGGATTCCACCCGCTTCTCCGCATAGCAGCCATTATCTGCATCGTCTTCGCCGGTATAATCGGATGGAATTATTGGATCAACAGCCACGTAACCTATCTCACTGTCACTACAGTCGCACGCGAGCAAAAAGAACTGACTCTGCCAGACGGTACACAACTCACACTCAATGCCTGTTCGCGCATTGACTATCCGGAGCATTTCACCGGCAAATCGAGAACCGTAACACTAGAAGGTGAAGCCTTCTTCGATGTTTCGCCCGACAAGAAACACCCGTTTCGGATACAGACCAAACAAATGAATATCACTGTGTTGGGAACCCGTTTCAATGCCAAATCGTATAGTTCGGACGAACTCATTTCCGTTGAGGTGGAAAGCGGCAAAGTAGAAGTAGAACTTCCCGATGCTACTCTGCGACTGAAAGCCAACGAACAAATCGTCTACAACACAATTGCAGGTGAAATCAGAAAACAATGCGACACAATCCAAGCAGGTTCTTGGCGCAAAGGATCCTTATATTTTAACAACACACCTCTATATGATGTTGCCAAAAATTTGGAACGTATCTATGGATGCCACATCACTTTTGCCGACGGACAAAAATTCAATAATCTGATTTCAGGTGAACACGACAACGAAAGTCTAGAATCAGTACTCCAATCGATTGAATACACTACTGGTATACATATCCGAAAAACAGACGATTCCATCCTGTTTTACAAAGACTGAAAAATCCATTCACTATCAAACTAAAAACAACTTAACGACCATGACAAGAGCACCGACAAGTACCCTTTCTGCAAAGCATTGAGCAAAAGATTCAAAACAGACGGCATTGTCTGACAAAACACTACTGCATAACTTAATCATAACTTAAAAAATCTAATCTAATGAACACAACCTTACGAAAAAAAGAATCCATTCCTCTTCACCAAAGGTTGACCTTACTCTTAGTATTAACCTTATTGCTATTACCTGTCTCTTCGCTCCTGGCACAACAGCGAGCAACCGTAACCTTAAATGTAAACCAAGTATCGGTGGAAACCGTATTCAAACAAATCATGCAGCAGACTGACTATAAATTCTTCTACGACAAGGCTGTCGTATCTTCTGAACCACGGGTCACGCTGAAAACAAACAACGCTTCTTTACAAACAGTCTTAGATGAATTGACCGAACAGACTCACTTGTCTTTTTCGGTAAAAAACAAAACGATCACTGTGGGAAAAACTCCCCCATCCATCCAAAAAAATTCGTCGGACAACACGAAGTTAACTATCAAAGGAAATGTGACCGACAATCAGGGTGAACCCATCATCGGAGCATCCGTCATGGTGAAAGGGACAAATCAGGGAAGCATCACCAACCTCGACGGAGACTATACACTAAACAATGTTCCTCACGATGCAATCATTTCGTTTTCGTATATCGGTTTCCAAAAACTCGAATTGAAAGCCAGCGATTCGAAAGCATTAAAACAAGTCACCATGCGTGAAGACAATAATTTGCTCGACGAAGTAGTTGTGTTGGGATATGGCAATATACGTCGAAGCGACATAACCGGTTCTATTGCTTCCGTATCAGCAGAGACCATCTCTAAGGTGGCTTCCAGCTCGATTGCTGATGCCCTCGTTGGAAAAATGGCCGGCGTACAAGTCACAACCGCCGACGGTTCGCTCGATGCAGAAATCAGCATTCGTGTACGTGGCGGCGGTTCTATCACTCAAGACAATTCTCCCCTTTACCTTGTAGACGGTTTTCCCGTTGACGATCTGAGTGGTATACCGCCGACAGATATCGAGTCTATCGATGTGTTGAAAGAAGCCTCTATGACGGCGATTTACGGGGCACGTGGTGCAAACGGTGTTGTCATTATCACAACCAAAAGTCCGAAAGCCGGGAAAACAAGTATCTCTTTCAACAGCTATATCCAAACACGCACACTTGCCAAGAAACTTCCGGTGCTGGACAACTATGAATTCGTTATGGCTGAATATGAATACCAGATGATACGCAAAGGCTCGGACGAAACCTTCATCACTAATTTCGGCTACTATGACGATATTGACTTATACAAATATACCGAATCGACAGACTGGCAAGATGAGATACTAGGCGGGAATCCTATTTCACAATACTACAACGTAACCATTAATGGTGGAACAGAAAAGACGAAATTTAATCTTAGCTATACACACAATAAAGATGAAGGCCAGCTAATTGGCTCCGGGCAAAAACGAAACAATGTTATTTTGAAACTCAATCACGAACTATTCAAGAACTTAAAAATTGAGACCAATGTTACTTATCGTGCACGCACCATCGATGGTGCCGGAACTTCTGGAACAAGTGTTCTCACAGCCCTACGCTATCGTCCAACCAACGGATTGAGTAGTAGTATAATAGAAGATGCAGAAGAAGACGAAGAAAATCTGGACGAAGATGGAAACACGCTAAATACGCGATCTACGCCACTAGAAGAAAACGATCAGAATTATCGGAAACGTACATCACAAATGACCGATTTGAAAGTTGCTTTAGTGTGGGATATCTGCAAAGGATTGCAATTTCGTTCGGAATACGGAATCAGCTCTACGAACTCTAACGATAACAAATTTTATGGAGCATTATCGAGCAAAGCATCCGGATCGGGTATGAACAATCTGCCTTCAGCCGAACGCACAAAGACACACAAGGAAACGTATCGAGTGGCCAACACCTTAACCTATCGCAACTCGTTCAACAAGAGACATAACATAAACTTAATGATCGGACAGGAAATCAATCACTCACAAAGCGACAACACATTTATGAGTGCGCGCTATTTCCCTGTTTCCATCACCGCAGAAGCCGCACTTGAGAACTTTGCACTGGGTACACCTAATCAAAGTACTAGCTACAAAGATGCTCCAACTCGTACCGCTTCATTCTTTGGACGTGCTCTATATAATTATCGCAACCGTTACTACGCAACCTTAACCATGCGCGCGGATGGTTCTACTAAATTCGCTCCTGGAAACCAATGGGGTATCTTCCCCGCGGGTTCTGTTGCCTGGCGTATTTCCAATGAACCATGGATGAAGTCTGTTAAGTTTATCTCTGAACTAAAGCTCAGAGCCAGTTATGGTTTGGCAGGAAATAACCGTATCAGTGATGACTTATGGCACAATGTCTACGTCGTTAAAAACGGTTCTACAGCTCCGGAGTTCAATAATGATGAATATAATTACTACCAATTCTCCGATCAAACGTATCTGTACGACCCTGACCTAAAATGGGAAACAACCATCACACGTGACATTGGTATCGATTTTGGATTCTTCAAGAACCGTCTGTCGGGAACTATTGACGTGTATTGGAACACAACAAAAGATTTGCTTGTGCCCTCTATTATCCCTAATTCTTCCGGTTATTCCCGACAAATGACCAATATCGGACAGACGGCTAATAGAGGATTTGAATTTACGTTACAAGGAGACATCGTACAGTCAAAGAACTTTAATCTATCAGCAAACTTCAATATAGCCTTCAACAAGAATAAAGTAGAAAAGTTATCAAACGGAGAAGATGAATGGAAAACAATGGCTTCATTGTCGAATTGGTATGGGACATACAACTATAAAATGGAGGTTGGTAAAAGTATGGGGCTTATTTACGGATTCGTAAACGATGGATTCTACACGATTGATGACTTCAACTTTGATGAAACAACAAAGACATGGACGCTGAAACCCGATGTCCCTGATAACTCTTCATTCAGTTCCGGAAACTTCAGTATGAAACCGGGAGCCATCAAATTCAAAAAACTGTCAGATTCTGAGTCTATGATCATCACGGAAGACGACATGACTGAGATCGGAGATACTAATCCTAAATTTAGCGGTGGATTCGGAATATCCGGAAATTGGAAAAACCTCGACTTTACTGCATACTTTAACTATATGTGTGACTTCGATGTGTTTAATGTGACCAAACTATACCTTAACTCCGCTGTCCGTCGGAACTACTCTAACCTGTCGACAAACATGAGCCTGTCCAGACGCTTCCGCTACGTAGATGACAATGGCGTAAACGTATCTAACGATCCTGTTGCCTTAGCAGAACTCAACAAAAATGCCGTTACTTACTCATGGATGTCTGTAACACAAGGCATCACAATGACTGACCTGATAGAAGACGGCTCATTCTTACGACTTAACACCCTGACATTAGGCTACACCTTACCCAAACAATGGCTACGTAATCTAGGTGTCAAGAGTTTACGTCTATATCTCACGGGAAGTAACTTGTTTCTCTTGACCGGATATAGCGGCTACGATCCGGAAGTCAACATTCAAAACGGATTGACACCCGGTATAGACAACAACACATACCCACGCAGTCGTACTTATACAGTAGGAATCAACTTAAATTTTTAACACAATTGAATTATGAAAAAAACATATATAATAACGAGTTTCATGATCGCGGCTTCATCCTTATTTACCTCGTGCAACGATTTCCTAGATGTTAATTCGCCGTCAACTTTCGATCAAGAATACATCTTCAGCAATGAGTCTGAAATAGCCACAGTCGTCAACGGTATGTACGTACCTATGGTAAGTGGAAAAGGCTGGGTCGGTGTTCTCGCCAAAAAAATGCTCTTCAACACTGATGTAGAGTTCACCACTTGCACTACTTCATCCAATCTGAAAGAGTGTGCCTTTGTGCCCAGTTCCGGAGACATCGGTTCATACGATGATATTTGGGTTGGCATGTACGATGGTGTCAACCGCACGAACGACGTCATTAAAGGCATCGAAGAAAGCCCGCTCTTTGAGACCGTCAACAAAGACGAGTCTTCACAGCTTATGCACTATTACGGAGAAGCCAAGGTGTTGCGCGCCATGTATTATCTTGAACTCGTAAGAAACTGGGGAGACGTTCCCTACCGCAGGACTCCGGCAGGCGACAAAGACGAACTGTTTTTAGGAGCAACCGATCGCGACTCGATACTCACCGACATGATTAACGACCTCATCGAAGCAGAACCTACCATGTTGTATGCAGAATCGTCTGACAGAGGCGCGGAAGCAGCCTCACGCGAATTTTGTCAGGCACTCATCGCACGCATGGCACTTTACAGAGGTGGATGGACTCTTCGACCGGACTATCAAGACCCATCCGCCATTGGTTTCATGAAACGCAGCGACGACTGGCAGAAATATTATCAGATTGCCGAAGAGTATGCATGGAAAGTAATCAACGAAGGCAAACACAAACTTGATCGCTCGTTCAAACAGGTATGGGTAGACGAAGCTAACTGGATTGTTCCTACTAACGACGACAACATTTTTGATGTTCCGGCCAAAGTAGGTGGATCCGGAGAAATCGGATATTCACTAGGAACTTACATTGTATCGCAAAAGAACTCAGAAGGACAAAATGCCTCAAACGCACCACAAGGCTATTCGTCAGGTGGCGATAAGTTAGCCTTAACCTACATGCTCTCTTTCGACGACAAAGACTTGCGACGTGACATTACCTGCGAAATCTTCAGATATGAGAACTCCGGAACCAGCAACATTGTACAAAAACCCGTAGCCGCCCTGACTGTATATTGCGGCAAGTTCAACAGATTATACATGGAAACCCCTTTGGGATACACTTCCAATAAAGGTACGGGCATCAACTGGCCATATATGCGCTATGCCGATGTCTTGCTGATGTATGCAGAAGCAGCCAATGAAAACCACAACGGTCCGACTGTCGAAGCACAAGAAGCACTCAAAACAGTGAGAAGACGTGCCTTTCATTCGGAAGACTGGGCAGAGAAAGTAGATGCATACGTAGAAAACCTGAAAACCAAAGAAGATTTCTTCAATGCCATCGTGAAAGAACGTGCATGGGAATTGGGAGGAGAAAAACTACGCAGATACGACCTTGCCCGCTGGAATTTATATGGTCAAACACTCTATAATCTGTATCATGACTGGATCCAAATCGGCAAGGTAGCACGCACAAAAGAACTGGAAAACTCTAGTAAACAGTTCGAAAACCCAACTTACGACAGTCGCTTCGATCATCTCCCCGCAGTTGCTTACTACAAAATGGTCGATGCCGTAGATCCGCCGGCCAGCTGTGTCTCGCAAACCATCGAGTGGTATCAGGAAAACGGCGTCAGTTCATATAGCAATGCGTTAGAATCTTATCCCAGCAGCAGTCCGTCCGGATATACGAAATTCAACATGTGTAACCAATATTGCACGCAAATAAAAAATTCTAGTCCGCGCGAGTGGGAACCTGCCGCTGCCATTCTGTATTCTTTCTACGGATACATCAACGAATCAAACGCAACCACCGTCGATCCGGAAACCGATCCGGTGCGCTACCTCGCACCCATACCGCCCGAAGCCTTATCAAGTCATCAAGGAACATTGAAAAATTATTATGGATATTAAAAGAACAAACATGAAAAAATTGCTAACTTATTGGATACCATTATTCGTTTTGGGATTAATTAGCCTCACTTCATGCCAAGACGACAAAAAAGAACTGCCTCGCCTATTCCGTCCTTCTTTCATTGCATCATCTTGTTATGCCGAAGAAAATAAGATATCGCTCGCATGGCGGACTTCGGGCGAACCGACATCATACACCGTAGAACTTTCGCAAGACGGGACGTTCAGCACTACCTCTGATGTCACTCAGACTGTGACCGGCGGAAAATGCACCTTCACGAACCTCAAATACGAAACAACCTACTACGCACGTGTAAGAGCTAACAACGAAGCAAAAGACCTTATCTCGAACTGGACAGTCTACGAATCATCCATCTCTACCCTGTCGCGAATCATTCCGAAACTGCTCTATCCGATAAACGAAATGCTAATCGGAGAAAACACTGTCACCATTGAATGGGTTGCGATTGATGATGAAAATCCGGTCGACGGACTGACTATTTGGACTGAAGACGAAATGCAGGCCAACGCAGAAGGAACTCACCGGAGCTTGTCGGAAAGCGAAGTTGAAACCAGACAATATGAAATCACCGGCCTGTCTGCACGTACGGTCTACTACGTCGCACTGACCAACAGCCTCGCTCCCGAAGGAGCAGAAAATTACAATTTACGCAAATTCAAAACCGCCGGCATGCCGCAAAATGCCACAACTGTGACCGACGGAGCAGATCTGTTTGCCAAAATCAAAGCAGGCATGGCCGACGACACACAGACCGAACTCGTTTTCCATCTGCTCAATGGCGTAGACTATTACCTCAATGAAAGCGGGACATCAAACGGAAAGACATCGACCATCGCAACCACCAAAAGCGTTGCTTTGCTAGCCAACCCGGGTGAGCATCCTACGGTCTACATCCGAGAAGGCGGATTCCAAGTCGGAACAAATCCGTCCATAGACTATTTCATCGTGGAAAACGTCAATATCGAAGAAAATCTACCCGATCAGAGCCGAGGCAGCAAAACCTACCTTTTTGGTGTCGGCACACGTGCGGCCGGTGAAGATTTCACCATAGATCGCTTCGAAATTACCAACTCGGCCATCAAACTACCTACGGGAGTCATCATGATGAACGAAAGTAACGACGGTGTCGCAACAATCAACCACATCCGGATAGACAACTGTCTGGTAACGGGAATCAACGACACTAAATTAGTGACCAGACAATTCGGATTCATCCATGCACCCCAAAAAGGCGGCGACGTATGGCAAGACGTATCGGTAAGTAACTCCACATTCTATGAATTCTACATCTCGCCGGGTGTATTTGGCTCAATGACCGATGAAGCATCCGTTTCGGCAAACGGCAATGTATCTATCACGAACTGTACGTTTTACAACTGGGCAACGCAAAAAGCCTCCTATACGGCTATCGGCAACTTTTCCCAATTACCCTCACCGCTCAACGTCACCATTAGCGGATGTGTATTCGGATATAGCGAAGGAAAAGCTTTCAGCGCAGGCTTATGCAACGTGAAAAGCAGCAACAATTACTGTACGGATGATTTTGCTAACCAATCGGATGCCGGTCTGACACTGATTTCGCTCAGTATGTCAGACAATGAATTTTTCAGAAATGCAGCCGAAGGCGATTTCACAATCATGGACACCAGCTCAACAGTTTATACACAAGATTATGGTGACCCACGCTGGATTAATATAGACATTGACTAAACATACCGCCATGACAAGGCCTCACCACTGCGGTGACCGGATTCGGTCACCGCAGTGGCAAAAGCCGATCAGCGTGATGACCGGATTGGGGCATCGAGGGCGGAAAGGCAAGGTAATTCTGATACCGGCAGAAGAAGGCACAGACGGCGCTATTTGTCTGGCTCGCAAGCTGGTTAAG
>CAZEPM010000072.1:0-9646 GCA_964514145.1 uncultured Bacteroides sp.
TTTAAACAGTGGGAGTTCGAAGTTCATGCGGAATTTCCAGTCTTCTTCCGTCACGTCCTCATCAGCATTGGTTAGTTCGTCGATTTCCCACGTACCTTCGTGCAGACTTACCGGCGTGGTCGTATACGGACGTTTCTCCCCAACATCCACAAAGTCGAAAGTCTGATCTTCCTGTTGCAGTTTGAAGTAGCGTTCGTCCGGCCGGTCTTCGCTGGCACGAGCATACGAGGCGTCCCAATCCATGCTCAACTGTCCGAAAAGATGCTCGCCGCCCAAACTGAAGTCCATGGTCTGTTGCAATTCCAGCCGGGCGTTACGATTGCCATAGCTGCCTCCCTTGGTCTCTATTTCAGCCTTCATTTCTCCGGCACCCTCGTCAATGTCTTTATAGACCAGTGCATAGCGGTTTTCCCAGTCATTGCGACGGTTGTAGATACCCTTGAACGAAAACTTATGGTTGGCATTGAGATCGTAGTCCAACGAAAGCGAATAGCTCTGACGTTCGCGGGTAACGTAGTATTGACGCACCTGCGCTTCCTGAAGCACGACTTCACCATCGTCATTGAGATCATACTCAAATTCCGTGTTGTCTGATCCGATTGGCGCATTCTGATAGGAGACCGCGGCCATCACACCCAGCTTGTTGTTGAAGAAACGATCGCCGTAAGTAAGTCCCAGATTGAGCTGAGCCTTGTCACTAATCCAGTTATATCCGCTGCCTGCCGTTGCATTAAACACACGGCGATAAGGCGTGTTTTTCGTCACCAGATTAATCGATCCGCCAATGGCATCACCGTCCATATCCGACGTTACGACCTTGTTGACTTCGATGGTCTGTACCATGTCGGCCGGAATCAGGTCTAACTGCACATTGCGGATTTCGTTTTCAGCCGATGGCAGCCGATTGCCATTGATTGTAACCGATGTAAAGTCAGGCGACGTTCCGCGCACCTGTCCGAACCGCGCTTCGCCCTGATCGTATTGCACATTGACACCGCTCACGCGCTTGAGCGCATCACCGATGTTCGAATCGGGAAACTTGCTCACCTGATCGGCCGAGATGACGTTGACAATACCCAGCTTGTTTTTCTGCGTATTCAACGCCTTGTGTTGTCCTTGAAAAACACCGCCCACGATCACCTCATTGAGCGAAACGCCCGAATGGAGAATAATGTCACGCTCCAGCGTTTCTCCATCGGATACGGTCAGACTGACGACTACCGGACTGTAGCCCACATAGGATACTTTCAGCGTATAGGTTCCCGGATCAAGATTCGACAAGGTGTAAAAACCGTTCACGTCGCTCACCGTTCCGGTCTGATGATCTTCGATGGTAATCGAAGCACCCGGTAAAGTCTGTGCGCTCTCATCAACCACACGGCCACGAATGGCTCCCTGACGGATGGCATTATCCGTTGCGGCATAGGTTGATTGCATCAAAGCTGCCGAAAACAAGACAGCAGCTGTTTGTTTGATAATTCTCTGCATATTCTGATTGCGTTTTTACGACGCTGCAAAGTTCAGCCCGCAGTGTTTCATCAGCTTTTCAGAGCATTTAAAAATCATTTACAGATTGATAACAAAACGGTTACATCACAAACTGACCGATGCTGCCCACGGAGCCGACTACACCCCGACTGCCCACGGAACAAGGCCGCTCCGCCCGATAGTCGCCGCCGAAGTTGTACGGCCTCAATCCGCCGGAAAAAAGAGAAGAATCGATTAAAATGTCTACCTTTGCCGAAACGAACTTTTTTTATTCACCCTAACCCATACATCATGACAACAAAAAATGCTCTGACATTCGACCGTGTATGCAACGGATTCACAGGCAAGCTGAGCGACGACAAGGGGAATGTTTACGAAATTATCCTGTGCGACTACAAAAAGAAGCAGGTGGACAGAGCCGAAAAACAGGCCGAAGCTATCGCGACCTGGATAAGCGCACAACTCGACGAGGCACTCACGTTTGCAGCCAAACAACTGATTGATGACTACAACCACAACCGGCGACCGGAAGACAGACAGCCGCTTACGTGGAACGATCTCAGACAGCAACTCGAACTGCAAAACATCCATGCGTATTCCGATGCCGGCTTCGAACTATATCTCCGCTGCGAACAGCTCTTTGGTGAACATCTCGTGCAAATGTACGTCAGCAGCGACTTCACCCTCGAAGAAGTGAAGGTGTTGGGGTTCTCGCTTTGAGATATTGTTATTCATAAACCTCGAAAATAGCTTCCAGTAGGTTCTTTCCTTCGGAAACGGTTTTTCCTTTGAGGGGAGAGTGTGTCAGCGCCGGCGTAAATATTCATAACCAAAGCGGCAATACAAGCATTTCCGTTCGTCGCAATATTGTTTTTTGAGTTGAATCAGCGCCTGCGTGTCGGCAGCATTCTGTGCTTCGAGTCCGCATTGGCTCCACTGCCGCGTGATGTAATTGTTTTCCGGCTTCAGGGCTTCCCAAAAAGCCAGTGCGCGAGTTGTGAGCACTTCGTCTGACTTATGGCGTCCGTAAGCAAAAAGAGAAGGCACCACGGTGTTGATAATCAGCAAATCCTGCGAGGTGTGCGAGAGTGTTTTCGTGCGACGCGGTGCTTCGTGTCCAAACGTATAATGAGTCTCCCAATAGTCTGACGTGCGGGTACAGAGAATGCGGCGTACGGCATCGACATCGGGCGCTTCGAGCAGTCGCGACAGCAAACCGTTTTCCTGATAGTAGAGCCAAGCCAGTTGTGCAATGCGAACATGAGGGAAATTTCCGGGACGAGTACGCAGTAACCGCCATCCGCCCGCTCCCATCCGTTGCAGGTCAAACTTGTGCGCCAAGTATGCATATTCGTGGCGCAGACATTGGTAATAGTCGTCGCCCGTTTCATCGTCGAGCAATCCGGCCTGTCCGAAAAAGAGGGCTTCGATTTGGAAAAGATTGTCGCGGTGCTTGTCTATTGCCCGCAACGGAATTGCAGCTCCCCAGCGCTCGAATACCTCGCTGTTGAGTCCGAAACCAAAATTGCGTGCCAAGGTAACGAAAAAAGCATCTTCCCAATGACGGTTACAGCGCTCTACGCGTGCCATTACCTGCCTATATTTCTGCTCCAGCCGCTCATATTGCAGCGCACTCATCCAGCTGTGGATAATCAGCGGCGACAGACTGGCCAGCACGTCGTAACAAGGCGGATAGAAGTCGGCACGTCGCAAGTCGTCAAAACGTTCGCGCAGCTCAGACGGACAATCCATCTGAAGTTGCGGAATTCGGCGGCCGGTATTGTCGGTCACCTCAGTGTCTGCCTCCGTTACAATGTGAAGGATGACAGACTGATAGGCATCGTCGTGTTGATGTCCGTGCCGGTTCCAGTCGGATGACCGCAAATGTATCTCGATGTTTCCGGCCCAAAGCGTGCCGTCAATCTTGAGTTTGGCATTAAAGAAGTCCGGTCCGGCATCGCGTTCGTTATGCTTGCCGACATCGATCACCTCGATTTCTTTTTCCTCCGTCGTATGTAGTTCGCCCAATGGAAACAAACGATGCTTCCAAACATAGTGTAGCAACTCTTCCATGTTAATTGTGGTTATATAATGTACAAATGTACGAATATGGGTGATAAATAGGTTATATTTGCGGTGTTAAATAAAAAAATCAGGATATGAAATTAGCATTGATAGGTTACGGCAAGATGGGAAAAGAAATCGAAAAGATTGCTCTCGATCGCGGCCATGAAGTAGTGTGCATCATTGATGTCAACAATCAGGAAGATTTTCAATCGGAGGCCTTCCGCAGCGCAGAAACAGCCATCGAATTTACCACGCCTGCAACGGCTTACGACAATTGTCTGAGAGCTTTTGAAGCTAACGTAAAAGTAGTTTCAGGCAGCACGGGATGGATAGACAAGTATGGTGAGGAGATGAAACGGTTGTGCGCCGAAGAGGGAAAGACCTTGTTTTGGTCGTCGAACTTCAGTCTGGGCGTAGCCATCTTTTCGGCCGTCAATCGCTATCTGGCACGCATCATGAACCGTTTCCCCAACTACGACGTAACCTTGAACGAAACACATCACATCCACAAACTAGATGCTCCCAGCGGCACAGCCATTAGCTTAGCCGAAGATATTCTGGCGAATCTGGATCGCAAATCGACATGGGTGAAAGGCACGCTTATGACTCCCGAAAAAGAGATTCCGTGTCCGGCTGACGACCGGTCGTCAGCCTTGCGCATTGATTCCATCCGCCGAGACGAGGTGCCGGGCATTCACTCCATCCGTTACGAATCGGAAGCCGACAGTATTACCATTACGCATGATGCCAAAAACCGGAAAGGCTTTGCTCTAGGTGCTGTTCTGGCTGCAGAATATACGGCTGCACACAAAGGATTCCTGACCATGAGCGACCTTTTTGACTTCTAAACACACACAGCATGAAGAAACAATGGATTAAATTCGGCATCGTCACCTTGCTCTACCTGCTCTTCCTGATTTGGATAAAAAGCTGGTGGGGACTCGTAGTCGTACCGTTCATTTATGATGCCTACATCAGTAAGAAAATCAAATGGGGATGGTGGCGCGAGTCGAAGAACAAGACTGTACGCAGCATCATGAGCTGGGTCGATGCGATTGTTTTTGCGCTTGTGGCCGTCTACTTTGTCAACATCTACGCCTTTCAGAACTATGCAATCCCGACATCCTCGCTCGAAAAGTCGTTGCTCGTCGGCGATTACTTGTTTGTGAGCAAGTTGAGCTATGGCCCACGCGTACCGCAAACCCCGCTCTCCATGCCACTCACCCAACACACCATGCCGGTACTCAACTGCAAATCGTATCTCGATTGGCCGCATTGGGATTATCGCCGCGTCAAAGGGCTTGGTGAGGTGCAGCTCAACGATATTGTGGTGTTTAATTATCCTACGGGCGACACCGTCGCACTCAAGATTCAAAACAACGACTTCTATTCCGTGTGTTACATGCTGGGTGAACAGATTTGCTATAACAGCAACGTCGCACTGCCGGTTATGGACAGCCTCAGCCTGCAACAGCAGCAAGAGGTTTATCGCTTCCTGTATCAGGCCGGACGAGACTACTTGGCTTCCAATCCGCAGGAATACGGCGAAATCGTCGCTCGTCCGGTAGATCGCAGGGAAAACTACGTGAAACGCTGCGTGGGACTGCCGGGACAAACCTTGCAAATCAAAGACCACATTGTCTATCTGGACGGAAAACCCAATAAAGAGCCGGACAACGTGCAATATCTTTACAACATAGAAACGACACGACCGATTCCTATCGAACTTCGCCGTGAACTGGGCATCAGCGAAGAAGATGCCAAAGATCCGTTCGAACAAAGCACATACTACACCATGCCACTCACCAATCAAGCCTACGAGACCTTAAAGGCAAACACGAAACTGGTGAAACGCATAGACTATTGCGAACCCAGCCTATACGAATGGCTCTATCCGCTCAACATGTATAAAGATTGGACAGCCGACAACTACGGTCCCATATGGATTCCCAAAAAGGGTGAAAGCATTCAGTTGACACCGGAAAACTATCTGATTTACGAACGTCCCATCCGTGTTTATGAAGGTAATGAGTTTGAATACAAGAACGGACAGTTTTTTATCAACGGACAGCCGACAGACAAATATACCTTTAAAATGGACTATTATTGGATGATGGGAGACAACAGACACAACTCGGCAGACTCACGCTACTGGGGCTTCGTTCCGGAAGACCACATTGTGGGAAAACCCATCATCGTGTGGCTTTCACTCGATAAAGACCGAGACTGGTTTGACGGCAGGATTCGCTGGAATCGCATCCTCAAATGGGTAGACAATATTAAATAAACTTTTCCTGACAGACCGCATTCATCAAAACACCATGAAACAACTGCTGAAAACCCTATTGATTGCCATCGCACTGGTCGTACTGATTAAGGTCTTTGTGTTTACTTCCTGTACGATTCCGTCTACAGGAATGGAAAACACCTTATATCCCGGCGATCGGGTGATTGTGAATAAATGGAGTTATGGCTTCAGGATCCCCATGATCACGTGGTGGGGATATCATCGATGGTGTGAGGACGACGTGCGACGCGGAGAGATTATCCTATTCAACAATCCGAATCCTCAATCTGACGGGCAGCCTGTTGAGACTCGCGAATTATTTATCAACCGTTGCATCGGCATCCCCGGCGACACCCTGATGCTCAACAACGAATGGATTGTGACCGAAGATCAGATACTCAGTCCGGACAGTAAGCTGCTGTATGCTTATGCCGGTGATGAGGAAGACCGAATAGTCCGTGCCATGAAGCGGGCAAACATCACGCACAACGAACTGGTAGGCGTTGACCAAATGGAATTTATCCGAAGTTTCAGTCACTATGAAATCTACAAACTACGCCAAGAACTGGGCGACAGTGTGCAATTCCGTTCTCTACAGACCGATACGTCTGAAGGCATCCATCCGTTTGTGGTTCCCTCGCACGGACAGAGCATTCAAATCTATCCGTGGAACGCACAACTGCTCTACAACACCATCACCCGTCACGAACGACGCAATGCCGAGCTGCGTGGCGACACAATCTTCATCGACGGACAGCCCATAGAGTCTTATATCTTTACGAAAGATTATCATTGGGTGGCATCCAACAATTCCATGAGCTTGTGCGACTCCCGACAATTCGGATTTGTTCCCAAAGACCATATCATCGGACGGGCAACACTCATCTGGTTTTCGAAAGACACCCAACAGCTCTTTTGGAAAGGTTTCCGATGGGAACGTTTCTTCCGGAGTATCCACTAAAACAGAACGGTCTTATCATTTATGACTCTCAACACAAGCATCTGTTTAAGCTCTGCCTATCTGGCTCCAGTGCAGTATTACACCAAACTCTATGCCTATCCGACCGTTTACGTAGAGCAACACGATCATTATCTGAAACAAACCTATCGCAACCGATGCATTATTGCCACAGCTGATGGAACGCTTACACTGTCTGTCCCGACAGAAAAGCCGGCAACCCTGAAATGCCTGATGAAAGACGTACGCATCTCAGATCATGGAAATTGGCGGCACCTGCATTGGAAAGCCCTTGAATCAGCCTATCGTCACAGCCCGTTTTTTGAGTACTATCAAGATGACTTCCGCCCCTTTTATGAACGGAAATACGAATACCTGTATGATTTCAACGAAACCTTGTGTGCGCTCGTTTGTGACCTGATAGACTTGCACCCTCACCTTTTCCGTACGGAACGTTACGAAAAGACCATATGCCACGACATAACCGATGCACGCGAGCTGATTCATCCCAAACGAAGCCATGAAACCGATGCCACTTTCCGTCCGCAACCTTACTGTCAGGTGTTCGAAGCGCGTCACGGATTCCTACCCAACTTGAGTATTGTAGACCTGCTCTTCAATATGGGCCCGGAAAGTCTGCTCGTGTTGCGCGATAGCCTGTCAGCAACGGAATAAATTTACGCAGAAGCATGCCCACCCCATTTAAACAGGCTCTGCTTCTGCACAGATTCGCTTGGTGTATCGGCCAAAAACGACCTGCCCGGCATGAAGGAACGGCTTGACGACCGGATTCCGCCGTATCCGACCGATAATAACGTACATTTATTGCCATTCGATATCACATGAGAGCCTTTCGTGTGCACCTATAGGGCTACATTAAGCAAAAGTCTGTATCTTTGAACAGTTAAAACAGAACAGCCTTATGAGAAAACACTTACTCCAATGGGGAATCTTCGTATGTCTGGCCGGAAACTGCATGGTTTCAAACGCCCAACAACCTGTGACCTCTCCGATGAAAGACGTCAATCAAGTAACCGATCTGACGCTCGACAGTCTGAACAAAGCAAACACCGCCCGTCCGGTAGCCGGTTCCACGCGCAAGGGAGACAATCCCGTCTTGTTTCTGATAGGTAATTCCACCATGCGGACAGGAACGCTCGGCAACGGAAACAACGGTCAGTGGGGATGGGGATATTTCGCCCACGAATATTTCGATGAAGATAAGATTACGGTAGAAAACCATGCGTTGGGTGGAACCAGCAGCCGCACATTCTACAACCGCTTATGGAAAGATGTACTCAAAGGCGTACGCAAAGGTGATTGGGTCATCATCGAATTAGGACACAATGACAATGGACCTTACGACAGCGGACGAGCTCGCGCCTCTATCCCCGGCATCGGCAAGGACAGTCTGGAAGTTACCATTCAAGAGACCGGAGCAAAAGAAACCGTTTACACATACGGTGAATACATGCGTCGGTTTATCCGCGAAACAAAGGCTAAAGGCGCCTACCCTATCTTATTCTCACTCACACCGCGCAATGCATGGGACGACAAAGACAGCACCGTCATCAGCCGTGTCAACCAAACATTTGGTCTATGGGCTAAACAAGTGGCAAAAACAGAACGCATTCCCTTCATTGATCTGAATGAAATCACAGCCCGGAAATATGAGAAGTTCGGCAAGGAGAAAGTCAAATACATGTTCTATCTGGACCGTATCCATACCAGCACATTCGGAGCACGTATCAATGCCGAATCAGCCGCCGAAGGCATCCGCAACCATAAAGGCCTGAAACTTGCGCAATACCTGAAGCCTATCGAAAAAGACACCATTACGGGATCGAGCCGTAAAGAGGGATGCCCGGTGGTATTTACGGTTGGCGACAGCACGGTGCGCAATCAAGATAATGACCCTGACGGCGCTTGGGGATGGGGTAGCGTATTGGCCGAACTGTTCGACACCACCCGCATCACGGTGGAAAATTGTGCCAAAGCCGGACGAAGCGCACGTACTTATCTGGAAGAAGGACGCTGGGACAAAGTCTACAATGCTTTGCAGCCGGGAGATTTCGTCATCGTCCAGTTTGGACACAACGACGCCGGAGCCATCAATACGGGAAAAGCACGAGCCGAACTCTCGGGTAGCGGCGACGAAAGCCAAGTATTCAAAATGGAAAGCACACAGCGATACAACGTTGTTTACACTTACGGATGGTATATCCGCAAGTTCATCATGGACGTAAAAGAAAAAGGCGCTATCCCCATCGTGTTGAGTCATACCCCACGCAATGTGTTCGACAACGGAAAGATACAAAGCAATGCCAACTCATTCGGCAAATGGACGCAAGAGGCTGCCCAAAGAGCCGGAGCTTACTTTATCGACCTGAACAAACTATCGGGAGACAAGTTGCAAGAGATGGGATACAACAAGGGATTGGGCGAAGTCATGCGCCATTTCAACGGTGACCATACGCATACGTCATTAGAAGGAGCCCGCCTAAATGCGGTAAGCATAGCCGAAGGACTCATCCAAACAGATTGCCCACTGAAAGACTATCTGCGGTCTGAGCAATGACCGCACAGGGAGTTCCGGCACTGACAGGACGAATCCACCGTCCTTCTCTCTATGGGTGCGGTTGGTTCTGTCTGTCAGAAGCCATCCCATGTGTCACGGCATCACTATCGCTGCAGGCCTGCACACACTTGGTCGGCAATTTGCTTCATACCCTCCACGCTGGGATGGTTGTTCTTCTTGTCGATATCTTCCAATTGGATTATGGGGACGCCATAGCGGGCACAGATGGTATCCGTGATGTCATCTTTCAATCCTTACGTGAGTTCGG
>CAZEPM010000073.1:0-9642 GCA_964514145.1 uncultured Bacteroides sp.
ACTATTTGTTAACAGATGTACATGCATGCGGGCTTGGTTAAGACGGTTATTCCGATTGGAGGACAGGGCTGGTAACAATGCTTAACAAGGCTGTTTATCGTGATGACTGAGGCTTGTCTCCACGTGGTTCATAGTCAGTTGGCTGACTGCTGGAGCAAGGGCGTATTTGTGAGGGATATCTGGCGCTGACACCGGTGGGGAGACATACGTGTTATCGTGCTTCGATCGAAGTGATTCAGCGAGTGAAGTAGTCTATTACGCGAATATTTCCATCTTTGTCTTTTACTTTAATACAATAAAATCCATAAGTAAAGCGGCCAATATTGAGACGTTGGGTATAAGGTCCTTGCCATACAATGCGGTCGTATAAGTCGGTAACGATGAGTTGAACGGCATTGTTGTCTTTGGGAAGATCTCTGAAAACTGCAGTGTATGCAAGAATTTGTCTGCTATCGGTTTGGGGTTGAGGCTGGCTCTCATTGCCATATGTGTCTACGGCTGTTACCATGAAGTGTAAATCTTTGGCTTCGTCTATGGGGAGAGTGTAGCAGGTATCTCTCAGGTAGGTTGCTTTTAGATTTTGCGCGTTACAGATATTCACGTCTTTTTCGGTCGAAGCATACAGATTGTAGCGCATGGGCGGAACAGCATGTGTTTGCATACTGTTGTCTGTCGCAGCTTCCCATCGAATGGTGAGTGAATCACCCGAGATTTCGGTATGGATGTTTTGAGGTTGCGATGGCGGAATACTGTCTATCCAGGTCATTGGTGGTATGAGTGCCGGACCGGTATAGACACGCGTTTGCAGGGCTTCTCGCAATCCGAGTGTTTTGTCGAGCAGAAAACGTGTGCGGAAATAGGCTTGCCCGTTGATGTTGGCAGCTCGTGTGAAATAAATCTCTTGCATGATGTCTTTTAGTGTCCAGTTCCCTTCTTTCGGATCTAGGAAGTAGATGCCAAGTCCTGGTACAATCGTGCGGTTGTAACTATGTTCTTGCCAATCGAGTATAAACGGGTAGTAGTTGTTCCCGCGAAAATAAGCCATCGGGAACAAGATGTCGTGTATGCCTTCGCGCAGCCATTGTTGTGCATCTTGGAATACAGCATTGTAAGCATTCCATCCGCTTGTAGAGTAGCGGCTGACATCGGCATATTTTCCTAATGGCGAACTGCTGACTTTGATCCACGGCTTCAATGTTTTGATTTCTTGGTATAGGTGGCGCACAATCGCTGTGATGTTGTCTCGTCGCCAGTCGGCTAAACTTTTGCCTTGTCCGTACTTACGGTAGGTCTGTCTGTCAGGGAAATTTTTAGGCTGGTCTGGGTAGCGGATGTAGTCGAAGTTAATGCCGTCAATATCGTAACGGCTGACAATTTCTCTAACGATGGCCGCCAGAAAGTTTTTTGTTTCGGGATGTCCGGGGTTTAGATACCAGGCTCGTTGATAATGTATGCATAGTTCCGGATGTTTGCGTGTAGTGGAGTGTCGTCCCAGTTTCTTTACTTGTCGGTCATCGCCAAGCGGAATGGCTACTAGCCAAGCATGTAATTCCATGCCGCGTTTGTGGCATTCTTCGATTGCAAAGGCCAAAGGGTCGTATCCCGGGTCTTTGCCGGTTGTTCCGGTCAGGCACTCAGCCCACGTTTGTAACTGTGAGGGATAAATTACATCATCGCGCAGGCGGGTTTGTAAAATGATGGTGTTGATACCGAGGTGTTGCAGTTCGTCGAGTTGTTGGCAGAGTTCCTTTTGCTGTTGGCTGATACTTTGCGGGGAGGTTGCTTTGATATCAGGCCAATCTAAACCTTTCAGTGTTGTCAACCACACTGCTCTCGTTTCATATTTTGGACAGACTGAAGTGTTCTCGAATGAAAACGTGAGTTCTTGCGCCTGGATGTGACTGTAGCTACCGATGCAAAAAAGGAAAATAAGACAGAACAGACGCAGTATGGTGGTTGAGTTATGCATGGTTGTTTGTTGTTAAGTCGGTTGCAAAGTTATAATATTTATGAAGAATCCGTCGGTATAGCCTGTAATCTCTTGCTATTTTACTACATTTGACAACTAAATTTTATAAGAAATCAGTTTGAGTTATGAAGATATTCAAGCGTTCTACCGTTTTGCCCGCCGCCCTGTTTATTTATACCACCGTAATGGCCGTATATTTTCTTCCTCGTAATGATGAACTTAGCAATACGGAGAAATGGGTGACAATTTTAGTGTCCTACGTGATTATCGCTTTACTTTGGTTTGTTTTGCGTAAAAAAGAACAGATGATCGAGCGGCATAAACGAGAGGATGAAGAACGAAAGAAGAACCATCCATTTGGGAATCAAGAACACAAATCATAGATGAACAATTGTTAGAGACGATGCTGATATCAGAGAATTGTCTCTTTTTTTTATTTCCTTTTGATACTTTTCTTTAGAGAATACGTCCATAAACTAGGTTTTTTATTTCTCGGGTTCAAGTAAACTTTATATTTTTGTGTATAAAAGTTGTATAATTATGAAAGATGTAATAATATCATGGATTAGTATCTTGTTAGGATGTACGATTCTGGCCGTAGGATTTGTCTTCTTCATAAATCCCTATAATATCGTACCCGGTGGAGTATACGGAGCAAGTATTGTGTTTCATAATTTGTTCCCTTCCGTTCAGGTCGGAACGTTTGGATATATGTTCGACATTCCTTTGCTGATTCTTTCAGTTGTGTTGTTGGGATCTAAATTGGGTACACGTACCATTGCTGCAGCACTCATAACCCCTTTCATTATGAATCTGTTGACGGTTTTAGTCTATCCAACGCGTGAAGCGCTCGACCGGTTAGATCCTTCTCAACTGTTGGGTGGTTGCATGGATATGTCGGAACATTTGATACTGACGTGCATCATTGGTGCCACACTCATCGGTATAGGTACGGGCATCGTGATTCGCAATCAGGCAACAACCGGAGGAAGTGATATTATCGGAATGTTGCTTCAGAAATATTGTCATATCCGTTTTTCGAATGCCATCTTGTTTGTAGATGCCACGGTAGTATGTTTCGGATTGGTTGTGATAGGCTTTGGTATTGGCACAGCCCATGACGTGAGTCAACCGTCATGGCATTTGTCTTTCTATTCGTTAATCTCTATTTTCATCATTTCGCGGGTAATTGCCTATATGATTAATGGTGCGAAAAACGATAAACTGGTCTTTGTTATCAGTGCACAAAAGTTGACCTTGTTACACAAATACATCTTGAAAGATTTAGATCGGACAGCGACTTGCATCAAAAGCAGTGGACTTTATACGGGGGAAGACAAAGAAATGCTCTTTATTGTGTTGAGCTATAAGGAAGTGGCCAATTTAAAACTAGTCATTAAGCAAGCCGATCCAAATGCTTTTGTGGTGGTAACCGATGCCTATGATACCTTTGGCGATGGATGGAAACCATTGCCGTCGGCCAACGACGTACAGCCCGAATAATGACTGGTTTATGCAACTCTCGGATGCCATCGGTTGATCATCTGTTTTCTGAATACTCCGATGCGGTCTACGCAAAATATTGCCACTGTCAATATTTCAGGTAATATATAGTATAACAGACAGAATGTCAGCTGTTTTGCTATTGGCAAAGACTTTGAGCGTTAGTAGGTGTAACTGATATGAATAATAAAAAGGAGAACACAATATGAACTTTAACAACTTTACAATCAAATCACAAGAGGCCATTCAGGAAGCGGTCAACCTCGTGCAACGCCGTAACCAGCAGACAATCGAACCGGAGCATTTGATGGCAGGTGTGTTGAAAGTGGGTGAAAACGTTACGAACTTTATTTTTCAGAAGCTGAGTGTAAATCCCCAACAGCTGACGATGATACTTGACCGCCAAATCGAATCTTTGCCGAAAGTAAGTGGTGGAGAACCCTATTTGAGTCGCACCTGTAACGAAGTGCTTCAGAAAGCAATCGATTACGCGAAAGAAATGGGTGACGAATACGTGGCACTCGAAGAGTTGATTTTGGCTTTGTTTAATGTGTCGAGTCCGGTATCTTCCATATTGAGAGATTCGGGTATGACTGACAAGGAGTTACGTGCAGCCATCGCTGAATTGCGGAAAGGTGAGAAGGTTACTTCGCCATCGAGCGAAAACACGTATCAGGCACTCAGCAAATATGCCATCAATCTGAACGAAGCGGCGCGGAGTGGAAAACTTGATCCTGTAATCGGACGTGATGATGAAATTCGTCGAGTGTTGCAGATATTGAGTCGACGGACAAAAAATAACCCGATACTGATCGGTGAGCCGGGTACGGGTAAAACGGCGATTGTGGAAGGACTGGCACGACGTATTCTGCGAGGTGATGTGCCTGAAAACTTGAAAGATAAGCAAATCTATTCATTGGATATGGGTGCATTGGTGGCCGGAGCCAAATACAAAGGTGAATTTGAAGAGCGTCTGAAGTCGGTTATCAATGAAGTAATCAAGTCTGATGGCAACATTGTTTTGTTTATTGATGAGATTCATACGTTGGTAGGTGCCGGTAAAGGTGAAGGTGCCATGGATGCCGCCAATATCTTGAAGCCTGCATTGGCCAGAGGTGAATTGCGCGCCATCGGTGCTACGACATTAGATGAGTATCAGAAGTATTTCGAGAAAGACAAAGCGTTGGAACGACGTTTCCAGACCGTGATGGTCAATGAGCCGGATACGCTGAACTCCATTTCCATCTTGCGTGGATTGAAAGAACGTTACGAAAACCATCATAAGGTGCGAATTAAAGATGAGGCAATTATTGCTGCAGTCGAACTTTCCAATCGTTATATCACAGATCGTTTTTTGCCGGACAAAGCCATCGATCTGATGGATGAGGCTGCTGCTAAACTGCGTATGGAGCGCGATTCTGTGCCGGAGGAACTGGATGAGATTTCGCGTCGGCTGAAACAACTGGAAATAGAGCGTGAGGCTATCAAGCGCGAGAAAGATGAGCCTAAACTGCAACAACTTTCCAAAGAGATTGCCGAGCTTCGCGAACAGGAGAACTCGTATAAAGCTAAATGGCAAAACGAACGATCGCTGGTCAATAAGATTCAACAGCACAAGCAGGAGATTGAAAGTCTTAAGTTTGAGGCTGACAAAGCAGAGCGTGAAGGCAATTACGGCAAAGTGGCCGAGATCCGCTATGGAAAACTTCAGGCGCTGAACAATGAAATAGACAAGATTCAGCAACAGTTGCGTCTGGCACAAGGAGACACTGCAATGATCAAGGAAGAAGTGACGGCTGAAGACATCGCCGATGTGGTGTCGCGCTGGACGGGTATTCCTGTGAGCAAAATGTTGCAGAGCGAACGTGAAAAATTGCTTCATTTGGAAGAAGAACTTCATAAGCGAGTGGTTGGACAGAACGAGGCTATTGCATCGGTATCGGATGCGGTGCGCCGTAGCCGTGCCGGACTACAGGATCCGAAACGACCGATAGGCTCGTTTATCTTTCTAGGAACAACGGGTGTCGGTAAAACGGAGTTGGCTAAAGCATTGGCGGAATATCTGTTTGACGATGAGAGCCTGATGACTCGTATAGATATGAGTGAGTATCAGGAAAAGCACTCGGTTTCCCGGTTGATTGGTGCGCCTCCGGGATATGTAGGTTATGATGAGGGCGGGCAATTGACTGAGGCTGTGCGACGCAAACCGTATTCGGTGGTGTTGTTCGATGAGATTGAGAAAGCACATCCGGATGTGTTTAATATCTTGTTGCAAGTGCTTGACGACGGACGGTTGACAGACAACAAAGGACGTACAGTTAACTTCAAGAATACAATTATCATTATGACTTCCAATTTGGGAAGTGCATATATTCAGAGTCAATTCGAGAAGATGACGGTTTCTAACCGTGAACAAATCATCGAAGAGACAAAGAATGAAGTGATGAATATGTTGAAGAAAACCATCCGGCCGGAGTTTCTGAACCGTGTCGACGAGACAATTATGTTTTTGCCGCTGGACGAATCACAAATCCGTCAGATTGTTACTTTGCAAATCAAAGGTGTTCAGAAAATGTTATCGGACAACAATGTAGTTTTGCAGCTTAGCGACAATGCCATTAATTTCTTGGCCAGTTCCGGCTATGATCCGGAGTTTGGTGCCCGTCCGGTAAAACGTGCCATACAGCGATATTTGCTCAACGATTTGTCAAAGAAATTGTTGTCGCAGGAAGTTGACCGGACGAAGCCCATCGTTGTCGATGCAGTGGGTAATGGCTTGCAGTTTAGTAACTAAAATAACATCATTCTCTCTAACTAAGCTCCCGTATACTGAATGGTATGCAGGAGCTCTTATTTTTATACTGAGGAAATGAGTGAAATGAGCGAGTTGCATATTTGAAGAAAAAATCTTATTCATGGATCTACATGTTGACGGCAGCTCAAAAATTAGTACCTTTGCCACTTGTCTGAACTAATATCTTTTGAATGAAATGTTGACAAAAGTAATCGAACAATCTAAAATAGATCATTTGGAAAAATGGCTCGTCAGGGCTGAAAAAATTGTGATTGTGTCACATGTTTCTCCGGATGGAGATGCTATGGGCTCTTCGTTGGGTCTTTATCATTATCTTGAAGGACAAGAAAAAACGGTCAATGTGATTATGCCGAATGCTTATCCTGATTTTTTGTGTTGGATGCCTGGTGCTAAAGATGTTATCCGTTATGATAAGTATAAGGAATATGCAGATGAACTGATTAGTCAGGCTGATGTGATGTTTTGTTTGGACTTTAATGCATTGAAGCGTTTGGATAAAATGGCTGATGCTGTGCTTGCCTTTTCCGGGCGTAAGGTGATGATAGACCATCATCTGTATCCGGAAGATTTTTGCCGCATTATCATCTCTCATCCTGATCGTTCGTCAACTTCTGAATTAATATTCCGTTTGATTTGTCAGTTGGGTGCTTTTGATGAGATAACGAAAGAGTGCGCTGAATGTATCTATACCGGTATGATGACAGATACGGGTGGGTTTACGTATAATTCAAACGATCGCGAAATCTATTTCATCATAAGCGAATTGCTATCTAAGGGTGTAGACAAAGATGAAATTTATCGTAAGGTCTTTCATTCTTATTCTGTCGATCGTATGCGCCTGATGGGTTTTGTGCTTTATGAAAAGCTGCAAGTGTTTCCGGAATTCCATGCTTCGTTGATTACCCTCAGTGATAAAGAACAACGTCGTTTTGGCTTCAATAAGGGTGACACGGAAGGTTTTGTAAATATTCCGTTACAGATAAAGGATATGCGTTTTTCCGTGTTCTTGCGTGAAGATAAAGATGCCGGAATAATTAAAGTCTCTTTGCGTTCGGTGGGTGATTTCCCTTGCAATAAGATTGCGAATGAATATTTTGGCGGTGGTGGGCATTTGAATGCTTCAGGTGGTGAGTTTTACGGAACGATGACAGAAGCGGTCGAACTGTTTAAGATAGCCTTAGTTAAATATGAGAGTGAATTGATAAAAAAATAGTTATATTAGTATAATAGTCCTAGAAAACAAAAGAGGCTAAAAAGTTGATTTATTACTTTTGCGAAGACTACATGATGACTAAAATTAGATAAACGACAGATGAAAAAATTAAATCTTATCTTATTCTCTTTGCTGGCATTAGGAGCCGTATTTCAAGCGTGTGATGACAGCGAAACTTATGCTGAAAAGCTATCTAAAGAACGCCGCTGGATTCGGAATTTTATTGCAAGTGAAGGAATTAATGTTATTTCGGAAGACGAATTTTATGTAGATACAATCACGAATACAGATAATAATGAATATGTCTATTTTGATGATAGTGGAGTGTATATGCAGATTATGGAGCGTGGAAACGGTGAACTGATGGAAGATGGGGAGCATTGGGAACTCATGCTTCGCTATACGGAAATTAGTGTCGAAACCGGAGACACCGTACTGACGAATATTTATACTCCTGCTTATCTGGATATAATGATGTGTACAAAAAGCGGAACATCCTATTCTGCATCTTTTACAGAGTCTAATGGACTTATGTACGCTAGTTACGGACAGTCTGTTCCTACCGGCTGGCTGATACCGTTGGACTTCATTAAACCCAATGTGTATCACGATGGAGATATCAGCCGTGTGCGTTTGATTGTACCTCATAGTTCGGGACACTCTATAGCTTCTTCGTATGTGACTCCTTACTTTTATGAAATAACTTATCAGAAAAAGTATTAAATGGCACTTATTAAGTCAATCTCTGGTATAAGGGGAACTGTCGGTGGTAGAGTGGGTGACGCTTTAACTCCATTGGATATTGTCAAGTTTATTTCGGCTTATGCCATATTGATTCGACAGATAAGCTCTGCAAAAAGCAACAAGATAGTTGTCGGACGCGATGCACGTATCTCGGGTGAAATGGTCAAGAACCTTGTCTGTGGCACCTTGATGGGAATGGGATATGATGTTGTAAATATTGGTCTAGCTTCTACTCCGACAACCGAATTAGCTGTAACTATGGAGAAAGCGTGCGGTGGAGTAATTCTCACGGCTAGTCATAATCCACGTCAGTGGAATGCTCTGAAACTATTGAACGAACAGGGAGAATTTTTGAGTGCCGATGAAGGGCAGGAAGTTCTTCGCATTGCAGAAAGAGAAGATTTTTGTTATGCCGATGTGGAGCATTTAGGGACATATCGAGAAGATTTCACATACGATGATAAACATATTGAACGTGTCTTGGCATTGTCTTTGGTTGACGTAGAGGCTATTCGACAAAGAGGATTTCGTATAGCAATCGATACTGTAAATTCCGTAGGTGGCATCATTCTACCAAAGTTATTAGAGCGACTGGGGGTGAAAACCGTCTATTCGCTTTATGGTGATTCTTCAGGAGATTTTCAACATAATCCGGAGCCTTTGGAAAAGAATCTGGGTGAGATCATGACACTAATGAAGCAGGGTGATTATGATGTTGCGTTTGTAGTCGATCCGGATGTCGACCGTTTAGCCATGATATGTGAAGACGGAACCATGTATGGCGAAGAATATACATTGGTTACAGTGGCCGATTATGTGTTGAAGCATACGCCGGGTAATACGGTTTCCAATTTAAGTTCTACACGTGCCTTGCGGGATGTGACTAGTCTTTACGGACAACAATATTATGCCTCTGCTGTGGGAGAGGTGAATGTCGTGGCCAAGATGAAAGAAGTCAATGCCGTTATTGGTGGAGAAGGTAACGGGGGCGTGATCTATCCGGAATGTCACTATGGACGTGATGCTTTAGTAGGTATTGCTTTGTTTTTAAGTCATCTGGCTCATGAGAACAAAAAGGTGAGTGAATTACGGGCTACTTATCCTTCGTATTTTATTGTTAAAAACCGAATCGATTTGACTCCGGAAACAGATGTTGATACAGTGTTAGTTAAAGTCAAGGGACTCTATGCCGGTGAAGAGATTATTGATATTGATGGTGTAAAGATTGATTTTCCTGATAAGTGGGTACATCTGCGCAAAAGCAATACAGAACCGATTATAAGAGTTTATTCTGAGGCTTCCACTTTCGATGTGGCTGAATCTATTGGCAAGCAAGTGATGGATGTTGTCTATACAATAGCCAAATAATTACAAGGGGGGGGGATATAATAATGAAAG
>CAZEPM010000074.1:0-9589 GCA_964514145.1 uncultured Bacteroides sp.
AGTTGGATAGTTCGGATTGCCCGGTATGATGTGTGTCGGATGCGGCTTGTCCGTTTATTTCATTTCCCACGTGTCGTTGGTCATCAGCAGCTCTTGGAAGTTGTGATAGGACTTCTTGACTTTGATGGTTTCGATTTGTTCGGCGACGGCTGCTTCGTAGGTGGGTGAGGTGACGTCGCGGATGACGCCGAGGGCGATGGGGAAGTCGGGTCCTTCCATCAGGGCGAGTTTGAGTTGGAGGGTGTTGTCTTCGCAGTGGGCGTCGTGTACGAGTATGTCTTTTTCCGTGATGCCGTTTTCGCCTATCCTGACGACTTTCAGTCCGAATCCTTCCTGCATGAGTCCGTATTCGCGGTTCTCGCCGAAAATCAGGGGTTTGCCGTGTTCCACGTAGATGGAGTGTTTTGCCCGTTCGGCTTTGGTGTAGACGTAGTCGTAGGTTCCGTTGTTGAAGATGACGCAGTTCTGGAATACTTCGACGACGGAGGCACCTTTATGGCGTGCGGCGGCTTTGAGTACTTCGACGGATGGGGCGGCATCGGTGGCGATGCAGCGTGCGAAGAATTGTCCGCGTGCGCCGAAGCAGAGTTCGGCCGGGTGGAACGGGTCTTCCACAGTGCCGTATGGTGACGATTTGCTGACGAATCCGCGGGGTGAAGTGGGTGAATATTGTCCTTTTGTCAGGCCGTATATGCGGTTGTTCAGCAGAATCATGTTGATGTCTACGTTGCGTCGTATGGCATGGATGAAATGGTTTCCGCCGATGGCCAGTCCGTCGCCATCGCCTGAGATTTGCCACACGGTGATGTCGGGGCGGGCGGTTTTGAGTCCGGTTGAAATCGAGGCGGCGCGTCCGTGAATGGTCTGCATGGCGTAGGTGTTCATGTAGTAAGGCAGGCGGCTGGAGCATCCGATGCCTGAGATGACGGCTGTTTCGTGGGGAGCGATGCCCAGTTCGGCCATTGCTTTGTGGAGTGAGGCCAGGAAGAAGTGGTCACCGCAGCCCGGACACCAGCGTGGTTGTCCTTTTTTGAAGTCTTTCGCTGTATATTGGCTCATAATGTTTCGGTTTTGTGTGATTTTGGGTTAGGGAGTGTAGTCTGATGTTTTAGCTGTTTAAAATCTCCGTGAAAGCGGTTACGAGTTCGTTGACAACAAATGGCTGGCCTTTTACCTGATTGAAGCGGTAGGGGTTGAAGTTGTCTACTTTCATGCGCAGATATGCGGCAAACTGGCCTGAGTTTTGTTCGGCCACGACCACTTTTTTGTATCTCTTGAGCACGTCGGCCGTGTTTTTCGGCAGCGGGTTGATGTATGAGAAGTGTGCGAGAGCCGCTTTATGGCCGCTTTTGTTCAGTTCGTCCATAGCCGTGTAGAGATGTCCGTAAGTGCCTCCGAAGCCAACAATGAGCAGGTCTGCATCGTTTTCGCAACCGGCGACTTTCAGGTCGGGTACGGGGATGCGTGCTATTTTTTCGGCGCGCAGGCGGCACATGAGGTCGTGGTTTTCCGGATCAGTCGAGATGGCGCCCGTGTTGCTGTCTTTCTCCAGTCCGCCCAGGATGTGGGTGTAGCCTTCTTGTCCCGGGAGTGCCCAATAGCGCACGCCGGTTTCCGGATTGCGCCGGTAGGGTGTGTAGTTGTCTTTCATCTCGGGTGTGGCATAAGGCGGTTGGATGTCCGGATAGTCGTCCGGATTCGGCAGTTTCCATGCAGCCGAGCCGTTGGCGATAAACGCATCGGTCAGGAGGATGACAGGCGTGAGGTGTTCCAAGGCTATTTTGCAGGCTTGGTATGCGGCATCGAAGCAGTTTGTCGGCGAAGTGGCGGCGATAACCGGTATGGGTGATTCTCCGTTGCGTCCAAAGAGTGCTTGCAGCAGGTCGGTCTGTTCGGATTTTGTTGGCAGACCGGTCGACGGGCCGCCTCGTTGCACGTCGAGAATCACAAGTGGGAGTTCGGTGATGATGGCCAGATTGATGGCTTCGGATTTCAGGCAGAGACCCGGACCGGAGGTTGACGTAACGGCCAATGCTCCGCCGAAGGCTGCACCGATAGACGAGGCGCAACCGGAGATTTCGTCTTCACACTGCATGGTGATGACGCCCAGTGATTTATGTTTCGACAGCTCGTGGAGCACGTCAGTGGCAGGGGTAATCGGGTAGGAGCCGAGGAAGAGTTTCAGGCCGGCTTTTTCGGCAGCGGCGATGAATCCGTAGGCTGTTGCCTTATTGCCCGAGATGTCCATGTAGCGTCCGGACGTTTTGGCGTGGGCTTCGATGCGGTAGGTGCACGGCACGGATGAATGTGTGTTGTGTCCGTAGTCGTATCCGGCATGAAGCACACGGATATTGGCTTCGGCAATTTCCGGTTTTTTGGCAAACTTTTCGTGTAGGAATGTCTCGGCTACTTTCAGGTTGCGGTCGAAGAGCCAGCACACAAGTCCTACGGCAAACATGTTACGGCATTTCAGCATGGCTTTGTTGTCCATGCCCGTATCGGCTAAACAGGTTTTGACCATTTGGGTGATTGGGGCTGCAATGACATCTTGCTTGATATTCATCTCTTCAATCGGATTGTCCGTCTTGAAGTCGGCTTTCTCTAAATCAGATTGTTTGAAACAATCGGTGTCGATAATGATGCACGCCGTGCTTTTGGCAAACTTGTATTGCGTTTTGAGGGCTGCAGGATTCATGGCTACCAACACATCGCATAGGTCGCCGGGAGTAAACACTTTGTCGGCTCCTACATGTACTTGAAATCCTGACACACCGGTCAAGCTGCCTTGCGGGGCGCGGATATCTGCCGGATAGTCGGGAAAGGTACAGATGTCGTTTCCTACAGTGGCTGATACGGTGGAAAAGATGTTTCCGGCTAGCTGCATTCCATCACCGGAATCTCCGGAGAAGCGTACTACGACTTCTTCTAGCTCTTTGACTACTATTCTTTCTGCCATATTATTTATATAAATCGAATGTTTATTTAAAATTACGCAATTAAAAACACAAAGGTCTGTAATGTTGTTGAAATAAGCAAACTATTCTGAATCTAATTTTTGTTTATCCGCCTGATTTATAATCTTTTCACAGGAGTAATATGCTAATTGTAAGTGTTTTGTACGATTTGACTGACTGTATTCAACAAAACATCTGTATTTTTTGTTGAATATTTCAATAACTGGGATATTATAGTTTCAAAGTGGTATTTTGTTGTTCGTGGTTTCTCTGTCCTCCCGTTATTCCATTGTGTGTGTGCTTGGTCTACCGGATGTCTCGATTTGTGCGCTACGATATACTTGTTTGGCGAGGTATTTGCGTGTGAACGGAAATTTGATTACTTTTGTACACCGCTACACGCCCTTGTAGTTCAATGGATAGAACGTGGGTTTCCTAAACCTAAAATATGAGTTCGATTCTCATCGGGGGTACGAGTCGGGTTGAAAGACAGCGGGAGTGTTTCTCGATAAAGAGAAACACTCCCGCTGTCTCTGTATATCAATCAATGTTAAGTATACATTTCGCTATATACAGTGTGCTCAGCCCGTGTAGCGTTGTGAGGCTACGCAGGGCTGAGCACTGAAATTCAGGTTGCAGTCGGTCTTCAGATTGCTTTCCCGACGGCTGTCCGGCTTTGGTCAGTCGTTGGATTCGGTTGTTTTTTCCGGTCCTCTCATCTTCTTGTTCATCACGATGTAAGCCGTAGGAGCTGCAATGAAGAGTGACGAGCATGTTCCGAAAATTGTACCGAGAATCATGGCGAACGAGAAGCTGCGTATGTTGTCGCCTCCAAGTATGAAAATACAAAGCAAGACGAGCAACGTGCTTAGACCGGTGTTTAACGTACGTGTCAGCGTGGTGTTGAGCGAATCGTTGAACAAGCGGAAGTGATCGCGTTTCGGATAGAGTTTGAAGTACTCACGCACACGGTCGAAGATTACCACCTTGTCGTTGATGGAGTATCCGATGGCGGTCAGTACGGCACCGATGAATGCTTGGTCGATTTCGAGCGAGAAAGGCATCCAGCTGTGACAAATCGAGTAGAGTCCGATAATCAGGATGGTGTCGATGGTCAATGCCACAACTGAGCCGACACTGTAGGCTACGTTGCGGAAACGCAGCAAGATATAGAGGAAGATGGCAATCAGTGCGAGGATAATCGACCAAATGGCTGCTACCTTCATGTCTTCTGCGATACTTGGACCTACTTTCTGTGAACTGATGATAGATCCGCCATCCATCTTGTCGCGGTCAATAAAGTCTTCAAGTGTGGTGTTTTCATTGAGCAAGTTGCCTTCTTTTAATATCTCGTAGAGGGTTGTTTCGATTTCCCTGTCGATACTCATATCTTCTTCCATGATGCGGTAGTTGGTTGAGATACGCAGTTTGCGTTGGTCTGTACCCAATGCAATGACTTGTGTGTTGCTGTCATCGAATTTACCTTCGAGCAGTTTGCGTACGGTTTCCGGCTGTACTTCTTTGTCGAATTGTACGACAAAGTTACGTCCACCGGTGAAATCTATGCTTTGGCTTAATCCGCGTATGGCAAACGATGCGATGCAAATCACAATAGCTGTACCGAAGATAATGGCGTATCGTTTGATGTGTCCCATGAAGTTGTAGTTCGGGTTGACCATCAGATTTTTAGAGATAGCGGTCACAAAGGTCAGATTTTCCCACTTGTTCTTATTCAAGAAGTGTTCGAAAACGAGGCGTGTCAGGAACACGGCGGTGAAGAATGAGCAAAGAATACCGATTATCAAAGTTGTTGCGAAGCCTCTAATCGGTCCTGTTCCGAAAAAGAACAGAATGAGACCGGTGATGATGGAGGTCAGGTTGGAGTCGAAGATGGCAGAGAATGCGTTCTTGTAACCGTCTCTGAGGGCAGTCCTGACATTCTTTCCTGCACGCAGTTCTTCTTTGGTCCTTTCAAAGATTAGCACATTGGCGTCAACTGCCATACCGAGTGCCAACACCATACCGGCGATACCGCTCATGGTCAGTGCTGCTTGGAACGAGGTCAGAATACCAAGTGTGAAGAAGAAGTTGGCAATCAGAGCTCCGTTGACCACCATTCCGGGGATGAATCCGTAGATGGAACACATGTAGGTCATCAGCAGGACGAGTGCTACGATAAACGAAATAAACCCTTGGTTGATGGATTCTTGTCCGAGTGACGGGCCGACGATGTCTTCCTGTACGATTCGTGCCGGTGCAGGCATTTTTCCTGAGTTCAACACGTTAGCCAAGTCTTTGGTGTCTTCCAGTGTGAAATGCCCTGTGATACTTGAGCGTCCTCCGGTTATCTCGTTCATCACGTTAGGTGCGCTGTATACATATCCGTCGAGCACGATGGCGATGGCACGTCCTACGTTTTGTTTGGTCAGTTGTGCCCAGCGGCGTGAACCTTCAGAGTTCATGTTCATGCCTACGGCCGGATTTCCGTGATCGTCGAAGGTGTCGTATGCTTCGGTTACAACGTTACCTTCTAGCGGGGCACGTCCGTTGCGTTGGGTTGAGCGGATGGCATAGAGTGCGAAAGTTTGTCCGGTTCTGTCTTCAGCCTTTACGCCCCACATCAGTTTCAAGTCTTTAGGCAATACGTCTTTGACTTCCTGCATCGCCAAGATTTGGTTGACTTCGGCTGTGTCGCGTGTCAATGCATATCCGGCAATGGCCTGTCCGGCTTGCATGGGTTGGAGTACGGAGAACAGCGGGTTTTGCGCTTTTTGCAGGCTGCTGGCTTGGGCATCTTCTGCTTGACCGACGTTACCTTTCAGTTGGCTGGCCAGACTTTCTGCCACACTGATTGAGTCGGCTTTGGTCTCTTCAGCCACGTTTTCCTCCGTAGCCGTAGCGGCAGAGTCTGTAGTCGAAGCTTGTCTTTCGGCTAAGATAATCGCAGCTTTGTTGTTGGCTTCCAATAGGTAAGGGAATATTTCGTTACCGTTGTAGGTTTCCCAAAATTCCAAATTGGCTGATCCTTGCAGCAGATTGCGCACGCGTTCCGGCTCTTTGATGCCAGGGAGTTCGACCATGATACGTCCGGTACTTCCTTCCAGTGTCTGGATATTTGGCTGTACTACACCGAAGCGGTCGATACGTGTACGTAGAACAGTGTATGAGTTAGACACGGCAGATTGTACTTCCGAGCGAAGCACTCTTTCGACTTCTTCGTCTGTGCTTTGTGCTGTAACTTTATCCTTCAGCTGTTGCGTGGCGAAGATTTCAGCGAGTTTGGAGTCCGGAGCCAGCCGGTGATATTCTCTGATAAACAGGGTGATGAAGTCGCTTTGGCTGTTGAGCTGTTCTTTGGCTGCATAGTTTACTGCCTGATTGAACACTTCGTCAGTCTTGTAATCAGCTAACATTTTTACTACGTCGGGTACAGATACTTCGAGGATGACATTCATACCCCCTTTTAGGTCGAGTCCCAAACCGATTTCCATTTCACGGCATTGCTTCAGCGTGTAACTGCCCAGATATACTCGTTCGTTTTGCATGGAATCCAGAAAGTGTGTCACGCCCTTGGGGTCTTGTTCGGCCAGTTTCATGTAGTGGCGCGTAACAAACGAGAACGAAAGGTAGAACACACAGACGAGTGTAAGCAGAATCGCAAAAACCTTTACAAATCCTTTGTTTTGCATGTTACTTTTACTATTTATACTTAGTTTATTAATATACGTTTTGTTATAAGGTTGCAAATATAGCTTTTTTTTAAACTAACGGGAGAATGATTAGCAAATATTTGAGTTATAACACGATTTATTAAGAGAAAAAACAGTTCGACAGCCTTTATTTCTTGGATAGATAACACCAAATGGGGTAATGATCGGAATTTTTAATGCTGCGGTCTACGGTGCATTGATAGCTTTGCAGATTCTGACTGATAAGGATGTTGTCTATGCGGAAATAAAAACCGTTTTTGTTATAAGATATGCCCATGCCGTTGCCTGACTCTACAAAGGCGTCGATCAGTCCTTCTGCAATCACGCGATGACTGTAGGACAGGGGCGAAGTATTGAAGTCACCACAAACAATCAGGCTCTCGACCGACCGTTGACGAATGATGGAAGCAATCGTGTCGCTCTGGCGCGAGCGGATGGCATTGGCCTCGGCCAGTTTGCCAATCAACAGGCGCGAACCTTCTTTCACGTCTGACGTTTCCGGCGATTTAATCATCTGTATGTACATGGCTTTGTCGTCAGACGTCAGTTTGTTCGATTCCAAATGATTGTTGATAATCATAATCGTATCGTTGTCTACCTTTATCATATAGATTACACTGCCGTTGTTTTCGCTCTTATACACGATGCCTTGTGAGGAGAGGATGGGGAAGCGCGAATAGCATGCCAGCTTATTTCCGCTTTTTTCTATCTGATAGATATCGTGGTACGGATAGTCTGCCAATACCTCGTCGATGTGTGCTTGTTTCAGTCGTCCTCCCGCAGTGTATTCCTGCAGACAGATTATATCCGCTTGAGAATCTTTCAGGTAGTGCAAAATGAGGTTCGGATTGTCGGGAGTGTCCGGATGGTCGTTTTCAAAGCCCATAATATTGTATGACAGTATCTTGATGGAACCCTCAGGAGCCTCGCTCCGATGTAGTCTGATCGGCATATACAGATGGATGGCCGGTGCGCAAATGATGAGTGAAAGAAGGGACAACACGGCATATCGGTAGTAAACAATCAGCCAGAAAAGCAAAAAAATCACAGTAAGAAACAAGAAGACAGGGAAAGCCAGTTCACAGCACGAGAGGATGGGAAAGCGTGTCGGGTGCAAGTATGAACTGTATGCGCACAGCAACAGGCACAACGTAATCAATCCATTGACTCCCAGCAGTAACCATCCCAGCAAAAACCCAATTCCTTTCATGTCCGTGCTTATTTTTTACTGGCGTCGAAGAGTGTTTTTTTCTCTTCGTCGCTCAGGCTGCCGTAGCCCGATTTCTTGATTTTTTCCAAAATACGGTCGATATTTGCTTCCTGCTGTTTACGTCGGGTGTTATAATCGTAGTCTGCCGTACGTTCTCCGTAGTAAACCTTCATTTTGGGTTTCCTACGCGGTTTGCGCTCGAACAGGCGGCCTACGCAATCGATGATGGCATTAATCCACGCCGTGGGGTCATAACCTTTTTGTAAAGCTTTGGCAAACCACCATCCGGCCAGTGCACCTCCTAAATGGGCGATGTGTCCGCCACTGTTATCCGAGGTAATCAGAAGCAAGTCTGTCACGATGAGCACCAGTGCCAGATATTTCAGTCGCACGCTGCCAAACAGCATGAGTCCGATGCGATAGTTCGGTTCGCGCACCGCCGTGGCAATGGCAATAGCCAACACCGAGGCCGACGCGCCTACCAGATAAGACATGGACACATACGGCTGAAAGTAGGGAAAAATGTTGAATGCCACAATGTAGAGCACACCTCCGCAGAGTCCGCCCAATACGTAGAGCCCCCTCAGATGCTTGGCCGAAAACAACTGCAGGAACAACTGCCCGAACCAATAGAACCACAACATGTTGAACAAGATATGGAGCACGTTGGCATGCAGGAACATATAAGTCAGCAACGACCAGGGTTGATGGAGCAATGTCCACACGTCGGCCGGACACTTAAACCAACCCACGAGCACGTCCTCTTGCTTAAACAGGGTGCAAAACAACGTAATCAGGGTGGTCAGCACAAAAACGCCCACATTGAGGTAGATGAAGCGGACGACCATGCTTCCCTGACGAAACTTGGCTATGAAATCAGTAGTAGAACGTGTCATAGGGATTGTGGTTCTTTTTACGCCAATAGAGTATCAGTAAGAAACCGAAGAGCATACCTCCCAGATGAGCGAAGTGAGCTACGTTGTCAGTAGCCTGAAGACCAAGGAAAAGCTCAATCACTACGTAAAAAATGACGAAATATTTGGCCTTGACGGGCATGGGCAAGGGGAAAATAAACAGCTGTTGATTGGGAAACAACATGCCGAAAGCCAGCAAGATGCCATAGACGGCACCCGAAGCGCCAACGGTGTTCATTAGATTGAGATAGACACTCATGGGGATAATCGAGTTACCCGTGTTGACCATCGTGTAGTTCGACAACACCGTAGCGTATTCGATGAACTGCACCAGCTCCTGAATCAGCCCCGCACCGATACCACATACCATATAATATAGGAGGAAGCGTTTCGGCCCGAATACCATCTCGAGTGTGCGGCCAAACATCCACAAGGCAAACATGTTGAAAAAGATGTGGGCAACGCCACCATGAATGAACATGTAGGTAACAAACTGATAAAAGTGGAAGTTTTCCGCCTTGAAGAAGTGTAACCCCAGAATCGAGGCAATACCGATGCCGTATTTCTCGGCAACGATAGTTCCTAAGAAAAAGATAATGTTAATTATCAGGAGGTTCTTGGTTATAGGAGGCATTTGGTTCATAACGGCTTTTGGTCTGTATTTAAATAGCGGTACAAAAATAGCAATTTATTCTGTTGGGAAGCATACGGACAGCCGGCTCTTTGCTTTTTTTCCGAAAAGGTAAAGAATTCGCTAAGGAATGTTCGCAGATAAAGTCGTATGCTATATGGTTGTGAACC
>CAZEPM010000075.1:0-9447 GCA_964514145.1 uncultured Bacteroides sp.
AAAAAATGACTATAACCCGTTGGCAGAATTAAATATGTGCTAATTTACTGTATTATACTTGCCTTAATCCGCTAGAACTAACAGATAAAAATATTATCAGGGTGATATGGATATCCACATCACCCTGCGCGAGGTCTGCTCACCTCATCGTACAGATCGTGCCGATACGGCAACGTCGGTTGATTGCCTGACGGAGAAGGAAACGCAAGCCGCAAGCGAAAGAGGGATTCACCAATCTATCGGTGTTTCGCCATGTGCGCTCAGATAGTCGTTTGCCAAACTGAAATGATGATTGCCAAAAAAACCGTGGTGCGCCGAGAGCGGTGACGGGTGGGCAGAAGCCAGAACCAAATGTTTGCTTCGATCGATAAAAGCACCCTTCTTTTGAGCGTAAGACCCCCACAGAATGAAAACCAAATGCGTGCGATTTTCTGCCAGAACACGGATAGCCGCATCTGTAAACGTCTCCCAACCGTGACGCTGATGCGAACCTGCCTGATGGGCACGCACCGTGAGTGTCGCATTGAGCAGAAGCACGCCTTGTTGCGCCCAGCGGGTAAGATTTCCGCTCGCAGGCATGGGCTTACCCAAATCGGCTTGTATTTCTTTAAAGATATTGACCAGCGAAGGCGGAAATGCTATACCGTCATTCACGGAAAAGCAAAGTCCATGAGCCTGCCCCGGGCCGTGATACGGATCTTGTCCGATAATGACCACCTTTGTCTTGTCGAATGGACAGAGATTGAAAGCATTGAAAATCAATCGTCCGGGAGGGTAAACGGCGCCCTGTTTGTATTCGCTGCGTACAAAGTCCGTAAGCTCGACAAAATAAGTCTTGTCGAATTCTGAAGCCAAATGTTGCTTCCAACTTTCTTCAATCTGCACATTCATAGCATTCGTCTGTAGGATTCATTCGGTCTATATCAACGGGATATGCAGGCGGTCGCATTCCGCACGCATCTCTTCCGGCCAAATGCTGGCCTGTATTTCGCCAATATGGGCTTTGCGAAGATAAATCATACACAAACGCGATTGGCCAATACCGCCCCCAATGCTTAAAGGCAAAGTTCCCTCAAGCAGGCGACGGTGAAAGTACAGGTTCGTGCGTTCTTCTTTTCCCGAGAGTTTCAGCTGGCGGAGCAATGTCGTCTTATCAACCCGGATGCCCATCGATGAGAGTTCGATCGGACATTCAAGAATATCATCCCACACGAGCAAATCACCGTTGAGACCATAAAAGCCATCTTCGTTTGGCGACGTATAATCATCATAATCAGGAGCACGCAAGTCATGAGGCTGCCCGTCCTCCAAAGCGCCCCCAATCCCGATGATAAATACCGTATGATGTTCACGGGTGATCAACAGTTCACGTTCCTTCGGGCTCTTGTCGGGATACATGCGGCGCAACTCTTCCGAATGAATAAAAAAGATATCGTGAGCCAGGAAAGGTTTGATTTGTGCATAACACTCACATACCTGATATTCCGTGCGACGCATTGCCGCGTAGATCTTCTTGACGATTTTTTTCAGATAAGCCAAATTCCGCTGCTCCGGCAAGAGCACACGTTCCCAGTCCCACTGATCCACATAGAGCGAATGCAGATTCCCCAACGATTCGTCCGCACGGATGGCATTCATATCCGTGTAAATGCCATACCCCGGGGCGATGGCGTATTCGGCTAACGTCACCCGTTTCCATTTTGCCAATGAATGGACAACCTCCGCACGCTGGTCACCCAGCTCCTTTACCGGAAAGGTTACCGCACGTTCCACACCATTCAAATCGTCATTCAGTCCCGTGCCCGACATGACAAACAATGGGGCTGTCACACGCCGCAAACGCAATTCCGACGACAGATTCTGCTGGAAAAATTCTTTCACTTTCTTGATTCCTAACTCCGTCTGCTTAAGGTCTAGCAGAGGCGCATAGTTTTTTGGTTTTATCAGATAGCTCATAGTAGATTCTCTCTTTTTTACTTTAGTCTGGATAATTACTTTAAATCATTTCTTTTTGGCCGACAAATATACGCATTAGTTTTAATTGTGAAAGTAAAAACAAATGTTTTTCTGCTTTTCGACAAATGTACTGACGAACGGGAAAAAGAAAAATGAAGGGTGATTAGGAACATAACGGATTATTTCTTACTTTTGCCCACCCAAAAGCCGACAAGCACCCATAGTTCAATGGATAGAATATCGGATTCCGGTTCCGACGATTGGGGTTCGACTCCCCATGGGTGTACAAAGACCGCTGAACGGCTCAGAGAGATTCCGGGCAAACGGTGCCCGTCCGCCTCCCATACTTTTAGATATTCCCCCGAAAAGTCTTGTATTCGTCCTACCCTCCCCCTACGGTGACCCTGTCCGAAGAGTATCAGATACTCCGGGTGCGGCGATGATTGCCTATTTGCGGGTGTCGGCTCCCCACATCATCTTCTTGCACAGGGTGCTGAAGAAGGATGAGTCAGTGTGTTGCACGATTTTGATGGTGTAGTCGGCTTTGCAGATGGTCAGTCGAGTTCCCTCTTGGCAGCTTTCGCTTCGTCCGTCGATAGCGATCAGGAAGTTGTGGCTCCGGCTTTCGATGTCGAGCGTGATTTGCCAGTCGTCGCGTACGACGATGGGTCGCATGTTGAGGCTGTGTGGGGCTACTGGTGTAAGGGCGAAGACGCCTGACTGTGGCACCATGATGGGCCCTCCTACGCTGAGTGAGTAGGCTGTGGAGCCGGTAGGGGTGGAGATGATGAGGCCGTCGGCTTGGTAGGTTGTGAGTGGGTGGCCGTTGACGGTTGTGTGGATGGAGATCATGGATGAGCTGTCTCGCTTGAGTACTGCGATTTCGTTGAGGGCATAGGGACAGCCTTTGAGCGGGTGGTTGTCGGGGCTGCTGCTGACGTGGAGGACGCGTCGTTCGGCTATCTGATAGCGTCCTTGCATGATGTCGGCAAAAGTTTGCTTGATGTCTTCGGGGGAGATGTCTGCCAGAAAACCTAATCTACCTGTGTTTACGCCGACAATGGGGATATTTTGCCGTCCGACGTAGCTGGCTACGCGCAGGAATGTGCCGTCACCTCCGAGACTGATGGCCATGTCAGCGTGTGGATCGTCGGGATTGGCCAGGCCGTCGGGTGTGAACGAAAGGCGTAGTTCGCGTGTAAGGAATTGATAGAAGGCTTCGTCGATGTAGATTTCTGCCTGTAAGGAGCGTAAGGTGTGGAGCAGTGTTTGAATATGGATGGATTTTTTGCTTTGGAAGTTGTTGCCGTAGAGGAGGAATCTCATAATGAACGTGTTGGTTTTGTTAAATTTATGAATCTTTTCTCTGCAAAAGACAATGTTATTACGTAAGTTCGTATTACTTTTGCATTAGTCTTTGTGGTGATTTATATAATGATCTTACGTGCAAAGATAGTATGATAATTCCAGATTAATTAATAGAAAGATGACAAAGTTGAGTGTAAATATCAATAAGATAGCAACATTGCGCAATGCGCGCGGTGGCAACAAACCGGACGTGGTCAGGGTGGCATTGGATTGCGAGTCTTTTGGGGCAGATGGTATCACGGTGCATCCACGTCCTGACGAACGTCATATTCGTCATGCTGACGTATTTGCTCTGAAAGGTGTGCTTCGCACGGAATTTAATATTGAAGGTTATCCCAGTGAAGATTTTATCGATCTTGTGCTGAAGGTTAAACCTGCGCAGGTGACGCTTGTGCCTGATCGTCCCGACCAAATCACATCAAATGCGGGTTGGGACACCAAGACCAACTGTGAGTTTCTGTCGGAGGTAATCGATACGTTTAATAAAGCGGGTGTCCGTACGTCGGTTTTTGTGGGTGCGGATCGGATGATGGTCGACTATGCTGCTAAGGCTGGGACGGATCGTGTGGAGCTTTATACGGAACCGTATGCGAGTCTTTACGAGTCTGATTGCGAAAGGGCTGTCACTCCGTTTGTGGAGGCCGCCAAACATGCTCGTTCGCTGGGGCTGGGGGTGAATGCCGGTCACGACTTGAGCTTGGTCAATTTGGCCTATCTGCATAAATGTATTCCGTATATTGATGAGGTTTCGATTGGGCATGCTCTTATTTGCGATGCTTTATACTTTGGATTGAAAACAACGATCGATGAATATAAAAAATGCTTACGATAATGAAATTTACTGTTTTACTGGCTCAGGGCGTACAAAGTGTGACTGATTGGACTACGACAAATCCGGTTCTCACTCCGGTAACATCCGGCGATCCGGAAATGAATCTATGGGATATGACACTCAAAGGGGGTTGGATTATGGCCGTGCTGGCTGTGCTTTCCATCGTGTGTGTGTATATTTTCTTCGAACGTTGGGCGACTATCCGCAAGGCGGAAAAAGACGACCCGTTGTTTATGGAACGCATGCGCGATTACATCCAGAGCGGTGAGCTGAAGTCAGCCATTAATTATTGCCGCATGAGCAACACGCCGGCCTCGCGTATGATTGAGAAAGGTATTATGCGTATAGGTCGTCCGGTAGCCGATGTGCAGGCGGCTATAGAGAATGCCGGGAATATCGAAGTGGGCTTGCTGGAACGTCGGATGGCCGTTATTGCTACCGTTGCGGCAGGTGCTCCGATGTTGGGTTTCTTGGGAACCGTGACCGGTATGGTGACAGCTTTCTGGGATATGGCGAATGCCGGCAACAACATCGATATCACGTTGCTCTCGAATGGTATTTACGAGGCCATGATCACTACGGTTGGTGGTCTGATTGTGGGTATTCCTGCACTCTTTGCCTATAATTATCTGGTTGCGAAGGTTGATGTGGTGGTAAACAAACTGGAGTCGAAGACCTTGTCTTTCATGGATTTGCTCAACGAACCGGTAAAAGACTGATGTCATGGCACTGAAACGAAGGACGCATATAGAGGCAACATTTAGCATGTCGTCAATGACGGATATCATCTTTTTATTGTTGATATTCTTTATGATTACGTCGACGATGGTGTCGCCAAATGCCATTAAGGTGCTGTTGCCTCAGGGCAAGGAGCAGACATCGGCCAAACCGTTGACCCGTGTCATTGTCGATCGTGACCTGAATTATTATGCCGGCTTTGGCAATGAGGCCGAGATGCCGCTTTCGATCGACGAGCTGCCGGACTTTTTGAAAGAATGTGCGCAACGCGAACCGGAAATGTATGTCGCGCTCTATGCGGACGAGTCTGTACCCTATGGCGAGATTGTGAAAGTGTTAAACATTGCGAACGAAAATCATTTTAAAATGGTGTTGGCCACACGGCCGCCGGAACGTAAATGAAGCGAGAAAGGTTACAGGGAATTGTGGGCACGGTGGTCATACACGTGATTGTTTTGTTCATCTTGCTGTTTGTCTACATGGATAAGATGGAACCGCAAGAGGAGAGTGGTGTGTCGGTCGTACTGGGAGACGCTTCGCTGTCGCAAGGCGATGCTGATCCGTATACCCTGACGGAAATTGACATCTTGGACGATGTGTCTTGGCCGAGGACGAATGAACTCGCAGAACCGGAGGTTGTCGAAGGACAGGAAATGATTACGCAGGATTTGGAGGAAACGGTGGCAATCGAACCCAAAAAAGAAACTGAAACCATACAACCCGAAAGAAAAGATACGGAGAAACCGGAAAAAACGCCCGAACAGCTTGAGGCCGAACAACGGGCTGCTGCCGAGAAAGCCGCTGCCGAAGCTGCTGCCAAACAGATTGCCGGCGCTTTTGGTAGAGGTTCTTCGATGGGTAATCGGGGGACAACTTCCAGCGGACAAGGGATTGAAGGCAGTCCGGCCGGTAATAGCGACATAGGCAAATCGACGGGAGCAGGCGGCATAGGAAGCTGGGATTTGAATGGTCGTTCGCTTTTCGGTACGTTGCCTGTGCCGCGATATGATGTGCAGGAAGAAGGTCGCGTAGTAGTGACGATTACCGTAAATCCTGCCGGACGGGTTATCAATACCAGCATCAACAAACGCACCAACACCATGAGTACGGCGTTGCGCCGTGCAGCTGAGGAGGCTGCCCGTCAGGCTCGCTTCAATCTGGTGGAAGGAGTGGACAACCAAACAGGAACGATTACTTATTATTTTAAACTGAGGTAATATTATGGGAAACATTTATTTATTCATGGCTGATGGCTTCGAAGATGTGGAAGCCTTAGCAGTTGTCGACATTTTGCGTCGTGCAGGACTGACCGTGAAAACGGTATCTGTCAGCGGTCATCAGGAAGTGACCAGTGCACATGGTGTAACGGTGAAAGCCGATATGCTATTCGAATACAATGCAATTAATCAGGATGCCAAAATGTTGGTTTTACCGGGCGGACTGCCCGGCGCAACTAATCTGGCCGAACACGAGGCTTTGTGCCGTCTGATTCAGGAGAGTAACGAGAAAGGCTGTTTGTTGGCAGCAATCTGTGCTGCTCCGATGGTATACGGCAAGTTAGGTCTGTTAAAAGGCAAGAAAGCTACGTGTTATCCCGGCTTTGACCGTTTCTTGGAAGGCGCGATGTATACCGGCGAAATGGTGGAAGAAGATGATAATTTCATCACAGGAAAAGGACCCGGAGCAGCATTCGACTTTGCTTTTGCTCTTGTGACCCGATTGGTCGGTAAAGCGAAAGCCGATGAAGTGAAGGCCGGTATGTTGTTGGCATGAAAAAATCGGTGATCATAGTTGCTGGTGGCAAAGGCTTGCGCATGGGAATGGATGTGCCCAAACAGTTTCTCCGTATAGGCGGGAAACCGATCTTGATGCGCACGATGGAAGCTTTCTATGCCTATGATCCGCAGATAGACATCATTGTGGTATTGCCCGACGACCAACAAGTGTATTGGGAAGAACTGTGCTACAATGATGCTTTTGTGTTACCACATCGTGTGGTTAACGGTGGTGAAACACGGTTTCATTCCGTGCGCAACGGACTGACTCTCGTCAGTCCGTCCGGTCTGGTCGGTGTGCACGATGGTGTGCGGCCTTTTGTGTCGCGCAACGTGATAGCGGCTTGTTACGAAGCGGCGATGAAGTGCGGGGCGGCCGTGCCCGTTGTCGACGTGGTGGAGACTCTGCGCCGGCTGACTGATGGCGGTAGTGAGACGGTCGAACGCAGCCAATATAAATTGGTGCAGACCCCTCAGGTGTTTTCGTCCGAGTTGTTGATAAAAGCTTATGAGCAACCCTATCATCAGTCTTTCACGGATGATGCTTCTGTGGTGGAAACTTTCAGCAAGTCGGTGATGCTGGTTCCCGGCAATCGGGAAAATATCAAAATTACGACGCCTTTTGATTTAACGATAGCCAATGCCCTGCTTTGATGTTTGATATTACGTCTCGTGATATAAAGTTTCTGGCGGGAGTGGGGCCGCAGCGCGCTGCCATTCTTAATAAAGAATTAGGCATCTTTTCGCTGCACGATTTTCTGTATTATTTCCCTTATAAATATGTTGATCGCAGTCGGTTGTATACCATTCGCGAAATTGACGGCAACATGCCTTATATCCAGTTACGAGGACAGATTCTTAGTTTCGAAACGTTTGGCGAGGGAAGAAAACGCCGTCTGGTCGCCCATTTTTCAGACGGGACGGGCGTGGTAGATTTGGTGTGGTTCCAAGGTATTAAATATTTGGCAAAGAGCTATAAAGAGCATACGGATTACCTTGTATTTGGTCGTCCGACCCTTTTCAACGAGCGTATTAGCATTGCTCATCCGGATATCGATCCGGCCGGCGAACTGAAGCTGTCGGACATGGGCATGCAACCCTGTTACAACACGACGGAAAAAATGAAACGTAGCGGCCTGAATTCGCGGGCACTCGAGAGACTGTGTGTGAATCTTTTCGCGTTGTTGAAAGAACCGATTATCGAAACCTTGCCGGAGTGGATGGTGGAACGTTATCGCCTGATTTCGCTGGATGAGGCTTTGCGCAATATTCATTTTCCCCGCACACCGGCATTGCTTCGAAAAGCTCAGTACCGGTTGAAATTCGAGGAACTGTTTTATGTGCAGCTCAACATTTTACGGTATAGCAAGGAGCGGCAGCAAAAATATCGCGGATTCGTGTTCAAACACATAGGCGAAATGTTTAATACCTTTTACACTCAATATCTGCCTTTCGAACTGACCGGTGCGCAGAAGCGTGTAATCAAGGAAATCCGTCGGGATATGGGTAGCGGCAGGCAGATGAACCGCTTGTTGCAGGGAGATGTCGGAAGTGGAAAGACCTTGGTAGCATTGATGACCATGCTGATAGCCATGGACAATCAGTATCAGTCGTGCCTGATGGCTCCGACGGAAATATTGGCTACCCAACATTATGAAACCATATCGCATCTGTTGAGCCATCTTCCCGTCCGGGTGGAATTATTGACAGGATCGGTTAAAGGGAAAAAACGTGAAGAGATATTGAAAGGCTTGCTTACCGGCGATGTACACATTCTGATAGGCACGCATGCCGTAATAGAAGACACGGTGAATTTCTCCTCGTTGGGCATGGTGATTATCGACGAACAACATCGTTTTGGAGTCGCCCAGCGAGCAAAATTATGGATGAAGAACAACTGTCCTCCTCATGTGCTTGTGATGACGGCTACTCCGATTCCGCGAACGCTGGCGATGACGCTGTATGGGGATTTGGATGTCTCGGTTATCGATGAACTGCCACCCGGCCGGAAACCTGTCCGGACTATCCATCAGTTCGATAATCATCGTCCGGCCATTTATGCCGGCATAAGAAAGCAGATACAGGAAGGACGGCAGGCGTATATCGTCTATCCGTTGATAAAAGAGAGCGAGAAGATAGACATCAAAAACTTGGAAGAAGGCTATGAACACATCTGTGAGGCTTTTCCCGAATACAAGATAAGCAAGGTGCATGGTAAGATGAAGCCGACAGAAAAAGATGCCGAAATGCAACGGTTTGTCAATGGTGAAACCCAGATAATGGTGGCTACCACGGTGATAGAAGTCGGTGTCAATGTGCCGAACGCATCGGTCATGGTGATAGAAAACGCCGAACGTTTCGGGTTGTCGCAGCTCCACCAGTTACGAGGACGCGTCGGACGGGGTGCGGATCAGGCATACTGTATTCTAGTGACGAATTACAAGCTCATGGAAGAAACACGGAAACGACTGGAAATCATGGTACACACGAACGATGGATTCGAAATAGCCGAAGCCGATCTGAAGCTGCGCGGCCCGGGTGATTTGGAGGGAACACAGCAAAGCGGAATAGCTTTTGACTTAAAAATTGCAGATATAGCCCGCGATGGACAACTGTTACAGTTCGTTCGCGAAATTGCCCGGACGATTGTAGACAATGATCCGACAGAAGACCGGCCTGAAAACTTCGTGTTATGGAAGCAACTGGCGAATCTTCGTAAAACTAATGTAAATTGGGCAGTCATTTCATAGCTTTTTGTTATAAGAAAGAACTAAAATA
>CAZEPM010000076.1:0-9251 GCA_964514145.1 uncultured Bacteroides sp.
ATTTATGTAGGATTGATTTGTATGCTGTTGAACGGAAATCCGGGCCTTGCTCAATCGAAAGCCGAACGGCGGCAGCAAAGGGAACAGATGGTGCGCGATTCGGTTGAGGCGCGGACGTATAAGATTCTTGTGAGCGTAGCGTATCCGTTTGCGGGTAACAGTGTCCCGCTTTCGTCGTATTTTGGTCTGGAAGTTCGCGGTGATTCGTTAAATTCTTATCTGCCTTATTTCGGTCGTGCCTATTCGATTCCTTATGGGGGAGGGGTGGGGCTGAACTTTGAGTCGGTCATCTCGGACTATCGTCAGGAGGCAAGGAGTGACGGCGGGTATCGGATTTCATTTAATACACGGACGCGTGAGGATTACTACACCTATCTGTTGGATATTTATCCGAATGGCTCGGTCCGGATTCATGTGACCATGCAGCAACGTCAGGCCATCGATTTTCAGGGTGATGTGGTCTTTGAGTAAGCGACGTGACAGCGTGTTTATGGATAAAAAACAATTCCATTCATCAGTCGTATATTCCTTTGGGACATCGGTTGAATGAATGGAATTGCTTTAGCCGTTTGATTGTCGGGCTGTCATCTGTATTGGTTGTGTGACTCCGAAAGTCTCCTGACTTTATTTTTGTGGTTGCGCAGCATGATGAAAGCCACCAGAGAGGCAAGGAAATCGGCAATGGGCATGCTGCTCCATACGCCGTCAACACCAAATATGGGTGGCAGGATGATTAAGCCGGGCAACAGGAATAGCAGTTGGCGGGTGAGCGACAGGAAGATTGATTTGCGGGCCATTCCCAAGCTCTGGAAGAAGTTTGTCACAACCATCTGGAAGCCGATAATCGGGAAGCAGATTACCAAGATGCGCATGCCTTTGGCTGAAAGGTCGATAAGCTCTTTGTCAGTCGTAAACATGCTGGTAATCAAATGTGGACATAATTCGCCGATTAGGAAACCGGCGGTTGTGATGCAAGTAGCCCCGATAATGGTCAGTTTTAACGTACGGATGACTCTTTCAAACTGCAACGCACCGTAATTATATCCTACAATGGGTTGCATGCCTTGATTCAGTCCCATTACAATCATGATAAAGAAAAATGCGACGCTGTTGACGATACCGTATGCGCCGATGCTCAAGTCTCCTCCATGACGTTGTAAACCCTGATTGATCAGGATAACGATGAAACAGGCAGTGATGTTCATTAAGAAGGGAGACATTCCAATCGCAATGATGTTCTTCACTATATTGCTTTTGAGTTTATATATGCCTCTTTGGAAATGGATAAGTTCGTTTTTGTTACTTAGAAGCTTGAATTGCCAAATAAGCGATATGATTTGTGCTATGACGGTGGCAAGCGCCGCTCCTTGTATGCCCCAATGGAATACATAAATAAAAACAGGAGCTAAGACGAGATTGATAATCACTGTGTTGATGGTGGCATACATGGCTTCTTTGGGATGTCCGGATGAACGTAATATCGCATTTAGACCCAGATACATGTGTGTGAAAACATTGCCGAGAAGGATAATATGCATAAAGTCGCGTGCATAGTCTATCGTATGTTCACTGGCACCGAAAAAGTATAGGATTGGATCCAGGAATATCAGTGCGATAGCCCCAATCGCTAATCCGATAATGATGTTCAGGATTAAAACATTTCCCAGTACGTGTTTGGCTGTTTGGTAATCTTTTTGTCCTAATCGAACTGAGATTAAAGTTGATGCACCTACTCCTACTAATGAGCCAAAAGCTGCTGCCAGGTTCATTAAGGGGAATGTTAATGCAAGTCCGGAAATGGCAAGAGCTCCTACGCCATGGCCAATGTAAATACGGTCTATCATATTATATAATGATGAGGCAGTCATGGCGATTATTGCAGGAATGGAATACTGTGTCAGGAGTTTGCGAATACTTTCTGTTCCAAGTTCATTAGCTGTTCCATTTTGTGTTGTCATAACAATAAAAATTTTGGGTGTGCAAAGGTATTCTTTTTAATACTATTGAAGAAGTTGGCTTATGAAAAATAGAATAGTTTAACAGTCGACAAAAACAAAAAATCCTACCTTTGTAGGACTTACAATCTACGAAAAAGTATGAAGAAAACAAGAGTTCTGGTAGGTATGAGCGGGGGTATTGATAGTACGTCGGTATGCTTAATGTTGAAGGAACAGGGCTATGAGGTTATCGGTGTGACTATGCGTACATGGGATACCCCTTCTAAATTTTCTGACAGGAATCAGGAACTCCCCAATTATATATTAGAAGCACGTGAATTGTCTGAGAGAATCGGAATAAAACATTATGTGGCTGATGTTCGTAATGAGTTTCGTCAAATCATCATACAGAACTTCATTGATGAATATATGAACGGACGTACTCCTAATCCTTGTGTGCTATGTAATTCTATTTTTAAGTTTCGTATTTTATCTGATTGGGCTGACCGGATGGGCTGCCGATATATTGCGACCGGGCACTATTCGCGATTAGAGGAATTGAATGAACATATTTATTTGATAGCCGGAGACGATCCTAAGAAAGATCAGTCTTATTTCTTGTGGCGTGTGGATGAGCAATTGTTTCGTCGCTGTCTTTTTCCACTGGGCGGATATACGAAAAATAGTGTGCGTGAATATCTTTATCAAAAAGGATTTGAAGCAAAGTCGAAAGGTGATGAAAGTATGGAAGTGTGTTTTATCGATGGGGATTATCGTGATTTTTTGCGGCAGTATATTCCAGATATTGACCAACGTATCGGGGCGGGTAAATTCGTGAATGCAGCCGGTGTTACACTAGGAGAACATAAAGGTTTCGCTTATTATACCATAGGTCAGCGCAAGGGGTTGAATATTGCATTAGGGAAACCGGCTTATGTGTTGAAGCTCAATCCGGAGAAGAATACGGTCATGCTTGGCGACGCAGAACAATTAAAAACAACTTATATGCTGATTGAAGGACTGAAAATGGTTGACAATCAACGTTTCTTTCATGAAAGAGATTTAAGTGTCCGTATTCGTTATCGTAGTCTGCCTGTCCCTTGCGAAGTAAAACCACTAAACGATGGACGTTGGATTGTTCATTTTTATGAGAGTGTGTCATCTATAACACCCGGCCAATCTGCCGTTTTTTATGTAGGAAAACGTGTTGTTGGCGGGGCTTTGATAGCATCTCAACGAGGTATAAAAATGTATATTGAATGAATTGTTGAGTGTCTTTTATAGGTTTCTGTATTCCATGGATAAACTACTGTCTTTCTTTTGTCTTTTCATGTTGGTTGTTTCGGCATGGGGAAATGGTCGCTTATGTCGTTATCGTGTTGAATTGAAAGATAAAACTCCGACAACATATTCTCTGGATCGTCCTTGGGAATTTTTATCTCAAAAAGCTTTGGAACGTCGTAAACGTCAATGCCTGAAAGTAGATTCTACAGATATTCCTGTTTGTGATGTTTATTTGAAGGCATTGTCTCAAGTTGGTGTGAAAGTTGTTGGAACGAGCAAATGGAATAATACCGTACTTCTGGAATTATCTGATACTTCGCGGATTGCTGATATAAGAAATTTGTCTTTTGTGGCAGATGTTATTAAAGTCTGGACATGTCCTGACAGTTTGGTTGTTCGTAATGTAGACCGTAAAATGGAATTGGAGTCCGAATCATTTCAATCACTTTCCAATTACTATGGAAATGCACAAATACAGGTTGAGATGTTAAGAATAGATCAATTACATTATATCGGCTATCGCGGACAGAATATGACTATCGCTGTGATTGACGGAGGTTTTTTAAATGCTGATGTTCTTCCGTTATTGAAAAATGTCAAAATAGAGGGCGTGCGTAATTTTGTAAATCCTGATAGAGATGTTTATGCAGAGATAGAGCATGGGACAAGTGTACTTTCTTGTATGGCGGTAAATGCTCCGAATCTGCTTGTAGGAACAGCTCCTGAAGCGTCTTATTGGCTGCTTTGTTCAGAAGATAATGATGGTGAATTTTTGGTGGAAGAAGATTATTGGGCTCAGGCCATTGAATTTGCAGATAGTGTGGGAGTTGATGTTGTAAATACGTCATTAGGATATTATGCATTTGATGAGGTGAGTAGTAATTACTGCTATCGTGATCTCAATGGAAAAACATCGTTGATGAGCCGTTCCGCTTCTATGGCAGCAGATAAAGGAATGTTGATTGTATGCAGTGCAGGTAATACCGGTATGGGAACATGGAAGAAAATTACTCTGCCTGCTGACGCCGATAATGTATTGGCTGTAGGGGCTGTTGATACAAATCGTATGAATGCGGTGTTTTCTGCTCTTGGAAATACTTCGGATGGACGGACTAAACCAGACGTTATGGCTTTAGGGGTAGATGTGTATGTAGCATCTAAAGATGGAAGCATATCAGCCGTGCAAGGAACTTCTTTTGCTTCTCCTCTTATTTGCGGAGCTGTTGCATGTTTGTGGCAAGCATGTCCTCATTTCACAGCAAAAGAAATTATCTGGCAAGTACGTCAGTGTGCAGACCGATCAGACTCTCCGGACAATGTGTTTGGTTACGGCATTCCAGATTTCTGGAAAGCTTACCAGCAATTATCAATAAATTAAAAACGGTTTTGAGATGGAGGTCTTATCACTTTATGAACTGAATAATTTGGTTCGTTTTCATGTGGAAAACGCTATGCCTGAGGAATATTGGGTACGGGCAGAACTAAGTGATATCAGAAATAATGCTTCGGGGCACTGTTTCTTAGAATTGATAGAAAAAGATGTGGCAGAAAATAATCTGACAGCTAGAGCACGTGCGATCATTTGGAGTCAGACCTATCGATTCTTGCGGGCTTATTTTGAGCAAGAAACCGGACAAGCACTGGTCTCTGGTCTAAAGGTTCTAGTAAAAGTAGTCATTGGATTCCATGAGTTATATGGTTATTCGCTTTCCATTATTGATATTGATCCTTCGTATACCATCGGTGATATAGCATCGCATCGGAAAGAAATAATTCATCGGCTTCAAGAAGAAGGAGTCTTTACATTGAATAAAGAACTTCCTTTGCCAATCTTGCTCCAGCGTATTGCTGTAATTTCTTCGGCAACAGCTGCCGGATATGAAGATTTTTGTAATCAATTACTGGAAAATCCCTACGGATATGTTTTCTATACAAAACTGTTTCCTGCACTTATGCAAGGTGAACAAGCTGAGTGCAGTATTATAAATGCGTTGAATAAGATTTATAAGCATTCGAAACATTGGGATGTGGTCGTAATTATTCGTGGTGGTGGAGCAGTTTCTGATTTGTCATGTTTTGATTCTTATTTACTGGCTACTAATTGTGCACAATTCCCTATACCGATTATTACCGGTATAGGCCATGAACGGGATAACACCGTAATAGATTTAGTGGCACATACGAGAGTTAAGACTCCGACAGCAGTTGCTGAGTTCTTGATAAATCAGATTCATGCCACGGCGATGAAGTTAGATGATTGTCAACATCGCATAACAGAAAATATTCGTTCTTACTTGAAAGCTGAAGAAACAAAACTATCGGAATTCATAGAAATACTGCCTCGCCTTTTTTCTTCTGTTCGTTTACGTGAAGAACAACGCATCTTATCGTTGCTTCAGCATTTATATATGGCTGTGCAACGTCAGTTGCAAAAAAAACGACAATCGTTAGATCGCTATGTGCAACAACTTCCGTTGTACGTACAGTCTTATTTTTCTAAAGAGCAACATCGCTTACAGTTGTTGGAACAACAAATTCGTTCTTCTTCTCCGGAGCATATGCTGAGTAGAGGTTATAGTATTACGCTAAAAGACGGGAAGGCCGTATTAGATGCCGCAACGTTGAAAAAAGGAGATGTTTTGCTTACTCGTTTGGCGAAAGGAAAAGTAAAAAGTACAGTATCATAATCGTTAAAACTAAATATTATATGGCTGCAAAATCGATGACATACGAAAAGTCAATGAAAAGACTTGAAGAAATTGTTTTTAAGATTGAAAACAATGAATTGAATATTGATCAATTGAGTGCTTATCTGAAAGAAGCGGAAGAACAAATAAATTTTTGTAGAAATAAATTACATAAAGTAGATGAGGAAATTAAGAAAATGTTAGACTCTTTTGCTAAACAAGATTGATTTCTCTTCTTTTTCTTTGCTTGTTGCATTCTTTTCTTTTACATTTGCTAATTAATAGCATTCTTTTATCTTAAAACCAGACAACAATGAAAGAAATAGATTGGTCGAATCTGTTATTCGGTTACATGAAGACGGATTACAATGTACGTTGTTACTATCGTGATGGCAAATGGGGAGAAATAGAGATATCTTCTGACGAAACCATTAATCTGCATATGGCAGCTACAAGTTTGCACTATGGTCAAGAGGGTTTTGAAGGTTTAAAAGCTTATCGGTGTAAAGATGGCAAAATCCGCATTTTTCGTATGGATGCTAATGCCGAACGTTTACAGTCTACTTGTAGAGGAATTCTTATGCCTGAGCTCCCAACCGAACGTTTCTGTGCGATGGTGAAAAAGGTAGTTAAACTTAATGAGCGTTTTATTCCACCTTATGAAAGTGGAGCTTCGTTGTATATCCGCCCGTTGTTGATAGGTACAAGTGCACAAATTGGTGTACATCCAGCTATAGAATATTTGTTTTTAATATTCGTAACTCCTGTAGGTCCCTATTTCAAGGGAGGATTTGCAGCGAATCCATACGTCATTATTCGTGAATACGATCGCGCAGCTCCACTAGGAACAGGAACATTCAAGGTAGGAGGAAATTATGCAGCGAGTTTGCGAGCTAATAAGAAAGCGCATGATTTAGGTTACTCATGTGAATTCTATTTAGATGCAAAAGAAAAGAGATATATAGATGAATGTGGGGCTGCCAATTTCTTCGGGATAAAAAATAATACGTATGTTACACCACTCTCAACTTCTATTTTACCATCTATTACCAATCGTAGTTTGATGCAATTGGCAGAAGATATTGGATTGAAAGTGGAACGCCGTCCTGTTCTGGAAGAAGAATTATTGACTTTTGAAGAAGCCGGCGCATGCGGGACAGCCGCAGTAATTAGCCCGATAGAACGTATTGATGATTTAGAGAATGGTAAATCTTATGTAATCTCTAAAGATGGAAAACCAGGGCCAGTCTGTACGAAATTATACAATAAGTTGCTGGCCATTCAATATGGTGAAGAACCAGACAAGTATGGATGGGTTACGGTTTTAGACTAAAAGTAGAATAAACTAGGAGTGATTATAAAAAACTCATAAAGAAGAGGATGCAAGGTATATGAGGATAGGGATAAGCCCTACATCATATTGCTTGTATCCTTTTTATATATCTTTTGGGTTTCTGTTAGCATAAACAATTTTCATGTATGGGTAAAAATAAACTTGAAAAGTTTGCAGACATGCAGAGTTATCCTCACGTGTTTGAATATCCTTATTCGGTGATCGATCATGTCCCATTCGATATGAAAGGCAAATGGAGGCAGCATTTTTTCCGGAATGATAATCCCATTGTTTTAGAATTAGGATGCGGAAGAGGTGAATATACAATAGGATTGGGGCAATTATATCCAGATAAAAACTTTATCGGGATTGACATTAAAGGTGCCCGTATGTGGACCGGTGCAACAGAGGCTTTGCAAAAAGATATGAAAAACGTTGCGTTTTTGCGCACCAATATTGAAATAATAGATCGTTTCTTCGCACCTGCAGAAGTTAATGAAATATGGTTGACTTTCTCTGATCCTCAGATGAAGAAGGTAACCAAGCGATTGACATCCACATATTTTATGAATCGTTATCGTGCTTTTCTTGTTGATGGCGGATGGATTCATGTAAAAACAGACAGTAATTTCATGTTCACATATACTAAATATATGCTGGAACATAATAACTTACCAATAGAATACATGACAGACGATTTGTATCACTCAGATATCGTAGATGACATATTGAGCATTCGCACATACTATGAACAACAATGGTTGGATCGTGGTTTGACAATTAAATACATTAAATTTCGTCTACCACAAGAAGGGTATTTAGATGAACCCGATATCGAAATAGAATTAGATGACTATCGAAGCTATAATCGAAGCAAAAGGAGTGGACTTCAAGTAAGCAAGTAAGTAAATAAATATAATGTAGAAATCTTAAGAGTAGTATGACTATTTATCCAAAACTGATAAAAGAAGCATTGGCAACGGTGCGATATCCGGGTACCGGAAAGAATATTGTTGAATCCGGAATGGTAGAAGATAATATTCGCATAGAGGGCAATAAAGTATCTTTTTCCTTAATTTTTGAGAAACCAACCGATCCCTTTATGAAGTCGGTTATTAAAGCAGCAGAAACAGCAATTTTGACATACGTTGGGAGCGATGTTGATATCGCAGGAAATATTTCAGTCAAGACTATTCAGCAAGCCCGACCGGAAGTTGGTAAACTTTTGCCACAGGTGAAAAATATTATCGTCATATCTTCGGGAAAAGGTGGAGTAGGGAAATCAACCGTGGCAGCTAATTTGGCCGTAGCTTTAGCAAAACAAGGATATAGAGTCGGATTGCTGGACGCTGATATCTTTGGCCCTTCGATGCCTAAAATGTTTCAGGTGGAAGATGAGCGTCCTTGTGCCGAAATGATCGATGGGCGCGAACTCATCATACCTATAGAGAAATATGGAGTCAAACTGCTTTCGATAGGTTTCTTTGTAGATCCCAATCAGGCTACATTGTGGCGTGGCGGAATGGCCAGCAATGCTTTGAAGCAACTGATTGGTGACGCCGCATGGGGAGAACTGGATTATTTCTTGATAGACTTGCCTCCCGGAACCAGCGATATTCACTTGACTGTAGTTCAGACGTTGGCCGTTACAGGATCGGTCGTTGTAAGTACACCGCAAGCTGTGGCTTTGGCCGATGCCCGAAAAGGAATCAGTATGTTTACTAACGATAAGATTCATGTTCCGATTCTCGGGCTTATAGAAAATATGGCATGGTTTACTCCTGCAGAATTGTCTGATAACCGTTATTATATCTTTGGAAAAGAAGGAGCGAAACAATTGGCAGAAGAAATGAATGTTCCGTTGTTAGGGCAAATCCCTATTGTGCAAAGCATTTGTGAGGGCGGTGATACCGGTGTACCCGTAGCTTTGGATGAAGATTCGGTTACCGGACAGGCTTTCGCTTCCTTGGCTAAGGAATTGGTCGTTCAGACGGAGAAACGCAATCGGGA
>CAZEPM010000077.1:0-7932 GCA_964514145.1 uncultured Bacteroides sp.
TGGCCGGAACGGATAAAACATCGTTATTTTGAAGAAAAATCTTTCAATATTCTTTTGCGTTTCAGAAAGAACGATTACTTTTGCAGGGTCGAAATGAATTGTCGGACGAATTTATCTGTTGAACAATGAAGCAAGGATTTTTACATACGTTAGGTCTGGGCCGGTTGATTCTACTACGCAGAGTGAGTGGAAGTGAGTCTTGTGCCTGAGTTGTAAAAGATAAGAATAAAGTACTGGAGCCTTTCTCACTTCCTGTGTGTGTGAAAGGCTTTTTTATTTGGTAAACATGTTAATGAAGAAAGTTATGAGTGACAGATTGTTTATTTTTGATACTACGCTTCGAGATGGCGAGCAGGTGCCTGGTTGCCAGTTGAATACGGTAGAGAAGATCCAGGTAGCCCGTCAGTTGGAGGCGCTGGGTGTGGATGTGATTGAGGCTGGTTTCCCGGTTTCGAGCCCGGGGGATTTTAACTCGGTGGTTGAGATCTCAAAGGCGGTGACGTGGCCGGTTATTTGTGCGTTGACCCGTGCTGTGGAGCGTGATATCGACGTGGCTGTGGAGGCTTTGCGTTATGCCAAGCATAAGCGGATTCACACGGGGATTGGTACGTCGGACGAGCATATCCGTTATAAGTTTAACTCGAATCGTGAGGAAATTATCGAACGTGCGGTAGCGGCGGTGAAGTATGCGCGGCGTTTTGTTGACGACGTAGAGTTTTATGCCGAAGATGCGGGACGTACGGAGAATGCTTATCTGGCTCGTGTGGTCGAGGCGGTGATTAAGGCGGGTGCGACTGTGGTGAATATTCCGGACACGACGGGGTATTGTCTGCCTGCGGAGTATGGTGCGAAGATTAAGTATCTGATGGAACATGTGGACGGGATTGACCGTGCGGTGATTTCTACGCATTGCCACAACGACTTGGGTATGGCTACGGCCAACACGATGAGTGGTGTGCTCAACGGTGCGCGTCAGGTTGAAGTGACGATAAACGGCATTGGGGAGCGTGCGGGTAACACGTCGTTGGAAGAAGTGGCCATGATCGTGAAGTGCCACAAAGACATTGGTGTGGAGACAAACATCAACACACAGAAGATTTTCCCTACGAGTCGGATGGTATCGAGTTTGATGAATATGCCGGTGCAGCCTAACAAGGCGATAGTTGGTCGTAATGCCTTTGCTCATTCGTCCGGAATCCATCAGGATGGTGTGTTGAAGAACGTGCATACTTATGAGATAATCAATCCGAAGGATGTCGGCATTGATGATAATTCGATTGTGCTGACGGCCCGGAGCGGTCGTGCAGCTTTGAAACATCGCCTTCAGATATTGGGTGTGGAGCTGTCGCAGGAGAAACTGGACAAGGTGTATGAGGATTTCTTGAAGTTGGCTGATAAGAAGAAAGAGATTACGGATGACGACGTGATGGTGTTGGCAGGTGCTGACCGGACCCAGAACCATCGTATTAAGCTGGACTACTTGCAGGTGACCAGTGGTGTCGGGGTTCGCTCGGTGGCCAGTCTGGGTGTGAACATTGCAGGCGAGAAATTTGAAGAGGCAGCGACGGGTAATGGTCCTGTGGATGCCGCCATCAAAGCGTTGAAGAAGATTATCAACCGGCAGATGTTGTTGCGTGAGTTTACCATACAGGCTATCAGTAAAGGTAGTGATGATGTGGGTAAGGTGCACATGCAAGTAGAATATGATGGACATGTCTATTATGGTTTTGGTGCGAATACTGATATCATTGCAGCGTCTGTAGAAGCATATATAGATTGTATTAATAAATTTAAATTGTAAGATAAATGGCTAACACGTTATTTGACAAGATATGGGATGCACACATTGTGCAACAGATAGAGGAGGGGCCAACGCAATTATACATCGACCGGCTGTATTGCCATGAGGTGACGAGTCCGCAGGCTTTTGCGGGTTTGCGCGAGCGAGGTCTGAAATGTTTCCGTCCGGATCGAATCTATTGTATGCCTGATCATAATACTCCGACGCATGATCAGGATAAGCCGATTGCTGACCCACAGTCGAAAGCTTCGGTGGATACGTTGGCTAAGAATGCAGCTGAGTTTGGTCTGACTCACTTCGGGATGCTGCACGAGAAAAATGGCATCATTCATGTGGTTGGTCCTGAGCGTGGATTGACTTTGCCCGGGATGACGGTTGTGTGTGGAGATTCGCATACTTCTACGCATGGTGCGCTGGGTGCGGTTGCGTTTGGTATTGGTACGAGTGAGGTTGAGATGGTGCTTGCTTCGCAGTGTATTCTCCAGACCCGTCCGAAGACCATGCGCATTACGATTGATGGTCAGTTGGGCTCAGGTGTGACTCCAAAAGATGTGGCTTTGTATATGATGTCCAAAATGACAACGAGTGGTGCTACGGGATATTTTGTGGAATATGCGGGCGAAGTGGTGCGTAACATGAGTATGGAGGGACGTCTGACGCTTTGCAATTTGTCTATCGAGATGGGCGCTCGCGGTGGGATGGTGGCTCCGGATGAGGTTACGTTCAGCTACGTCAAGGGGCGTGAGTATGCCCCTAAGGGAGAGGCGTGGGATAAGGCTGTGGCTTATTGGCGTACGCTGAGGAGTGATGACAATGCGGTGTTCGACAAAGAGATACACTATGATGCGGCTGACATAGAACCCATGATTACCTATGGAACCAACCCAGGCATGGGTATGGGCATTACGCAGCATATCCCGACGACCGAGGTCATGAATGAAGTTGAGAAGACATCGTTCGAAAAGTCGATGCGCTATATGGGTTTTATGCCGGGTGAGTCGTTATTAGGTAAGCAGATTGACTATGTGTTCTTGGGCGCTTGTACGAACGGGCGCATCGAAGATTTCCGTGCATTTGCCTCTATTGTGAAGGGACGCAAGAAAGCAGACCATGTGGTTGCATGGCTGGTTCCGGGTTCGTGGATGGTCGATGCACAGATTCGTGAAGAGGGGTTAGACCAGATATTGGCTGCGGCCGGCTTCGAAATACGCCAACCCGGTTGCTCAGCTTGTTTGGCCATGAACGACGATAAGGTTCCTTCCGGGAAATATGCCGTGTCGACCAGCAATCGTAACTTTGAAGGCCGTCAGGGGCCGGGTGCACGCACGCTACTGGCCAGTCCTTTGGTTGCAGCAGCAGCGGCCGTCACGGGTGTAATAACCGATCCTCGTACACTATTATAAGATACATAAATGTGATGTCTTTTTTAATCCATTTGAACGATGAAACAAAAATTTAACGTAATAATCAGCACTTGTGTTCCTCTTCCATTAGAGAATATAGATACAGATCAGATTATTCCTGCACGTTTTCTGAAAGCTACCACACGCGAAGGATTTGGAGAAAACCTGTTTCGTGACTGGCGCTATAATCCGGATGGTTCCATTAATAAAGGCTTTGTGCTTAACGATCCTACCTACGGTGGACAAATCTTAGTGGCCGGTAAGAATTTCGGTTCTGGCTCAAGTCGTGAACATGCAGCTTGGGCAATAGCCGATTATGGTTTCCGGGTCGTCGTATCAAGTTTCTTTGCAGATATCCATAAAAACAACGAGCTGAACAACTTCGTCCTGCCGGTAGTCGTCAGTGAAGTGTTCTTGGTAGAGCTGTTCGATGCGATATATGCCAATCCGAAGACGGAAGTTATGGTAGATCTGCCAAATCAAACGATAACCAATATGGCAACAGGTAAAAGTGAGCATTTCGAGATAAATGCCTATAAGAAGCACTGTTTGATAAACGGATTGGACGATATTGACTTTCTGGTAGAAAACAAAGACAAGATTGAAGCTTACGAACAAGCACGGCAATAAGAAGGTCTCAACAAACACAAATGTAAAAGGATCACAACCGAATGGGAAATAAACAGACTAAGATAGAAATTATGGACACAACGCTGCGCGATGGTGAACAGACCAGTGGTGTATCGTTTGTGCCCCATGAAAAGCTGATGATTGCTCGTTTGTTGCTTGAAGAATTACGGGTTGATAGGATAGAAGTCGCTTCTGCACGGGTATCTAATGGAGAATTGGAAGCCGCACGGATTATTTGCGATTGGGCTGCCAGGCACGATATGTTAGATCGTGTTGAGATATTAGGTTTTGTCGATGGAGGCACCTCTTTGCGATGGATACAGAAAGCTGGCGGACGTGTGATCAATTTGTTGACCAAAGGTTCGCTGAAACATTGCCAGGAACAGTTGCATAAAACTACCGAGCAGCATATTGCAGATATCATTCAGGTAGCAGACATGGCCGATAAGATGGGGATTCAGGTCAATGTTTATTTGGAAGACTGGAGCAATGGGATGAAAAACTCTCCGGAATATGTGTTCCGGTTGATGGACGGATTGAAGAACGTAAAAATCCGTCGTTACATGTTACCCGATACATTAGGCATCCTCAATCCTCTGCAGGTAATCGAATATTTCCGGAAGATGAAAAAGCGTTATCCCGACTATCACTTCGATTTCCATGCGCACAATGACTACGATTTGGCTGTAAGCAATGTGCTGGCAGCCGTATTGAGCGGCGCCAAAGGCCTGCACACGACGATAAACGGACTTGGAGAGCGCGCTGGCAACGCTCCGCTGGCAAGCGTACAAGCCATACTGAAAGATCACTTCAATGCCATCACCAACATCAATGAAGAAAAGCTCAATGACGTGAGCCGTCTCGTTGAATCATACTCCGGTATACTGATCCCTTCCAACAAACCTATCGTTGGAGAGAATGTTTTCACGCAAGTGGCAGGCATTCATGCCGATGGCGACAACAAGAATAATCTGTACTGTAACGACCTTCTGCCCGAACGATTCGGGCGAAAACGCGAATATGCGTTGGGCAAAACCAGTGGAAAAGCCAATATCCGTAAGAATCTGGAAGACCTCGGGCTGGAACTCGACGAAGAATCCATGCGAAAGGTAACGGCACGCATCATCGAACTCGGTGACAAAAAGGAACGAGTAACCCAAGAAGACCTTCCCTACATTGTCTCAGACGTGTTGAAACACACCACACCACACGAGAAAGTTCGTCTGCTAAACTATTATGTCACACTGGCGCAAGGGATGAAACCCGTCGCATCCATCCGCTTGGCTATCAACGGACAAGAGTTTGAGGAAAACTCAAGCGGTGACGGACAATACGATGCCTTCGTCCGAGCCCTGCGCAAGATATATAAAGGCGTATTGGGGCGAACCTTCCCGATGTTGACAAACTATGCCGTAACCATTCCACCCGGAGGACGGACAGATGCTTTCGTGCAAACCGTAATCACCTGGACATACCAGCAGAAAGTCTTTCGCACGAAAGGATTCGATGCCGACCAGACAGAAGCAGCCATCAAGGCAACCATCAAAATGTTGAACATTATAGAAGAATAATCAAATCAATCAGAGTCCGAACAGCGACTCTCTCACTAGAAAGACAAACTATGAAGCTAAGAATTGCAGTATTGGCCGGAGATGGAATCGGGCCAGAAATCTCCCGACAAGGAGTCAATGTGATGACCGCTGTGTGCGAGAAATACGGTCATGAAGTAACCTACGAATACGCTCTCTGTGGAGCCGACGCCATCGACAAGGTCGGAGACCCCTTCCCGGCGGAAACCTACGAAGCATGCAAACGAGCCGATGCCGTCCTCTTCTCCGCCGTAGGAGACCCTAAGTACGACAACGACCCCACCGCAAAGGTACGTCCCGAGCAAGGCCTGCTCGCCATGCGAAAGCAACTGGGACTCTTTGCCAACATCCGGCCCGTACAGACCTTCGACTGCCTCATACACAAGTCACCCCTCCGGAAAGAACTCGTACAAGGAGCCGACTTCGTCTGCATTCGTGAGCTGACAGGAGGCATGTACTTCGGAGAAAAGTATCAAGACAACGACAAGGCATACGACACCAACTTCTACACAAGGCCGGAAATCGAGCGAATCTTGCGTGTCGCATTCGACTATGCACGCAAGCGCAGACGCCACCTCACACTCGTCGACAAGGCAAACGTTCTGGCATCATCACGGCTCTGGAGACAAATCGCACAGGAGATGGCGCCACAATACCCCGATGTCAACACCGACTACATGTACGTCGATAATGCCGCCATGCGCATGATACAAGAGCCTACCTTCTTCGATGTCATGGTCACGGAAAACACCTTTGGAGACATCCTCACCGATGAAGGCTCCGTCATCAGCGGATCTATGGGGCTACTCCCATCCGCCTCCACCGGAGAACACACACCCGTCTTCGAGCCCATACACGGGTCGTGGCCACAAGCCAAAGGCAAGAACATTGCCAACCCGTTGGCACAAATCCTCTCCGTAGCCATGCTTTTTGAACACTTCAACCTCACGGAAGAGGGCACACTCATCCGAAACGCCGTCAACTCCTCACTCGACCAGCACATCCGCACACCCGAGATACAAGTCGAAGGAGGCAAACACTACGGCACCACGGAAGTCGGAACATGGATTGTCAACTACATTAAAAACAACTAACAACATACAGTTATGAAATCAAACCTGTTAATCTTAGCAGGAGCCATCATCCTGACTGCCTGCAGTCATCAGCCGACACCTTTCACACTCACCGGAACACTGTCCGGTATCGACAGCGACACCATCCTCGTAAGGTCGTGGAGTGTGCAGCAAGGAGTCGACGACATACGTCTGCAAACCCTCGCACTCGGCGATGACGGCTCCTTTGCCTATCAGACCACAGACTCCGCCATGCGCATCCTCTCCGTCTTTGAAAAGCCCGTCTCAATGCCCGACGAACACGGACAACCCAAGACCATGCCCCTGCGCAGGTTGACCTTTCCGCTCATACCGGGCGGGACTCTTCGGCTCAGCGGACAGTTGCCGGACGCACACATCACCGGAGACACCTTCTACGAAGAGCTGGGTAACGTCTTCAAACAGCAGTACGCATATCAGGAAAAAATCGACTCCATCATGGAACAATGCGCACGCATGCAGCAGCAGGGAGCCGACCAAGACGACATCGCAACCGTGGCCGCATCCGTACAAACATGGGTGGAACGCACACAAGAGTTCAACCTCGACTACGTGCGGACGCACCCCGACAACGATGTCTCCCTGTTCCTCCTCTGGCAAACCGACATCTCAATCGCAGGCCCTTACTTGGATAGCCTCACGTCCAACGTCACCAAAGGCATACTTGCACCCATCTATACCGACCTCACCCGTCGATATGCCCAAGCGCAAGCCTATGCGAAAGCCAAGGAAGCCGTCAGCGAAGGCAACACCGCGCCCGACTTCACCCTCAGCGACCTCGCGGGAAATCCGTTCACGCTCAGTAGTCTGCGGGGCAAATACGTCGTGCTCGACTTCTGGGGAAGCTGGTGCGGATGGTGCATCAAAGGCATACCCGACATGAAAAAGATGTACGAACGCTACAAAAGCCGTCTCGAGGTAGTCGGCATCGCCTGCCGGGACACCGATGAGAAGTGGCGGAAAGCCGTCGACCAATATCAGCTCCCGTGGGTCAACGTCATCAACTCCGACAGCCTCGACGTCGCCGCTCTCTATGCCGTCACCGGATATCCGACCAAATACATCATCGACCCCGAAGGCAAAATCCTGCGGTGTGTCATCGGCGAAAGCGCCGAGTTCTACGAAGCCATCGACCAACTGATCCGGCCATAGCCGGACACCGGCCCCCGCTTTCCGACCCATTGAGCCCGACCGTCCCGCAAGGCAGCCGGGCTTTTTCTTGCCCCTCAGTCCCGGCCCCTCGCCGCCCGACACCGGCTCATCCCCGAAGGGATGCCGACCCCCTCTGGAGACCACTCAGGAAGGGTTCCGACCTTAGGCAGGATCACATCCGATTTGATGTAGGATCACATCCGATTTGATGTAGGATCACATCCGATTTGATGTAGGATCACATC
>CAZEPM010000077.1:8032-9232 GCA_964514145.1 uncultured Bacteroides sp.
TAGGATCAAGTCCGACCTGATGTAGGATCAAGTCCGACCTGATGTAGGATCAAGTCCGACTTGATGTAGGAAAAAGTCCGACCTTTTCTAGGAACAGTTCTGACCTTTTCTCGGCTAGGGTCAGACCCGATGTCGCGAGGGGTCGGAGAGAAGGAGGTCATCTCCTAATTTAAAGAAGATTTTGTAAAGATACGTTATGGGGGAGGAGCGGGTATGGATTTATGCTTATTTTTGTGTTCGAATCAGGTCAGAATATTTGTTTATGAGGCAGATGTGTTTACGGATATGGGTTATGTCGGCGTTTTGTTTACTGACGTTGTGTGTGTGTGGCCAGTCGTATCAGGAGCTGGCCGAGCGCGGCTTCCGTTGTATGGAGGCCGACAGTCTGGATCAGGCAGTGGCATCGTTCAGGGAGGCATTGTCTCTGATGCCCGATCATGCGTTCAATGCAGAGATCTTTGGTGCGTTGGGTGCGATTGCAGAACGTCGCGGAGATAGGGATGAGGCATTGGAGAATTACGGATTGTCGTTGAACATGGAGCCACGCAGGGTGCCGGTGTTGCTGAGCCGTGCGGCGTTATATCTGGAGTCGGGCATGAAGGAGAAGGCTTACAGGGATTATTGTCAGGTGCTCGATGTGGACAGAGATAACCGTCAGGCGTTGTTCTTCCGCGCTTACATCAACATGGAGAAGCGTGATTACAAGGCGGCACGTATCGACTATGAGCGTTTGTTGTCGGTTGTGCCCGATCATTATGAGGGACGTTTGGGGCTGGCCATGCTGAATCAACGTGACGGCCGTCCGCAGGAGGCCATCAATCAGTTGTCGAATCTGATAACGGTCTATCCGGAACGGTCGACGCTCTATGCGGCCCGGGCTGATATTGAGTGTGAACTTGGCCAGCTGGAAGTTGCGTTGGCTGATATCGAAGAGGCCATCCGTTGGGAGCCTAACACGGCGGAGTATTATCTGGTACGTGCGAGCATATACCTGCGTTTGAAGAAGCGTAAGCAGGCTCAGAAGGATTTGGACCGGGCAGTGGAGTTGGGTGTGAGCCGGGCTTCGTTGAAGGATTTTGTGGAGACATATAGTCGCTGAGGTGCGATTTGTCGGGTGTTGGGATTGTATTTTGACCGTAGACGGCAAAGATAGGTAAAAGCCACGATGATCCTCTGCCTCTTACGCAGCCGATGCGAGAT
>CAZEPM010000078.1:0-9058 GCA_964514145.1 uncultured Bacteroides sp.
ACTATTCCGTATAATTATAATCAGATTCGGTTGCAAATTTTACGAGTGAGGCAAACCTTTCTGATGGGTTTTGTATGGTACTTCCAAGTCTGATATGGGCTGTTTTGTATATGTTGAGAAGTTTTGCAAATATTGCATAAAAAAACAGCTTATGGATATACAAACACGCTTATTAGAATTGGCTAAAACAGGGAATCAGAAATTTACGCAGTCGCTTCACCCGGGGATAACCAACATTTTGGGATTGCGGGTGCCGGATGTGCGAAAACTTGCTCAAGAGATTGTGCGAGGCGATTGGAGGGCGGTCTTATCGCAACTCACTCATAAGTATATGGAAGAAAACATGTTACACGGAATGATTATCGGACTTGCCGGACAAGTCTCGTTAGAAGAACGAATGCGGCTCATGGCGGACTTCATTCCCTACATCAACAGCTGGTCGGTGTGCGACACGTTTTGCTCCACCCTGAAATTTACCGAGAACCATCGCGATGAAATGTGGCGTTTTGTCCTGCCATATTTTGCTTCAGCCGATGAATATGCTGTCCGTTTTGCAGTGGTTATGGGGATGGATTACTACATCAATGCCCAATATCTGCCGCGTTTGTTTAAACAGTTAGATGGTGTTACACACAATGGATATTATGTCAAGATGGGCATAGCATGGGCAGTTTCGGTCTGCTATGTTCATTTCCCGACAGAAACAGAAATCTTTCTCGGACACAATTCGCTAGACCCTTTCACGCAAAACAAAATCATACAAAAAATCAGGGAATCTTATCGTGTAGACGCAGAAAGCAAAGCGCGGTTACTGGTTTACAAGAAAGACAAAGAATGGTCTGACTGCAGATGTTAGTCCGCAAACAATCTGATAGCCATGATGTAATCATTCATATAAAACCCATTGCCGATAGGGAAGTCGCCTTCGCGTGCTTTGGTCATGCCCATCCGTTCGTAGAAATGAATCGCAGGATTCTGCCGGTTAACATTCAGTTCCATTGTGCAAGGAGTGGGATGTATCTCTTTGATAAACCGGATGGCCTGTTGGAAAAGCTGCTCGCCGATGTGATGTTTTTGTCTGTCAGGCAAGACGTATATTTTCTGCAAATGAAACAAATCGTCTTCCTCTTGTTGAACAGAGACATATCCCACAGGTGTGTCATCGTCCCAAGCAAGGAAATAGGTATGCCCTTCTTCGGTCATTTGCTTGCGCAGATTGGGGAGGGAATACATCCATTCCATCATAAAGTCTAGTTGTTCGACTGACAAAATAGTAGCATAAGTAGCCGGAAAGACAATTTCTGCCAGACTCCGAATGGTCTGACAGTCTGACAAGGTAGCTTTGCGTATAGAGAGCATAACGAAATAATTTTTATACACAAAAATAACACGCAAAGATGAATAAAGAGCATGAGAGTCGTTTAAAAATCACTAAAAAGAGCGGAGATAGTAATCTTAACCGGATATGGACTTTCTGTGAATAGTCTGCAACTTTTTGGCGTATGGAAATGCTTACATCTGTGGATGGTCTGTAGCCCCTGTGTCGGACAGCTTTCTTTACGCGACAGACCACCTATGGTCAGCATGCAGATCAAGGCTGTTCGGCACGGTGTTCAGGTATGCTTATCATGTAGGATGGCTTATGCTGTCAGCGATGACCGTTTTCGTGTTCAGAATCAACATATAAAAGGAAGTGAAGGTTTGATTTTTTAAAAGTAGTTAATATATACCCTTGCATATCTGGATTTACAGTCTTTTTTTTGTTAAAAAACGTGGGTACTTGAATATAGTGGAATAGTTTTTCCTATCTTTGAAGTCATAAATAATGACATTAATTATTTAATCAACAAAAATAATCGATAGCTTATGTCACAACTAGTAGGACATATTTCGCAGGTCATCGGTCCGGTGGTAGACGTCTTTTTTGAGAATAAAGAGGCGAGTGCCGAGAATCGGTTGCCGCGTATTCATGACGCATTGCAGATTAAGCGCCCCAATGGCCGAATCTTGGTGGTCGAGGTGCAGCAACACATTGGTGAAGACACGGTGCGCACGGTAGCTATGGACCGTACTGACGGCTTGCAAAGAGGTATGGAGGTCGTCTCAATGGGGCAACCTATCACAATGCCGGTGGGAGATCAGGTGAAAGGGCGTATGATGAATGTCACGGGAGATCCCATTGATGGTATGAAAGAATTAAGCAGGAAGGGTGCTTACCCGATTCATCGCGAGCCTCCTCAGTTTGAAGAACTCTCGACCAGTCGTGAAGTGCTTTATACTGGAATTAAGGTAATCGATCTGCTTGAGCCTTATGCAAAGGGCGGAAAGATTGGTCTTTTTGGTGGTGCCGGTGTGGGAAAAACGGTGCTTATTATGGAACTTATCAACAACATTGCCAAAGGGCATAACGGCTACTCTGTGTTTGCCGGTGTGGGCGAACGTACGCGTGAGGGTAATGACCTGTTGCGCGAGATGATCGAATCGGGCGTTATCCGCTATGGCAAGGAGTTTGAAGAAGATATGGAGCGAGGCGGTTGGGACCTGAGTAAGGTGGATTATAACGAGCTCAGCAAATCGCAAGCTACTCTGGTGTATGGCCAGATGAACGAACCGCCGGGTGCGCGTTCTTCTGTGGCGCTTTCCGGTCTGACCATTGCCGAATCATTCCGTGACCAAGGCGGAAAGGATGGAAAATCGAGTGATATCTTGTTGTTTATCGATAACATTTTCCGTTTCACGCAAGCCGGTTCGGAAGTATCTGCATTGTTGGGGCGTATGCCTTCGGCCGTAGGTTATCAGCCGACGTTGGCAACGGAAATGGGACAAATGCAGGAACGTATTACTTCAACGAAAAACGGATCAATTACTTCCGTGCAGGCCGTGTATGTGCCGGCCGATGACTTGACCGACCCTGCTCCGGCGACAACGTTTACGCACTTGGATGCTACAACCGTGTTGAGCCGTAAGATTACGGAGCTTGGAATTTATCCGGCCGTAGACCCGTTGGACTCTACGTCGCGTATCCTTGATCCGCTGGTTGTCGGCGAAGACCATTATCAGACGGCACAGCGTGTGAAACAGATTTTGCAACGCAACAAGGAGCTGCAAGATATTATCTCTATCTTAGGTATGGACGAATTGTCTGAGGAAGACCGTGTTACGGTGAATCGTGCGCGCCGCGTTCAGCGTTTCTTGTCTCAACCGTTTAAGGTTGCCGAGAAATTTACGGGTGTGCCGGGCGTAATGGTTTCCATCGAAGATACAATCAAAGGATTTAAGATGATTTTGGATGGCGAGGTTGACCATCTTCCCGAGCAGGCGTTCTTGAATGTGGGCACAATCGAAGATGCGATTGAAAAAGGCAATCGTCTGTTGGAAGCAGCTAAGCAAAAAGAAGTAGATTGATTATGAAAGCGAAAGAATTGCATTTAGTGATTGTCTCTCCGGAAACGACGTTGTATAACGGTGTGGTGAGCGATGTGACTTTTCCCGGGAGTTTGGGTGAATTCATGGTGTTGCCACAACATGCGCCCTTGCTTTCTTCGTTGAAGGCCGGCTCGATCCGCTATACGTCTAAAGATGGGACTCAGTCATTAAAAATTTCTGGCGGTTTCGTGGAAATAAAGAACAATGAAGTTTCAGTATGTGTGGAACAGTAATGCTGTAATCGTTGTATGATAGCCAAAGTTAAAAGATGGTATATTCTTTCTTTGACCGTGCTGATGCTGGCATTAGGATTTGGCGGAGCTGAGGTGTACAAGCAATTTTTTGCCGATCTTTATTCGCCTTATTATCCGTTGATCCCGTTGTTCTTCTATGTGTTTGGATTTGCATTTATTTATTTGTTTGAATACATGCACAAGCACATGCCTGAAAAGTCTTTGTTGGTATACGTCATTAATAAAGGCGGAAAGCTTCTGATTGGCTTGATTTTTCTGGTGATATACGCAATATGGGTCGATATCCAGACGAAAGCTTATTTGTGGACGTTCCTTATTTATTATGTCGTGTATCTAATATTTGAAAGTTGCTTTTTCCTTCGCTTTGAGATGGAAATGAAAAAAGAGAATAAGAAAAAATGAAAACATTACGATATTTCGGATTATTTCTACTTGTTTTTCTTGTGGGGATTATCCCTATGAGTGCTGAAGACTCGAAAGCTGCCGAGGAAAGCAATACGGTAGACGTACAAGAAATCGTATTCGGCCATATTAACGACTCGTATGAGTGGCATATTACTACGTATGGCGATGTGCATGTAACCATTCCGCTTCCTGTCATTGTGTATAGTTCTTCTACGGGTTGGCATTGTTTCTTGTCTTCCCGCTTTCATGAGAATGGTGGGGAGTATGAGGGTTTTTACCTTGCTCAAGGAGGTGATTATGACGGAAAAGTGGTCGAAAAAGATGCGGCTGGCAACGAAGTCCGTCCGTTTGATATATCCATAACGAAGACTGCGTGCTCACTGTTGATTAACAGTTTGTTGCTGGTCTTGATCATTGTGGGTGTAGCCCGGTGGTATAAGAATCGTAAACCCAGCTCGGAAGCTCCGCGTGGTTTCGTGGGCTTCATGGAGATGTTCATCATGATGATTCATGACGATGTGATAAAGAGTTGTGTCGGTAAGGATTATAAGCGTTATGCTCCTTACTTGCTGACGGCTTTCTTCTTTATCTTTTTGAATAATCTGATGGGGCTGATTCCGATATTCCCGGGTGGAGGAAACGTGACGGGTAATATTGCCATTACCACGTTTCTTGCGCTGATGACTTTCTTGGCTGTCAATCTTTTTGGCACAAAAGAATATTGGAAAGAAATCTTTTGGCCGGAAGTCCCGACATGGCTAAAAGTTCCCGTGCCGTTTATGCCTTTAATCGAATTGTTTGGTATCTTTACGAAGCCGTTTGCGTTGACCGTCCGTTTGTTTGCAAATATCATGGCGGGACATGCAATCATCCTTTCGTTGGTCTCTATCATATTTATCACAGCTTCCTTAGGCGTAGTATTGAGTACGTCGATGACCGTGATTTCGGTGTTGTTCTCCGTATTTATGTCTTGCTTGGAAGTCTTGGTAGCATTTATTCAGGCTTATGTGTTTACCATGTTGTCGGCCGTATTTATCGGTCTGTCGCGGGTGCGTCACGAGGCTCATGAATGAGAATATTTAGCGAATTGAAAAAAGAATTTAGAAAATAAAATTTAGTCATAAACTTAAAACTAGAAAATTATGTTGTCATTAGTAATGTTACAAGCTGCAGCAGCAGGTCTTTCACAGTTGGGTGCTGCAATCGGCGCAGGTTTAGCTGCTATTGGTGCCGGAATAGGTATTGGTAGAATTGGTGGTTCGGCAATGGAAGCCATTGGTCGTCAACCGGAAGCTGCGGGCGATATCCGTATGAACATGATTATCATCGGTGCATTGGTTGAAGGTGTTGCTTTGTTCGCTGTAATTATTTGCTTGCTGGCTCTTTACGCTTAATTATAACGAGTTGACTTATGGGTTTCATAACACCGGATTTTGGTACTTTCTTTTGGATGACGGTATCTTTCATTATCGTCTTTGTTATCCTTGCGAAGTTTGGTTTCCCTGTTTTGGTAAACATGGTCAACGAGCGCAAGCGATATATCGACGATTCTTTGAAGTCTGCCCGTGAAGCCAATGAGAAATTATCGCATATAAAAGAAGAAAGTGAATCCATTTTGGTTGAAGCCCGCAAAGAACAGGCCAGAATTCTGAAAGAAGCAATGGAGACTCGCACTCAGATTGTGAATGAGGCGAAAGAAAAAGCTCAGGAAGAAGGAGGACGTTTGTTGGAAGAAGCACGTAAGCAGATTCAGAAAGAAAAGGATGATGCAATCCGTGATATCCGCAAACAAGTGGCTGAGTTGTCTGTCGAAGTAGCAGAAAAGATTCTTCGTAAACAGCTCTCTAGCGAAGTAGAACAAAATGGAATGATCGAACGATTGCTCGATGAAGTTTCCGATTCAAACAATAAGTAAGATATATGAACACAGGAGTAATCTCAAAACGCTACGCAAAGGCTTTATACCAATTTGCTGAAGAGACGAAAAAACAGGAAGTAGTCTATCGCGCAATGACGGTATTGGCCGAAAGTTTTTTGCAAGTGCCTGAATTGCGCAAAGCGTTGGATAATCCTTTGCTCTCGGCAGAACAGAAACTCACGCTACTGTGTTCCGCAGCGGGTGGAGTAAATGTTTGTCCGGAACTGAAACGCTTTATGACTTTGGTTTTAGACAGACATCGTGAGAGCGTCATGCAGTTCATAGCTTGTTCTTATATTGACTTATATCGGAAGAAGAAAGATATTCTTATCGGTAAGTTGACAACGGCTATTCCTGTTGATAAAAGAATCGAAGACCGTATGCGTGCAATAATTATGCGTGGTACGAAAGGTACTGTTGAGTTTGAAACTGTAGTTGAACCGTCTATTGAAGGAGGATTCATCCTCGACATTGATTTCAACAGATTGGATGCAAGCATTGCTACACAATTAAATCGTGTTCGGCGACAGTTTATGGAAAAGAATAGAAGAATTGTATAATTAAACAAGAAAACATGTCTGAAAATATAAAACCCAGCGAAGTTTCCAGCGTCTTGCTTGAACAACTCAAAGACATCAAAACCGATCTTCAGTTTGAAGAAGTCGGTACGGTGCTTCAGGTAAGTGATGGTGTTGTGCGTATCTACGGATTGCGCAATGCTGAAGCCGAAGAGTTGCTCGAGTTTGAGAACGGTGTGAAAGCTATGGTGATGAATCTTGAGGAAGATAATGTGGGTGCCGTGCTTCTAGGTCCGACTGATAAGATTAAAGAAGGTATGATTGTGAAGCGTACGGGACGTATATCTTCTATCATGGTAAGCGAAAACATGTTGGGACGTGTCGTTAATCCGCTTGGAGAACCTCTTGACGGCGAGGGGGAAATTGGCGGCGAGATGATTGAAATGCCTTTAGAACGTAAATCTCCGGGTGTAATCTTTCGTCAGCCTGTAACCGAGCCGCTTCAGACCGGTTTGAAAGCCATAGACTCTATGATTCCTATTGGTCGAGGACAGCGTGAGTTGATTATTGGAGATCGTCAAACTGGTAAAACCTCTATTGCCGTTGATACGATTATCAACCAACGTTCTAACTATGAAGCCGGCGATCCGGTATATTGCATCTACGTGGCCATCGGACAGAAAGGATCTACCGTTGCCAATATCGTAAATGTCCTGAAAGAAAAAGGAGCCATGTCTTATACAGTTGTTGTATCGGCTACTGCTGCAGACCCGGCTGCCCTGCAATATTTTGCTCCCTTTGCCGGAGCAGCTATTGGTGAATATTTCCGCGATACCGGCCGTCATGCATTAGTCGTATACGATGACTTGTCAAAGCAGGCCGTAGCTTATCGTGAAGTATCGTTGATTTTGCGTCGTCCGTCTGGTCGTGAGGCTTATCCGGGAGATATATTCTATCTGCATTCTCGTTTGTTGGAACGTGCAGCCAAAATAATCCGGCAACAGGAAGTAGCCGAGCAGATGAATGACCTTCCACCCAGCCTGAAAGGACGCATCAAAGGCGGAGGCTCATTGACAGCCCTTCCTATCATCGAAACACAGGCAGGAGACGTTTCGGCCTATATCCCTACGAATGTGATATCTATTACCGACGGTCAGATTTTCTTGGAGACCGATTTGTTCAACCAAGGTTTCCGTCCCGCCATCAATGTAGGTATTTCTGTATCTCGTGTAGGAGGTAGTGCCCAAATCAAAGCCATGAAGAAAGTAGCCGGAACCTTGAAGATTGACCAAGCACAATATCGCGAGCTGGAAGCCTTCTCAAAGTTCAGTAGCGATGTCGATCCGGTAACAGCAATAGCACTCGACCGTGGACGTAAGAACAATCAGTTACTGATTCAGCCACAATACTCGCCTATGCCGGTTGCCGAGCAGGTAGCTATTCTGTATTGTGGAACGAAAGGACTGATGAAAGACATTGAGGTCAGCCAAGTGCGCGATTTCCAAGAGCTGTTCTTACAAAACCTGCGTGCCGTGCATCAAAAAGATGTGCTTGAAGTCTTGGCTAAGGGCATCATCAACGATGAGGTAACAAATATCATCACTGAAGTCGCAGCAACCGTTAGTTTGAAATTTAAAAAATAAGCTATGGCGTCACTCAAAGAGATTAAAGGAAGAATTGGTTCCGTGCAGAGCACACTGAAGGTCACTTCAGCCATGAAGCTCGTAGCGTCTACCAAACTTCGTCGTGCACAAATGGCGATTGAAAGCATGCTTCCTTATGACCGGCAGCTCACCGCAATATTGAGAAACTTCCTCGCTAGTGGTGTTACGATAGAATCACCCTTTGCCGAAGAACGTCCCGTAGAACGGGTAGCCGTTGTGGTTGTTGCCTCCAACTCGAGTTTGTGCGGTGGTTTTAACAGTAATATACAGAAAAAAGCCGAGACCGTGTTGGAAGAGTACGCTAAACTTGGGAAAGATCACATATTGGTATATCCTGTCGGACGTAAGGTAGCACAATCACTGGGAAGACGCTACCGGCTTACCGAGGATTATAAGATGATTGGTGACAAACCGGCTTATAAGCAAGCAGCTGAATTGGCTGAACACCTGATGGAACTGTATATCAAAGGCGAGGTCGACAAAGTAGAACTGATTTATACGCATTATAAATCTACGGCAAAACAAATAGTCAAGCGCGAAGTATTCTTGCCTTTGCCGCTTACGGCAGAGGAAAAACTCGAAGGCTTTATGCCGGACTATATCATTGAACCCTCTGTAGAAGATTTAATCGTACAGTTACTGCCTAAAACGCTCCGCATGAAAATCTATACAGTATTGCTCGATTCGAATGCTTCGGAACATGCTGCGCGGACTGTAGCCATGCAGCAGGCAACCGATAACGCCAATGAACTTTTGCAAGAGCTCAATCTGATGTATAATAAAGGACGTCAGCAAGCGATTACAAATGAATTGTTGGATATCATTGGTGGTTCTGTGAAGTAGGAAGATAAGTAAAGATACAAAAAAATAGTA
>CAZEPM010000079.1:0-2847 GCA_964514145.1 uncultured Bacteroides sp.
CTGACAACGGATGGTATCTTATAAAAACTCGTATATTTGCATACCAGAGATTTTCATAAACCTTTAAGTTAACTTGTCAAACACTATGATCAAATGGGGATTTATCGGATGCGGAGACGTAGCCGAAAGGAAGAGCGGACCGGCCTTCAACAAGATAGAGGGATCTGTCATCGAAGCCGTCATGAGCCGAAGAGCGGAGCATGCACAGTCGTATGCCCAAAGACATCACATCGGTAAATGGTATACCGATGCACTGGAACTGATCAACGACCCTGAGGTCAATGCCATCTACATCGCCACACCTCCGGCATCGCACGCCACTTATGCCATCATGGCCATGAAAGCCGGGAAACCGGTCTATGTGGAGAAGCCTCTCGCCGTAAACTACGAAGAATGCACCCGAATCAACCGTATCGCCGCCGAGACGGGTATACCCTGTTTCGTAGCCTACTACAGACGTTATTTGCCTTATTTCCTGAAAGTCAAACAGCTCGTTGAAGACAAAGCGATAGGCAATGTCCTGAACGTGCAGATCAGACTGGCACAACCCACAAAAACAACCGACAGGCAACCGGACAACTGGCGGCTCAATGCCGAACTTGCAGGCGGGGGATACTTCTACGACATGGCGCCTCATCAGATAGATATCCTGCAGGACATCTTCGGATGTATCCTGGAAGTGCAAGGATATAGCGGGAACCGAGGAGGACTATATACGGTGGAAGACACGGTCAGCGCCTGTTTCCGGTTCGAATCGGGATTGCCCGGATCAGGCTCATGGTGCTTTGCGGCACACGAATCGGCTGCTGAAGACCGCATCGAAATCATCGGAGATCAAGGCATGATTTGCTTCTCATGTTTCAGCTTCGCACCCATCGCCTTGCATACCTCCAACGGACTTGAACGGTATGAGTTCGAACAACCCGAAAACATACAGTATCCTCTTATCAAAGCCGTCGTCGAACACTTGCAGAACAGAGCTATCTGTACCTGCGACTCCGTAAGCGCAACTCCCACCAACTGGGTGCTGGACAAAATCCTCGGGAAGCTGTAACTCACCCGGACACACCCCTGACACAGTCTCCTCACCGGGAACAGCTCATCCCATTCAGCTTACCCAAGTCGACGCTTTGGGAAAGGAGCATAAAAAATCCTGCAACGGCGATGCATGATTTCTGCATCGCCGTTACAGGACAAGACCGACAGATTCAGCCCTTACTCTTCGTCAGCAAACATAGGATCCCATGCAGGGAGCAAGATGGGTTTTTCGTCGCTCAACAGCTTGAGTATCTTTTCGGATGCGTATTTCTTGTTGACGGCGAGACGGAACATGTATTCGTCAAACCATTGGTCGGTCATGATCAAATGACCTTTATATCCGGTCATTCCCCAGCTATTCTCCACCATCCACTTCTTCGGTTTCCCATCCGCATCAAGATCTACAGCCATCAGTGTCATAGCGTGTGTGGAACCGCTGGATAACGTCTGAATGCGTTGCTTCTTATCCATGCCGAAAGTCGTCCCGAAGAGCGACTCATAGTCATAGTTACGCAAGTCGAGCAATCCACGTTTACGGTCGATAAACTTACTTACATCGCACGAGAAATACATCATCACGCCATCCTTGATCGAAGCGATTGCCATTTGCTTGATTTCGTCCGTAGGCAAGTTGACATAGAGCCAATTGTGCCCGTCGTAAGCATGCCGGTCATAATCAATCTCATAAACCTTCCAGTAAGGACGTGAAGGATCATTCATCACCATGATATAATCGTTCACGTAATCCTCGTTGATATACTCCTTGAAGAACGATTGAGGAGTATAGGTTTTCACCTCTCCGCGCGGTGAGCCATCAGCATTCCGCATCACCCATTGAAACTCCGTAACAGGTTCGCCAAGAGTCAGCACAAGCATGCGGTATATCGTTCCCAGCATCTCCGTCTTAGCCTTCTCGAGTTCTGCCGACGAAGCTCCGGCCTCTGCCCTATCGCGCAACTGCAATCCATACTCACGCAGTTTCAGCTTGATGAAGTTAGCCATTTGCGAAGTATTCTCACTGCTGTAAGTCTCAGGCATCACTTCTTTGGGTACAACACCGTATTTCACCACAATATCCATCACGCCGGTAAACTGTCCGCCATCGCTCACAGGATTCTTAAACAAGAACTGCACCTTGCGATCATCAACAGGAAGTTCATACGTATCGATGACACCCTGTAAGAAAAGATTAGCCTTCTCGAGTTGATCCCAGAAGAAACCGTAGCTTTGCGAGAACTCCATCTCTTTCAGATCATATTCAGCCATCATCCGCGCACGCATGACGTTGAGACCCGTAAATAGCCAGCAACGACCCGACGACTTCTGGTCAGTAATTCCGTGCGACTCCACCTTGTGGCTGAAATACGTGTCAAAGTCCGCCTGATTCTCGTGATTAACAGCCAACACATTAATGCTCGTCGTCGTCAGCGCATTAAGCAAAGCCTTATCCGTCGGACTCCCCTGATAAGCCTTTTTAATCTCCCGGAGCATCTCGTCCGAGATGCCTCCGTTTTGTGCCTGCATACCATTCCAGGCAATGGCCAGCATACATGCCGTAGCAATCAATTTGTTCATAAGATTGGGGTTTTTAAGTAGGTTAACGATATGCAAACATAATAAAAAGCCAAAAGGACTCCATGTTTTTGCTCACTTTTTTCATCCCTGTGTCGCAACCCCCATGCGACAGCGCACACGCCACCTATATATAATTAAGGCAATCATACACTATCGACACAATCCGGCACCATGTAACTGCGTCGTTAACTGACAGTCCAAACATGCCTATCGGAGACATACGTATGTGTCGAT
>CAZEPM010000079.1:2947-9032 GCA_964514145.1 uncultured Bacteroides sp.
GCGTCGTTAACTGACAGTCCAAACATGCCTATCGGAGACATACGTATGTGTCGATGCGAGAGATACGTATGTGTCGATGTGAGACATACGTATGTGTCGATGTGAGACATACGTATGTGTCGATGTGAGACATACGTATGTATCCGGTGGTGACAGACGTTTTCCGACGGGACACCGTTCGAGGCATAGAGAAGAATGTTTTTCGATAATCTGCAACCTATTTTTTATTTTCTTGTTAAAACCATCCGTATTCAGTTTTTTATGCTTATATTAGTCCGGAAAAAATGAGGTTAAGCGTCAATGAGAGATGATGGTTAACGTATAAAGAACGTGATGAATCTGGACGTACGTATATATTATCATAGTAGCGAATCGCCACCTTCGGGCGGAAACAACTTGTTTCATTCTACTGAGTTGTTCACCATCTGCGACCGTACACGAGGATATACTCCCATCTTGGTGGTTGCCTATCAAAACCAACAACCGGTGGGTCGCTTACTGGGAATCATACGTAAGAGTGCCCGCATCTTTCCGCCGTCATTTATCAGACGATGTGAAGTCTACGGCTTAGGTGAGTATGCGACGGAGGCTGACAAGGAAGCTATTTTTGGACGGATGCTGCAGGCGCTCACTCGGGTTGCTGTCCAACGGTGTTTCCTTATCGAATTTCGCAATCTGCATAATCCGATGTTTGCCTATCGGCTTTTCAGGAAAAACAAGTATTTCCCAATCAATTGGCTTCGTATCCATAACTCACTCCACAGTAAAGCCCCGGAAGAACGATTGAGCAATTCCCGCCGCAGACAAATCCATAATGCGCTCAATAATGGGGCGACGATGCATGTTGCCCAAACAGCAGAAGAAGTCCAATCGTTCATACGCCTCCTGAACAAATATTATGCCTCTAAGATACGCAGGCATTTTCCCAGACCGGATTTCTTCTACCAGCTGTTACAGAGTAATAAGGATAAGGAATTAGGTCATATATTTGTCATCAAGTATAAAGAGAAAGTTATCGGCGGCTCGGTGTGTGTGTATTCAGAAAACAATGCATACCTCTGGTTTTCTGCCGGTCTCCGCAAAAGTTATCCCCGACAATATCCCGGCGTGCTTGCCGTATGGGCAGCCATCCAATACGCCTATAATCACGGATATGATCACATGGAATTTATGGATGTGGGATTACCTTTCAAGCAATATGGTTACCGAGACTTTATTCTTCGCTTTGGTGGCGTGCAATATGGAACCCGTCGATGGTTCAGATTCCGCTGGAACTGGCTTAACCGATTTCTGACCCGCCTCTATATATGACAAATAGATATCATACGGAAGATTTATCCGGCTTATCAGCAAGGTGTAAATGTCACTTTGTATGCGATTCTTTTCTTCTTAAGCAGAAACAAGCATTTCCTATCACAAATAATTGAGGAAAAATTTCCGCATTCAATTCAAAACAATTACTTTTATCGCAATTTTCAACTAAAATAAGAAAACTCAAATATCAGAATTATGAAAATTTCGCACATTGAGCATTTAGGTATTGCTGTGAAGAATATTGAAGAGGCACTACCCTATTATGAAAATGTTTTAGGATTAAAATGCTATAACATTGAAACTGTTGAAGATCAAAAGGTCAGAACCGCTTTTTTAAAAGTTGGAGAAACAAAGATTGAACTCTTAGAGCCTACATGTCCGGAAAGTACCATTGCGAAATTCATTGAGAATAAAGGTGTAGGCGTACATCATGTAGCCTTTGCGATTGAAGACGGTGTTGCCAACGCGCTAGCAGAAGCTGAAGAGAAAGATATCCGTCTGATTGATAAAGCTCCTCGAAAAGGTGCAGAAAATTTAAATATTGCTTTTCTGCACCCAAAATCAACACTAGGCGTACTCACTGAACTCTGTGAAAACGAATCGAAATAGAAGATTAATACCAAGAAACAAAGATTTTTCTAATTGATATATTGTATGAGTAAACAAACAGAAAAAATCAAAGAACTCGTAGAACTTCGTGTTCAAGCACGTTTAGGTGGTGGCGAAAAAGCAATTGCCAAACAACATGATAAAGGGAAATACACTGCACGTGAGCGCATCAATATGTTGCTTGACGAAGGTTCGTTCGAAGAATTAGATATGTTCGTGCGCCACCGTTGTACGAACTTTGGGCAAGAAAAAAAATCGTTTCCAGGCGACGGAGTCGTAACCGGCTATGGAACAATTAATGGAAGATTAGTGTATGTATTTGCACAAGACTTTACGATTTTTGGTGGTTCCTTGTCTGAAACAATGGCTCAAAAGATCTGTAAAGTAATGGATCTAGCCATGAAAATGGGTGCGCCGGTCATCGGGCTCAACGACTCCGGTGGAGCACGTATTCAAGAGGGTATCAATGCGTTAGCCGGTTATGCCGAAATTTTCCAACGCAACATTTTGGCCTCTGGTGTTATTCCACAAATTTCCGGAATCTTTGGCCCATGTGCAGGTGGAGCTGTTTATTCTCCCGCACTGACAGATTTTACGCTAATGATGGAAGGTACTTCATATATGTTTCTTACAGGTCCTAAAGTAGTAAAAACCGTAACAGGCGAAGATGTCTCTCAAGAAGATTTGGGTGGAGCCAGTGTACACTCATCCAAATCTGGAGTTACACACTTCACGGCTGAAACAGAAGAAGAAGGCCTTGCACTTATCCGTACAATGCTGAGCTATATGCCTCAGAACAACATGGAAGAAGCTCCGTATGTAGAGTGTACAGACCCCATCGACAGAATGGAAGATTCTTTAAATGAAATTATACCAGACAATCCCAACAAAGCTTACGACATGTACGAAGTCATTAACGCAATTGTTGACAATGGTGAATTTCTTGAGATACAAAAACATTATGCTACCAACATCATTATCGGATTTGCGCATTTCAACGGACGGTCTGTAGGAATTGTGGCCAATCAACCATGCCGTTATGCCGGAGTACTCGACTGTAATGCTTCGCGCAAAGGTGCCCGTTTCGTACGATTCTGTGATGCATTTAATATCCCCATCGTATCACTTGTTGATGTTCCCGGATTCCTGCCCGGAACCGGACAAGAGTACAATGCCGTTATTCTGCACGGAGCCAAACTGCTATATGCATACGGAGAAGCTACCGTACCTAAAGTAACTGTAACCCTACGCAAATCTTATGGCGGATCACATATCGTGATGAGTTGTAAACAATTGCGCGGAGATATGAATTATGCGTGGCCTTCTGCAGAAATTGCCGTTATGGGCGGTGCAGGTGCAGTAGAAGTACTCTACGCTAAAGAAGCCAAAGAGGCGAGTGATCCCAAAGCATTTATGGCCGAAAAAGAAGCGGAATACACCAAGCTGTTTGCCAATCCATATAATGCCGCCAAGTATGGCTATATCGACGATGTAATCGAACCACGCAATACGCGTTTCCGCATCATACGTGCCTTAGCTCAGTTACAAACCAAACGAGTTACCAATCCTGCCAAAAAGCATGGCAATATCCCTTTGTAATAAGAAGTCATAAAACTGAGAACAAAATGAATAAATACAAAGGAATCTTTATAGGACTGTTATTAGCTTTGGGATTGGGCTCTTGCAATCAGAACGATACTTCATCAAAGGTCGTTATCAATGAAGTATTGACTAACAATGAAGCTAATTTCGAAGACGATTATGGCATTCATAATGCTTGGATTGAATTATTTAACAAATCATACGGAAGCGTAGACATTGCCGGCTATTTGCTTAAAGCCTGTGTTACGCAAGGTGATACTATGACTTACATCATTCCCAAAGGAGACGTCTTGACACTGATTGAGCCACGTCAACATGCTCTTCTCTGGGCTGACGGACAACCCAATCGTGGTACATTTCACACCAGTCTGAAATTTGAAGTCGGCAAACCGGTGTGGGTAGGATTATACGATACAGGGAACAAACTTTTAGACGAAGCAAATATCCCTGCATTGGGTAAAGATCTATCGTATGCCCGCATAAAAGATGGAGATCCCGTATGGGAAATTAAAGGAGAAAACGACGATAAATATATCACTCCAAACACTAACAATCAAACCATAGAAAAGAATGAAAAAGTAGAAAAGTTTGCCACACACGATCCGGATGGCATAGCTATGTCTATCACTGCCATGTTCGTAGTATTCTGCGGACTCATTCTATTGTATATATGCTTCCGTATTCTTGATAAATCAATATTCAACAGAAAAAAAGAATCTCAGCACGCTATGAAAAAAGGAGAAAACGAAGTATATGCCGCAATAGCCATGGCATTGCATGAGGAATTAGGTAACGTACATGACATCGAATCAAACGTTCTGACAATTCACCACATCCACTCATCATGGAATGACAAATACTAAAGTATTGCGCGTCATACCTAATAAAACAATAAATTCCAAAATTTACAAATTATGAAAGAATATAAATACACCATCAATGGTAAAAAATATAAAGTAGTTATTGGCGATATCGAAGGAAACATTGCCAATGTCGAAGTAAATGGGGAAAGCTATAAAGTCGAAATGGAAAAGGAAGCAGAAGCTCCCAAACCAATTTCTCGTCCTGTCAACAAACCAATTCAATCGGCAGCTAAGCCGACTAAACCGGCAAGTCAATCAGCTGCAGCCGGCAGCAAAGGTGTACAGTCGCCTCTTCCCGGTGTAATCCTTGACATCAAAGTAAATGTAGGAGATGAAATTAAGAAAGGACAGACAGTCGTCATCCTAGAAGCCATGAAAATGGAAAACAACATCAACGCAGAAAGAGATGGTAAAATAACAGCAATCAACGTCAAAATCGGCGATTCTGTATTAGAAGGAACAGATCTTGTAATGATTGAATAAAAAAACATATTCATGGGCGAATTTATTACATTCATAACTAACAACCTGTCGGATTTCTGGACATATACCGGATTCTATAACGCAACACCCGGTCATCTGGTCATGATCTTGATCGGACTATTTTTTATCTATCTGGCTATTTCGAAAGAATTCGAACCAATGCTACTAATCCCTATCGGATTTGGTATTCTGATCGGAAACATCCCATTTAACATTGATGCTGGACTTAAAATCGGCATTTATGAAGAAGGTTCAGTTCTTAACATCCTCTACCAAGGAGTAACCTCGGGATGGTATCCGCCACTCATCTTCCTAGGAATCGGAGCTATGACAGACTTCTCAGCCCTCATCTCCAATCCTAAACTACTACTAATCGGCGCTGCAGCCCAATTCGGAATTTTTGGAGCCTATATGATTGCACTCAATATGGGTTTCAATCCAAGCCAAGCCGGTGCAATAGGCATCATCGGCGGAGCAGACGGACCAACAGCCATCTTCCTGTCGTCGAAACTCGCTCCTAACCTTATGGGAGCTATCGCCGTATCAGCTTATTCATACATGGCACTCGTACCTGTGATACAGCCTCCGATTATGCGCCTGTTAACCACACACAAAGAAAGAATTATGCGCATGCCGGCTCCGAGAAAAGTATCACATGCAGAAAAAGTTATGTTCCCCATCATCGGACTCTTGCTAACCTGCTTCCTCGTACCCTCCGGCTTACCCCTGCTCGGTATGCTATTCTTCGGTAACTTACTGAAAGAATGCGGAGTAACCCGCCGATTAGCTGAAACTGCACGCGGTCCGCTGATTGACACCATCACTATGTTGTTAGGACTCACTGTAGGTGCATCCACCCAAGCATCCGAATTTCTTACGTGGGATTCCATCAAGATCTTCGCACTCGGAGCTTTGTCGTTCATCATCGCAACCGCATCTGGCGTGCTCTTCGTCAAAATTTTCAATCTGATTTTGCCTAAACACAAACGCATTAATCCGCTAATCGGAAATGCAGGTGTATCAGCAGTACCTGATTCGGCACGCATCTCACAAATCGTCGGATTGAACTATGACCCGACGAACTATCTACTCATGCATGCGATGGGACCCAATGTGGCCGGTGTAATCGGATCGGCCGTAGCAGCCGGTATCCTGCTCGGTTTCTTAATGTAAATAATCAACCTAAATTTAACATAAAGCAAAATACAAAACAT
>CAZEPM010000080.1:0-8752 GCA_964514145.1 uncultured Bacteroides sp.
ACGTGGAGCCGGTTCTGTCACTCGTTCCACGATAGAAAGGCCTTCGCATTGCCCGACAAGTCGAAACGAGCAACGCTGAAAGCCCCACGCCGATGTAAATATATAGTTACACTCAAAGAAATGACATAGAAATGTCATGACCCTTTGAGGACGTATATAATACATCCCAGGGGCGTTCCCGTTGCTTTGTTTTTGACTTGTCGATGAATTTGCGAAGTTCTTCTATCGTCAAAACCAAAGCGTACAGTTACGCCTTTTATGTATATGTGTCCGCCCGACCCTCTGCCCAACAGGGCTTCCAGCATTGGATACGGACATTGCAAAAATAGTGTTTTTTCTGTGTCCGAAAAATTTTTTCCAAGTCATTACTCAAATTAAATTTGAGTATTTGTAGTTTTGCATTCTTAACTTTATAATTAAAAGATTATGTTAGAAAAAGGATTGACTTATACTAGCAGTATAACTGTTACGAATGATCATACAGCTATCTGCATGGGGTCTGGAGACATGAACGTATTTGCAACGCCTGCGATGGTAGCCCTGATGGAGAATGCGGCCATGAAGTGTGTAGCCCCTCATATACCATCAAGTGATACTACGGTTGGGAGCCACATCGAAACGTCGCACATCAAACCTTCTGCACTCAACGCTTCAATAGAAACTACTGCTACTCTTACGGAAATAAATGACCGAAAACTTATATTTCATGTAATAGCCAAAGATGGTGAAACAATTATTGGGGAAGGCACACATATACGCTACATTGTGAATCGAGAAAAATTTCTGAGCAAACTGTAAAATCAGAAATGGCAAAAACAGGCGCGCCTCGCGAAATCACTTCGAGAGGCGCGCCTGCAATTTATGTACTAATAATTATAAATTGTGGTTACGTAATTTTTATGACTAACTAACTTATCTTTTTCTTAATGACATTGCAAAAATAAAACATGCTTTAAATTTGTGCAATCACCATTTGTTGGTATTTCTCATCATACGAACTCAAATAATGATCACATCTTAACCTCGTCAAGCTCGACCAATTTATTGACAATAGCATAAATTGTCAGACCTGCAGGAGAATGTATTTGCAGTTTTCTAGACAGATTGCGCCGGTGAGTGATTACGGTATGAATCGAAATATAAAGTTTTTCTGCAATTTCTTTATTGGTCATTCCTTTAACTATACACTTAATAATCTCTTTCTCACGTTGGCTTAAAGTCTCACTTTCATCGTCGTCTTCATCAGAAAGATGCTGCAACTCGACAATTTTATGATAAAGACTTTCTGCATCATCAAACAAATTCATACTTTCATCATACTTCTGTAAGACTTTCTGATCCGTAATCGTACATATCAAAGCAACATATTTAACCGATGCATTTTGTTCGTCAGCTTTAAATCCATCAATATTAAACCATCCTTCAAAAGTCGGGTTGATAATGAGAATATCAATTTTATGTGCTTGCATACAGTTTTGCAAAGCAGACATAGAAGCCACTTCGATAGGATGAATGTTCAGACTTGTCTCTGACATGTGACGCAACACAGACAAAACGCCGCTACGTACAATCACAGATGATTCAGCTACAGCAATTCTTATCGGTTCGTTTTTCATAATCCTTTCTCTTTTTCCAACTGACGGACTACAGGAATAAATAAGAAATCTTCCACTTTGTTATGAAAAGCCAAATCTTGTTCGCAACTAAAAATATCAAATAATACAGAATTTAGTAAATGATTATTGCCACGCTCCGGATAATATTTCAAAATGATATTCTTCAGTTCTGTGAGCTTTAATTCCACTTGATCATGACGACGAGAAAAGACTCCTATATTATAATTCTTCTCATATTTATCATGCAACAACATATCTACATAGGTAAATACTTGTTGATTCTCATATTCCATATGATGGCGAACTTCACCAACATACTCATCAAAAAACTTTAAGATTAAAAAGGCCACCTCATTTTTAGCCGAACAATCGATAGCATTTATCAATTTACGACGAATGGTTGGCAAACAAAAATCCAAGAAATAGCTATGCGACTGTTTTAAATAATTCGTTAATGCAACTACCGATATATCTTGAACATTATCTTCCATCCGATCGTTTTCTTCCTGCATAAAATTAGCTACAGTCAGAAAAGTCGAACAATCCACATTGCTTTCACGACACACTTGTTCTACGGTTTTATCCCCAAAACCTAAGGATATACCAAAACGACTCATTACCAGCAACAGCCGATAGTCGTTACTGATCAAATCGCTCATCTTATCAGAAGAGCCAAATTTTGCTCGCTTATAATCCATTTTCATATCTGTACAAAATAAAACATTTTCTTCAGCTTCAACAATCACTATTTCTAGGTATTTCGAAGCATTAATTCACAATAAATAGGTATTGCGTGAAGCTAAAAAAGAAAAAGATACGATCCTCATCCTATAAGATTGTATCCTGTATCTCAGCGCTTGATTGTTTTCCGGTTAGATTCATCTTCTTTAGTCTTGTCCACACATATACATCGATGAATTAAGAGAATTTACATAATACACCTCTCAAACCAAGGTTATTATGCCCGTAAACAAGCCCAAACAATACCGAACTTTGTTACAAAATCAAGTAGCCTTACTCAGCAGACTAAGCAGGCCTATACAAGCCGGTGACCATGGACAGTCACTATCTCACGATCTTAGCCCTCACGTGCAGACAACGAAATTAGTAACAATTGGTAACAAAATGCGAATTTAACGCAAAAAGATTTGTCGCTTTCAATCGGTTATCGTATTTTTGCACCCGATTCAGTCCGTACAGGTTAGAAAAGAAGCGAAGCCATCGGAGAAAGACTTCCACCTGACGGAGAAAACCGTTTAATGAGTTTATATAATAAAATGTATGTAATTGTTGAAATTAACGGACAACAGTTCAAGGCCGAAGAAGGAAAGAAATTATTTGTACACCACATTCGGAATGTTGAAGGCGGCGCAACTGTTGAGTTTGAAAAAGTTTTGTTAGTTGACAAAGATGGTGAAGTAACCGTAGGCCTTCCGACTGTAGAAGGAGCCAAAGTCGTTTGCGAAGTAAAATCTCCGCTCGTAAAAGGCGACAAAGTATTGGTATTCCACAAAAAGAGAAGAAAAGGTTACAGAAAATTGAACGGTCACCGTCAACAATTCACTGAGTTAACCATCAAACAAGTTATTGCTTAATCATTAAATTTTAAAAGAAAATGGCACATAAAAAAGGTGTTGGTAGTTCAAAGAACGGACGCGAATCTGCTAGTAAAAGATTAGGCGTAAAGCTATTTGGTGGACAGGCTTGTAAAGCCGGTAATATTATCGTCCGTCAAAGAGGAACTGTACACAATCCGGGAACAAATGTCGGAATGGGTAGTGATCATACGCTTTATGCATTGGTAAACGGAACCGTATCTTTTAAAAAGGGACGCGAGAACAAAAGTTATGTCTCTGTAATCCCTTTTACCGAAGCATAACGAGTTCTGTAGGTGAAAGAAACAAATTAAAGGCTCTGGATAATTTCCATGAGCCTTTTTTATTCCAAAACAGTGAAAATAGCTATCTTTGCTGTACTTATACAAAAATGTATTCATCAATCATTAAAGATATGCTTACGATTAAACAAATTACTCAAGACACAGCGCATACAATCCGTGCTTTGGAAAAGAAACACTTTGCCAATGCAAAAGAAACGATAGAGCAAGTACTTGAGTTAAACGATAAACGACGCCATACGCAAACTCAATTAGATAAACATCTTGCAGAAGTCAATTCGATATCAAAAACCATCGGATCTCTCATAAAAGAAGGCAAAAAAGAAGAAGCCGAAAAAGCTAAAAAACAGGTAACTGAAATTAAAGAACACTGCAAACAGCTGGAAGAGGTCAAGATGCAAGCCGAAAAAGAGATGCAAGACGTACTCTATACGATCCCTAACCTACCCTACGACGAAGTACCTGAAGGAAAAACCGCCGAAGACAATCTTGTCATAAAAACAGGCGGTATGGAAACAGAACTGCCAAAAGACGCATTGCCACACTGGGAACTGGCAAAAAAATACAACCTGATAGACTTCGACCTTGGTGTGAAAGTTACCGGAGCCGGTTTCCCTATCTATATAGGTAAAGGAGCCAGACTACAACGGGCGCTGATTAACTTCTTTCTTGACGAAGCACACCGCGCCGGATATACGGAAATCATTCCGCCAACAGTAGTCAATGCCGCGTCCGGATATGGAACCGGACAACTACCTGACAAAGAAGGCCAAATGTATCATTGCGAAACAGACGACTTGTATTTGATTCCGACAGCCGAAGTACCGGTAACCAATATCTATCGCGACGTCATTCTCGACGAAAAAGAATTGCCAATCAAGAACTGTGCCTATACGCAGTGTCTTCGTCGCGAAGCCGGCTCTTATGGAAAAGACGTACGCGGTCTAAACCGCCTACATGAGTTTTCCAAAGTCGAACTAGTCCGCATCGACACACCCGAGCATTCGCACATCTCACATCAAGAAATGCTCGACCACGTAGAGGGCCTGTTACAAAAACTCGAACTGCCTTATCGTATCCTTCGCTTATGTGGTGGCGACATGAGTTTTACGGCTGCAATCTGTTACGATTTTGAAGTATATTCAGAGGCACAAAAACGCTGGCTTGAAGTCAGTTCGGTTTCAAATTTCGACACTTATCAGGCCAATCGCCTAAAATGCCGCTACCGCACCAGTGAAAAGAAAATAGAACTTTGCCATACGCTAAACGGTTCTGCATTGGCATTGCCCCGTATCTTGGCAGCCTTGCTTGAGAATAATCAGACCCTTTCGGGCATCCGTATTCCCAAAGCATTAATTCCATATTGCGGATTCGACATCATCAGCTAACAGAATCTCATTATATTTTCGTTTATCAGAACGCAAGCTACTCCAATAACTTTATTGCAGAAGTTTGCGTTTGTTTTTTATCATACACATCCTTTCCGATCCCTTATTGGAGCATGATGCCATCATAACCGTTAAGGCTAATGCCTGAAACGAAGTACATCGATTGCTTTTCACCCGATTGGCTACTAGCTTGGACTATCCGCAAAGAAGATGCAAATCACTTATAATCTAAATAATCTAAACTAAATCTATTTCCTAATACCCTCAAAACTCCTATATTTGCATTGCTTAATTGACAATTAGTATTAGAGACACTAATTTATCTTAGATAAACATGAATAAAATTATTTCAAAAGAACAATTCTCTGAAAAGGTTTTCAAATTCGAGGTAGAAGCTCCTCTTATTGCGAAATCACGCAAGGCGGGTCATTTTGTCATTGTCCGGGTGGGTGAAAAAGGCGAACGAATACCTCTTACCATCACCGATGCTGACCCACAAAAAGGAACAATAACACTCGTTGTTCAGAAAGTCGGATTATCTTCGACTCGCCTATGTGACCTGAATCAGGGAGACTATATTACAGACCTTGTAGGACCACTAGGCCAAGCTACCCATATTGAAAATTTTGGGACAGTTGTGTGTGCAGGCGGTGGTGTAGGCACGGCTCCAATGCTTCCCATAATCAAAGCATTAAAGGCTGCCGGCAACCGCGTTATCTCCATATTAGCCGGCCGTAGCAAAGAACTGATTATCTTAGAAGACGAAGTACGCAAGCATTCAGACAAAGTAATCATCATGACAGACGATGGATCGTATGGACACAAAGGATTAATCACAGAAGGCGTAGAGCAGGTTATCAAAAGCGAAAAAGTAAACAAATGCTTTGCTATCGGCCCTGCCGTCATGATGAAGTTTGTATGTCTGCTGACTAAGAAATACAATATTCCAACCGACGTATCACTCAATACCATTATGGTTGACGGAACCGGTATGTGCGGCGCCTGTCGCATCACCGTAGGAGGAAAAACCAGATTCGTATGTGTAGACGGTCCGGAATTTGACGGTCATCAGGTTGATTTTGATGAAATGCTCAAACGCATGGGAGCGTTCAAGAAAGCAGAACACGAAGAAATGGAACGATTCGAGCATGAGCATGATTGCCCGACAAAGACCTCACTCGAAGACCGCAACGCCCCGTGGCGAGAAGCACTGCGTAAAAGCATGAAAAACAAAGAGAGAACAGCAATTAAACGTGTTATCATGCCGGAACTAGACTCGGAATATCGCTCACACAGCCGCAAAGAAGAAGTCAATCGCGGCCTCAGCCCCGAACAGGCCGTTACTGAAGCCAAACGATGTCTGGACTGCGCCAATCCAACATGTATGACCGGATGTCCCGTAGGAATTAACATTCCCGGATTCATCAAAAACATAGAACGCGGAGAGTTTCTCGAAGCGGCACGTATACTTAAAGAGACCAGTGCGTTACCCGCAGTTTGTGGCCGCGTATGTCCGCAAGAAAAACAATGCGAATCCAAATGCATTCACTTAAAGATGCACGAGCCGGCTGTCGCCATTGGATATTTGGAACGCTTTGCAGCCGACTATGAACGCGAAAGCGGACAAATTGCTCTCCCCCATGTGGCTGACCCTAATCACATCAAGATTGCCGTCGTTGGATCTGGACCCGCAGGCTTGTCATTTGCCGGAGATATGGTTAAACTCGGCTATGATGTCACCGTCTTCGAAGCATTACACGAAATTGGAGGCGTACTAAAATATGGTATCCCCGAGTTTCGGCTACCCAATAAGATTGTCGATGTAGAGATTGACAATCTAGGAAAGATGGGTGTCAAGTTTGTAAAAGATTGCATTGTTGGCAAAACAATCACCTTAGAACAACTGCAAGCCGACGGATACAAAGGCATCTTCGTTGCATCCGGCGCAGGGCTACCCAATTTTATGAACATACCCGGGGAGAACTCTATCAATATCATGTCGTCTAACGAATATCTCACCCGTGTCAATCTGATGGATGCTGCCAGCGACGATTCCGATACCCCCATAACTTTCGGCAAATGCGTGGCAGTTATCGGAGGCGGAAATACGGCGATGGACTCAGTCCGTACCGCCCGACGTTTGGGAGCAGAACGTGCCATGATTATCTATCGACGCTCTGAAGAGGAAATGCCTGCACGTATCGAAGAAGTAAAACATGCCAAAGAAGAAGGCGTAGAATTTATCACACTCCACAATCCCATCGAATATATTGCAGATGAAAATGGAGCTGTCAAACAGATTGTCCTCCAACAAATGCAGCTGGGAGAACCGGATGATTCGGGCAGACGAAGCCCGGTTCCTATCCCCGGCGCCACAAAAACCATCGACATCGATATGGCCATTGTCAGCGTAGGTGTATCCCCTAACCCCATCGTCCCCCACTCCATTCAAGGACTTGAACTTGGTCGCAAAGGAACCATCACAGTCGATGAAAACATGCAATCGAACATTTCCACGATTTATGCCGGAGGAGACATCGTACGAGGAGGAGCAACCGTCATTCTTGCCATGGGTGACGGACGCCGAGCAGCGGCAGCCATGCACAAACAACTGGCAGACAAATAACCGATGATCATCACGATGCAAACAAAAAAACAGAAACCAGACCAAAAGAAATTTTGCGACCGGTTTCTGTTTTTCTATTGGAAATATCTTACAAATACCCCTATTCAACCCTCTTCAGCCTGCTCATCGGCAACTAAAGACACGTACTGATAAAACAACGGAGCCCTGACCATCCATACGGCACAAAAATTAACAACCATGCCCAAAGCAATCAGAAAGCCCGCCAACACCACATAATAGCCGGGCAAATCGATGACCTCACCCTGAATCTGCCCCAATGTGGCAAAATAATTAACGGCTTGAATAATCAGCAATGGCAGATTGCCGATGAACACCACAACGCCATAAAAGATACCCGTCAGCACAAGCAAGCCAAAGATACCTCCCCACAAAGGAACACCCCTGCGGTAAGACTTCAGGAAAGCAAACCACAACGGAATGCGGTCGATCATATAATAATAAGGCATGACGGCCAAGGGAACCATACAAAACAACCACACAAACAGCAGAAAAACCGCCAGATAAACACTGACCATATAGCACATATACAACAGAGCCATAAACACCAGCTGGACAAAACCCATGAAAAGAACGTACAAAAAGACACGCCACAAGTTGCCCGACAAACGGCCTGCCCACGCCCTATAAGCGAGAGAAGGAACATAACCCAAGCTCACATACTGCTGAAAAACCGTATACATCAAGCCATTCCAACACACACAGCCCGCCAGCGCAATAACGAAGACCAATCCCCAGAACCATTGCCCGGCCTCGTCAGCCGACAAGAAGGTCAACGCAATATCCGTACGGAAAACCACCAGTACAAGAGCCAACAAAAGAGCACTCGGAACGGCAACCAAGGCAGAAATGCGGAGAAGCAACCTAAAATGATGTTCCAAAAACCTAAAACCCTCGGAGATACGCCCCATAAAGCCTCGCCGTTTATACACAAAAGTAGAAGTGGTAGATTTTTCCATGTCGTATGAAATTTAGTACATACGCAAAGATAATATCTTTATGGCTACACAAATTAAAAATAACACTAAAAGTTAAGATACGACGGAGATTTGCCGGATCGTCCATCGCCGGCGTCCGAAGACGGAACAAACCGCCGTGCGGCCTGACTCTCCGCGCGACCGGTCACGACACCGGTTCCGACCTGTTCCGATATCAGGTCGGAGAAGAGCCTAGATAAGGTCGGACTTTATCCTACATCAAGTCCGAC
>CAZEPM010000081.1:0-8707 GCA_964514145.1 uncultured Bacteroides sp.
GAACAGGCGGAAAAAGAGCAGAAACGCAGTCAAAAGCGGCGGCATGACCGGGATGAGCGGTAATTCCGTGTAGAGCTGAGAAAATAGGATTTTTGCGGATAGAGGCATCTGAATTGAATCCATGTATTGTTTGGATGCTTTCTATCTGAAAATCCGCTTACTTTTACCAGTATAGACCCAGAGAAAATTTATGAAAATACGGAGGTTTTATGAGAACAGGTCTTTCCAAGAAGCAAAAGACAACCAGCATCTTTTTTGACGAGGCAAGCCCTATTATTGAGGTGTGTACCTACAACACTTCCCTCAAAAAGAGGTTGAGTGAGTATGCGGCAAAGTACCCAGCCGAGTGCCGGTTGGCGGATGACGATGAGAACGGTTGCCTTACATTTGAAATCAGGAAAGGACGATTCAGTTTCAAGCTGAACGCCCCGTACAGCGCAGAGCGCCGGAAAGCGGCCAGTGAGCTGGCAAAGAAGAATATCCAAAACTTGCAGCAAGGCAAAAAGTGACGACACGCCGCTCGTGGAAGAATGGTCCCTACGGGTGGCTCTTTCTGTCTTGATACTCATGTTTTTGTGAGAATATCTTGAATATTCGTGCCTGCCATGTTATAATAAAAACGAATTTGACAACGAATGGAGATTTCGTTATGCTGGTTAGCTATGATAAGTTGTGGAAAATGTTAATAGATAAGAAAATGAATAGGACAGATTTGAAGGAAGCGTCCGGTATTAGTTTTAATGTGCTTGCCAAGATGGGAAAAAACGAATTTATTTCTATGGAAAGCCTTATGAAAATTTGTGCCACACTCAAGTGCAATATTGGCGATATTGTGGACTTTTTTCCGGAAAGTGAGGAATTGCAGAAATGACACCAGAAATGTTGACTGCGCTGAGAGGACACGTTGCCGAACTTGTTCAAACTTATCGCAATAATTATCCGCAATTCCAGCGGCCCACCTATAATGAAACTCAGGTACGTGTTGATTTTGTAAACCGTTTTTTCAAACTGCTTGGTTGGGATGTGGATAATGAACGCGGCCTACCACAGCATTTGCGGGAAGTTACCCATGAAGCCACAGTTGTTGTAGAAGAAGATGGCGTGCATCGGAGCAAAAAACCTGACTACTCCTTTAAGGTCGGTACGGAAGTACTATATTTTCTTGAAACAAAGAAACCTGCAGTAAACCTCACAGTTGATGCAGCCCCTGCATTCCAGTTACGCCGGTATGGATGGAGCGGAAATCTAAAAATCTCTGTATTGACTAATTTTACTGATCTGTACATTTATGACTGTTCTGTCCGCCCGAAAGAGGGCGATGATATTGGTGTTGCAATGATTGCCCATTATCATTTCGATGAGTATGTAGAGCACTTTCAAGAAATTTACAATATGTTGTCAAAGGAAGCTGTTCTCGAAGGAGAATTTGAGCGTCAGTTTGGTAATATTCGTGGTGCCTTGCGCCGTGAACCGTTTGATCGGTATTTCTTGGATCAGATCAGAAACTGGAGAAATATGCTCGGTGAAGATATTCTCCGTAATAATCCCGGCGTCGATGTTGAGACACTCAATATTTTTGTCCAAAGAGTACTCAACAGGATAATTTTCTTGCGCATTTGCGAGGATAGATATTTTGAAAATTATGAGTCACTCAAAGCTATCACCACATATCAAGAGCTGAGAACATTGTTTACAGTAGCAGATCAGAAGTATGATTCTGGCCTTTTTGAGCTTTTAGAAGAAGACCGGCTTACTATATCTGATACGGTTATTATTGATATTTTCCAGAGCCTGTACTATCCGAATAACTCTTATGAGTTTGGTGTAATTGATCCGTATATTATTGGACAAATTTATGAATTATTTTTGGATGAGGTTTTGACAATTCGAGAGAATGGTCATATTGAGGCGCAGGAGAAACCTGAAGCTGTTGACTCGCAGGGAGCCGTCAACACGCCTAAGAACATAACAGATATTATTGTTGAGGAAACGCTGAGTCCGCTATATACAGGTAAGACACCTGAAGAAGTAGCCCAGTATCGTATTGCAGATATTTGCTGTGGATCTGGAAATTTTTTGCTTTCTGCATTTGAGTATATCGTAAATCATCATATTGAGTATTATTTAAATCACGATAAAGATAATGCAGAACAGCGAGGCGATATTTATCAGCTGGCAGGTAGCTCAAACTATCTTCTATCCTACGAAAAAAAGCGTGCTATTCTGAAAAATAACATTTTTGGAGTAGATATTGATCCTCTTGCTGTGGAAGTGTCAAAGTTCAGCTTGTTGTTGAAGGCATTAGAAAATTCCTCTCTGGAAGAAGTGGAAGCATTTCATCAGCGCACGCACCATCGTATTCTTCCTAACCTGGATGAGAATATAAAAAATGGAAACAGCCTTGTAGATATGTCTTATGCGCGATTTGATCGTTCCATATATCAAAACATTCCTTTGATGAACAAATTAAAGCTATTTGACTGGGATAGGGAGTTTGGAGGTAGAAAGTTTGATGCAATCATCGGTAATCCGCCGTATATTCGTGTGCAGAATATGGTGCATTATTCTCGAGAAGAGTACGACTTTTATAAGAGCGATTTTTCTCCTTACGTGACGGCGCAAACGGACACGCTCGATAAATATTATCTGTTTATTGAAAAAGGCCATGCGTTGCTGGACAATGGCGGCATACTGGGTTATATTGTTCCGCACAAATTCATGAACATCCAGGCCGGCACCAAGTTGAGAGAATTACTTACAAGTAATTCAGCAGTCAGAAAAATTCTTCACTTTGGTACTTATCAGGTTTTTAAGAATAGAAGCACCTACACCTGTATTCTGGTGCTTTCTAAACAGGAAAATACCGAATTTGAAATTGGTTTTGTGCAGGATTGGAATCAATTTCTCTTTAACCATAACACGGAATGCATGACATATCCTGAAGCATATATTACGGGTCGGCCATGGTCGTTCCTCCCGCAAAATATCATTGCTCACCTGGATGCTATTTCAGAATCTTGCGTTCCCCTTTCTACTTTGGCAGATATTTTTGTCGGATTGCAAACAAGTGCAGATGATATATACATTATCTACGCAGATTCTGAAGATGAAAATTATGTTTATTTTCATAACCAGCAGAAAGAATTTAAGGTAGAAAAGGGAATATTGCGAAAGGGTATATACGATACTCAAATCACAAGCTACGAAAAGATTGTGGCTAACTGCTATATTATCTTCCCATATAAAGCAGTGAATGGTAAGCCTGCATTGTACAGTCTTTCGGAGATGTCTGAGAAGTTCCCATATGCATTGGCTTATTTAAGTGAGTATAGGGAAAAATTGGATAGGAGAAAAATGACTGGTCGTAGGGAAGATAAATGGTTTGCGTTTGGACGTAGCCAAAGCATTCGCCGTTTTCTTTTTGGTGAACATTTGGTATGGCCCGTACTGTCTACTGGTTCAAATTATGTTTATGATAGTGAAATGATTGCATTTACCGGTGGTGGAAATGGCCCGTTTTATGGTATAGAGATGAAACATTCTTCTCAGGAGTCAATTTTCTATATTCAAGCCATCTTAAATCATTGGTTAATGGAGCTATTGGTTAAAAGTAAAGCAAGTATTTTTAGAGGTGACTATTACTCTCATGGAAAGCAGTTTATTGCAACCTTACCGATATACAAGATTGATTTTGAAAATCCTACAGAAGTTGCCAAACACCAGCAGATTGTTGAGATGGTGCAAAACATCATGCAGTTGAAAGAGCGATTAGCTGCTGCGCCAAATGCTGCTCGCCGCACAGTTTTGGAGAATTCCATTACAGCACTTAACTCTGATTTGAACCGTGCTATTGATTCGCTATATCAAGTAGAACCCCAAGAAGTCGAGGAGCAGTTATGAAACCGATTGAAGGATATAACAAATTGAGAGGCGGATACTATACCCCCGACAAAATTTCTGAATTTATCGCTGAATGGGCGATCCGAGCCACAACTGATTCTGTTTTAGAGCCCAGTTGTGGTGACGGTAGTTTCTTGAACGCTGTAACCACTCGTTATAGAGAGTTGGGCGCTACAGATAAGCAAATTCGTGAAAATATACTCGGAATTGAATTGGATGATGCTGAAGCCAAAAAATCTGCACAGTATGGCACAAAAGTGGTATGTAAAGACTTTTTCACGTATTACCAAGAGAAGATTGAAGGCCAGACTCAATTTGATGTGATAGTTGGAAATCCACCTTTTATTCGCTATCAGCATTTTACGGAGGAGTATCGTAAAATAGCATTCGCCTTAATGAATAAACATGGATTTCAGCCTAATCGCCTAACGAATATTTGGCTCCCGTTCTTGGTGCTTTCTTGTAAAGCATTAAAGCCAAATGGTCGTGTAGGAATGGTAATTCCTGCTGAATTGTTCCAGGTCGATTACGCTGCTGAAGCGAGGCAGTTCCTCAGCACGTTTTTTGACAAGCTAACGCTTATTACATTCAAACGCTTGGTCTTTGATGATATACAGCAGGAAGTAATTCTTTTGCTGGGCGAAAGAGGCTGTGACAAACACGGTATTCGTGTCGTAGAACTTAATGACATGGCAGATTTGATTGCACAAGGTCAAACATGCTTAGAAAATACTGAGCTAAAGGAGGTCGACCATAGCCGTGACAAATGGGTTAAATACTATTTGTCCAACGAAGAGTTGGAGCTACTGAAACGGCTTAATAGTGATCCGAGAATTTCCAACGCAACCGATTTATTTGAAGTGAATGTTGGCCTTGTAAGTGGCGAGAATGACTTTTTCATCATGAACCGGGCAACAGTGGATGAATTCAATCTTCAGCAGAGTGTTATCCCTATCATTAGCCGTTCTGAGCAATTAAAAGGCGTGCAATTAACAAATGAGGATTACCGCGATCTGATTGAGTTAGGGAAAAAGGTATTTTTCTTTGCGCCTGGAAATAAGGAGTTTGATGCTTTAACTGATGAAGAGAAGGTATATATCCAGTGGGGTGAAGAAAAAGGATTTAACAAGAATTATAAATGCCGTATAAGGCCAAAGTGGTATCATGTATCGCAGACTTGGTGTGCTGATGCTTTCCTAATTCGCCAAGCGCATTTGTATCCGAGGATGATTCTAAATAATAGGAAGGCCCTTGTCACAGATACTCTCCATAAGATAAGGTTCTTAGAGGGGATTGATGGAAAGCAGGTTACAGCAGCTTTTTTAAACACATACACATTCTCCTTAAGTGAAACGCTTGGAAGAAGCTATGGCGGAGGCGTTCTCACTTTTGAACCAGGGGAAGTCCGGAGAATTCGCATTCCTATGCAAACGGCCAGTCAGTTGGATTTACAAATGATTGATTGCTGGCAACGTAATGGCGAAATTGATAAAATCTTGGCGTATACAGATGTTATTTTGCTACAGAATGGACTTGGATTATCCGCGCAAGAAATTAGTATGCTTCATAGTATTTGGGAAAAACTGCGCAATCGTAGAATAATCCGTAAAAATCAGCGTAAGCGCATATAAGTGGAACCGTTGTGTGTAAATTCGATAGTATTGTTTCTGCCGATGCCAGTGTTCATCGCATGGCCTTTGGTGAGGGACAAGCAGTTACATTTGAAGTAAATTGTATGAAATATCTCGCAAAAAACGGTTAAATTTACATATTTGTGTTCTTTACCGGATGCAGTGAGTTTTGTGCGGATGGTAAAACACTATTGCATGATTACTTTGGGAAAGAAACAGCATTTGCATATATTGTTGTGCTTCCAAAGGCGACCATGCGATTATATCCAGCAACTTTTATAGATGGAACGCTTTCTATAGAATAAAAAGGAGGAAAATCTGTGGAATGGAGTGGCTGCATGAGTTTGCTCCAAGGGTATTTGGAGAATAGCCCTTTGATAGTTTTAGGCTCAGGCGCATCCATGCCATATGAGCTTCCTTCTATGGGCGGTCTGGCAGAAGAAATAAAGAAATCGAATATTGTAATCTCAGATCCTAATTACAACAATTTTTGTACCGCTGTAGATGACATTGGACTCGAAGGCGCAATTGATCGTGTAACCCTTCAACCTGAAACACTACAAGAAATTCGAACTGTTGTATGGACTACCGTCAATAAAAGTGATTTGCTGTATTTTGATCAACACCCCATAGAACCGCCTAAGGCGTTAGTTGCTTTGATCAAAAAAGTAATTGCACCTACGCCTAATAAGGCTGTTATTGTAACAACTAATTATGATCGCTTGGTGGAGTATGCTGTTGATGGAGTTGGTGCAACTGCTGTCACCGGTTTTGAAGGGGGATTGGTTAAAAAATTAGAACTCCCCTCAGGCCCACTAAAAACAAGGCGAATGCGGGTTCGTGAAAGAGTTGTTGATATATGGAAGGTTCATGGATCATTGGACTGGTTCAGTGCTTCAGATGGGACAACTGTGTCTTTCCCCTTTGCACGAGCTATCCCAGATAACTTTCAACCCTTAATTATCCCTCCGGGCAAAGAAAAGTACAGTAGTACTCATGATGAACCTTATAGAACTATTATTTCCGAAGCTGATAATGCATTTGTGCAAGCTGGGGCGTACCTTTGTGTTGGATACGGATTTAATGATGAACATATTCAGCCGAAGCTTTTAACACAGATTTCAAAAGGCAAACCTATTGTTATTCTTGCAAGAACAATGACACCGGCATGTAAAAAACATATTATTGAAGCGGGGATAAGCAAGTACTTAATTTTTGAATTGGCAGACGACACTCATACAAAAGTATATGGTAATGGATGGGAAGAAGTATATGAAGGGCAGTACTGGCTTTTAGATAACTTTTTGGAGATTTGGTAAGGAGGGATATAATGAGCATTTTTGAATATGCGCCTGATGAATTGCTCGGTACTGTCGAAAGCGTAGATACATCTACTGTGATAGTGAAAGTAGAAAACGATGATAAGTTGCGCGGATTACAAGTAAACCATCTTATTTCTATTCAGAGCTCTAAAATTGGACAACACTTAATCGGGCTGGTATCAAAAATTATACGCAAGTCAGCGTATAGTGATCCTGCTGCAGATCTATCTCCTGACTTTGGATTTAATATTATAAAGGTGATTTTAATCGGAACGCACTTCGACAGGGACGCAGGGAAAGATAATGTCTTTCGCCGCTCTTTAGCTACCGTGCCAACCATAAATGCTGAATGCCATCTTATACATGGGGATAGGCTTAAACGTTTCATGCAAGCAATATCTTCTATTCCTGAAGGTGAAGATGCAGTTAGCTTACAAATCGGTAATTACTCTATCGATGAAGATGCTACAGCATGGCTTAATGGGAACAAATTATTTCAACGCCATGCGGTAATTGTTGGTAGTACAGGCTCTGGAAAATCGTGGTGCGTAGCTAAAATACTTGAACAAGTTGCAGCCCTCAAATCGGCAGATGCGATCCTGTTTGATATTCATGGCGAGTACTCCCCTCTGCAAGGTGAAAGCTTTACCCATCTCAAAGTAGCCGGCCCGAATGATGAAATGAGAGAAGGAATGCTTTTCCTACCGTATTGGCTGCTCACTTATGAGGAAATGTTGTCACTAATGCTTGATAGAAGCGACAATAATGCGCCTAACCAAGCCATGATGTTTAGTAATGCAGTCATTGAAGGAAAGAAAGAATTTCTGAGAAATGCGGACAAAGCTGAAATGGAAGCAAACATCACATTGGATAGCCCTGTTCCATATAGCCTTGACCTACTCCTAAAAACCTTAAAAGATAAAGATACGGAAATGGTTCCCGGAGCCAGGAGCGAAAAGCAAGGACCATATAACGGAAAACTCACACGTTTTATCCAGCGCTTGGAAACCAAGCAAAAAGATAAACGCCTGAACTTTATGTTTGCATCAGAGGAGGATTTGTTGAATTACGATTATATGAGTACGCTCTGCAGTAAGTTAATGCTACCTTCGGTTAACGGCAAAAAAGGCATAAAGATCATTGACTTTTCCGAGGTGCCGTCAGATATTCTCCCCTTAATAGTATCTCTTATTGCTCGTGTGATCTTTTCGGTTCAACAATGGACAACTGTTGAGCATAGACATCCAATAGCAATTTTCTGTGATGAAGCACACTTGTATATCCCTGCCAATACCGAGAAAAGCATTGACGACGCAAGTTTAGTTACTTTTGAACGAATATCAAAAGAAGGAAGAAAATATGGAATTGGTTTAGTAGTTATTTCGCAGCGACCTTCTGAAGTAAATCGTACTGTATTGAGCCAAAGCAATAATTTTATAGCTATGCGTTTGACTAATGTTGACGATCAATCCGTTGTAAAACGCCTTTTGCCCGACAGCTTAGGTGACTATGCGGAAATGCTCCCGATATTAGACATTGGGGAAGCCCTCGTTGTTGGTGACGCAAGTTTGTTGCCGAGTAGAATCCGGATTACACCTCCGAATATGAAGCCCAAGAGTGCAACGATTGATTTTTGGGATGAATGGTCCAAAGAAACCGCAGATGTAGACATTTTCAGCGCAATAGAAGCATTGAGAAAACAGTCAAAATAAGCCGCAATGCTTCTGGCAACACTATGGCAACAAAAAATCAGATAGCCCAAACTATCTGGATAATGAAAACAATACAAATACTCTGAGCTAAATCCCATAAGCAAATCCGTTTAGAATATGCCTGACGGGAGCGAGTGGGAAT
>CAZEPM010000082.1:0-8657 GCA_964514145.1 uncultured Bacteroides sp.
TAGATAGTCTGGATGATTGTCAAATTGTGTTGCGCAACTGAGATGAGGTGTGGTTTGACTTACCGGATTCCGTTGGAATAAAAAGTGAGGCATACCGTTGTTGGAAATGGGCATGCCTCGGTTGTTTGGGAAGTGAAGGAAATGGATTCCGTTTACTTGTCTGTGTGCTTGATTAATCTTGTTGTTTTATTTTAATACGTTGAGTTCTTTTCCAACCTTGATGAATGCAGCGATTGCTTTGTCGAGATGAGTTTTTTCATGTCCGGCAGAAAGTTGTACCCGGATGCGAGCTTGTCCTTTCGGCACGACCGGATAGTAGAATCCTGTGACGTAGATGCCTTCTTCTTGCATGCGTGCGGCGAATTCTTGTGAGAGCTTGGCATCGTAGAGCATCACGGCGCAGATGGCTGATTGGGTTGGCTTAATGTCGAATCCTGCTTCAATCATGTGGTCGCGGAAGTAGGCTACATTTTCCATGAGCTTGTCATGCAGCGTGTTGTTTTCGGCTAAGATTTTAAACATTTCGAGGCTTGCACCTATGATGGCCGGGGCAACGGAGTTTGAGAAGAGGTAGGGGCGTGAGCGTTGGCGCAAGAGTTCGATAATTTCTTTCCGTCCGGTGGTGAATCCACCCATGGCTCCGCCAAATGATTTTCCGAGTGTTCCGGTGAAAATGTCAATGCGTCCGTATGCTTTGAAGTGCTCGGCTACACCTCGGCCTGTGGCGCCTACGACTCCTGCAGAGTGTGATTCGTCGACCATTACGAGAGCATCGTATTTTTCTGCGAGGTCGCAAATTTTATCGATGGGTGCTACGTTTCCGTCCATAGAGAAGACTCCATCTGTAGCGATAATGCGGAAGCGTTGTGCTTGTGCTTCTTGCAGACAACGTTCCAGATCGGCCAGATCAGCATTGGCATAGCGGTAGCGTTTTGCTTTCGAGAGTCTGACACCGTCGATAATCGAGGCGTGATTGAGTGCGTCGGATATGATGGCATCTTCTTCGCCAAACAGTGGCTCGAATAGTCCTCCGTTGGCATCGAAGCATGCAGCATATAGAATGGTGTCTTCCGTCTTGAAGAAATCGGAAATTGCGGCTTCAAGTTGCTTGTGTAAATCTTGAGTTCCACAGATAAAACGTACGGACGACATGCCGAATCCGTGTGTGTCCATGGTTCGTTTGGCAGCTTCGATCAGACGTGGATTGTCGGACAGTCCGAGATAGTTGTTCGCACAAAAGTTCAAAACCTCTTCTCCTTTGTTTACTTTAATGCTTGCTCGTTGGGGTGTGATGATTATTCGTTCGTTTTTGTATAATCCGGCTTCGCGGATGTCTTGCAGTTCCTTTGTGAGGAATTCTTTCATTTGTCCATACATAACTATAAATATTAATGGTTTTGACAAAGTTCTACTTTTTCCCTTTATAAACAAAATATATAGTAGAAAATACGATGAATATTCATTAAAGAACTTACCTTTGTCTTCAAAAATAACTTAAATACTAAAACTGTATGAGAAATGTGTTGATCATCGGTTCTACGGGACAAATAGGTTCGGAGTTGACCATGTTGTTGAGAAAACAGTATACTGGCAATATTGTAGCCGGCTACATACATGGTGCTGAGCCTAAGGGAGAATTGTTAGAGAGCGGCCCATCTGCTGTTGTTGATATAACGGATGCGCAGCAAATAGCAGCAGCAATAGATCGCTATAAGATTGATACTATTTATAATCTAGCCGCTTTGTTATCAGCTGTGGCCGAGTCCAAACCTCTGTTGGCATGGAAAATAGGCGTGAATGGTTTATTGAATATCTTGGAAATTGCTCGCGAAAAAGGATGTGCTGTATTTACACCTAGTTCTATCGGTTCGTTTGGACCGGAAAGTCCCAAGGATAAGACACCGCAAGATACGATTCGGAATCCACGTACGATCTATGGCATAACAAAGGTTACGGGTGAAATGTTGAGTGATTATTACTATAGGCGTTATGGAGTTGATACTCGTTCTGTACGTTTCCCGGGATTAATCTCTTATGTTACACCTCCGGGTGGTGGCACGACAGATTATGCTGTGGATATTTATTATGCGGCCGTAAAAAAGGAAGTGTTCGAATGTCCGATTGCTGCTGGTACGTTTATGGACATGATGTATATGCCGGATGCATTACGTGCTGCTATTGAGATTATGGAAGTAGACCCGTCTAAACTGAAACATCGCAATTCGTTTAATATTGCTTCTATGAGTTTTGATCCAGAGATTGTTTATTGTGAGATATGTGCACTGTGTCCTGATTTCAAAATGGTATATAAAGTTGATCCGCTTCGCCAAAGCATTGCAGAGTCGTGGCCTAATTCATTGGATGATACTTGCGCTCGAGAAGAGTGGGGATGGAAGCCTCAATACGACCTGCATACGATGAGTGTGGATATGATTGATAAATTGAGTCAACGCTTTGGCAAAATGGGTAATACCGTTATTCTTTCTTGTACAAAATGATCCTGTTCAGGTAATGCCGCATTCGAGAACGTTGTATCATTTAACGTTACGGTTCCAAAAACTGCGTGGATATGACCGAACAAATGTAGCTTGGGCTTGACGAGTTTAGTCTTATCCAGTAAGTCGGTATCACCATAATGCCACTGCTCGTCTGAATCCAAAATGCCAAACGGCGGCTGATGGGTTATCAGTACATCTGTATCATTGGGAATAGCTGCTATGCTTTCTTTATTTACAATAGAAGGAGGGAGAGATTTTTAACATGCGATTATGCTTGTTTTGATGTTTAAGGCTGGCAATATAAAAAATATTTATAATACCTTATTTTTCAAATGGTTGTCGGAAGTTGCATTTGTTTTTCCATTCGGAGCAACCATAGGCTGTCTTGCCTTTGATGATGTGCCCTTTGCCGCATAGGGGACAGGGTTGTCCTATCTGAATGGTGTTGGCGGATGTTGCAACTTGTCGGCGTGTTGTATTTTTCTTTTTCGTGACACGTCGTTTAGATTTTTTTTCTAGTTCTTCTGCAATGTTTTCTTGAACGGGGACGGGGATGCGACGATGGGTGTTGTCAGATAAAACGTTATGTACTATCTCTGTTACCATCTGTTTTAACTCGTCCAAAAATTGTCTGGGGTCATAGTTTTTCCGTTCTATTTCTCTAAGTTTCTTTTCCCAGATACCGGTAAGTTCTGCTGACTTGAGTGACTCTTCATGAATAAGGGAAATTAGTTCAATGCCTGTTGGGGTAGCGATCAGATTTTTCTTTTCCCGACGGATATAGCGGCGTTTGAATAATGTTTCTATGATTGCGGCTCGGGTTGAGGGGCGTCCTATGCCATTTTCTTTTAATATGTCTCGCAATTCGTCATTGTCAACTAGTTTGCCAGCTGTTTCCATTGCGCGTAAAAGAGTTGCCTCGGTATAGGGTTTAGGCGGTTGTGTCCATTTCTCCATTAATTCCGGGTAGTGTGTACCGCTTTCACCTTTTGTGAAGACGGGAAGTGTTTTCTCATCGTCTGATTCCTTTTCGTCTTCTGTTTTTCTTTCTTTAAGAAATACGAGACGCCATCCTGAATCAAGAATCTGTTTGCCTGTTGCTTTAAATTCAATTCCGTTTGTTTCGCCCAATACGGTGGTTGTCGCATACTTACAGTCTGGATAAAATGATGCAATAAAGCGACGTGCCACTAGGTCGAACACATGATGTTCCATATCTGTGAGATGGGTGGGTGATACTCCTGTTGGAATGATGGCGTGATGGTCAGTGATTTTGGTATTGTCGAAAACTTTCTTGGATTTGTTAAGTTTCTTTCCTTTTAAAGGTTCGGTCAGAGAGGCATAGTCGCGCAACCCTTGCAGAATATTGGGACATTTAGGGTAGATGTCTTCACTAAGGAAAGTTGTGTCGACACGTGGGTATGTTGTGAGTTTCTTTTCATACAGTGATTGTATGATCCGTAGAGTGTCATCTGCTGAATATGCATATCTTTTGTTGCATTCTACTTGCAGTGATGTCAGATCGAACAAGTGTGGAGGGGCTTCTGTCGCATTTTTCTTTTTCACGTCTGTTATGACAAATAGACTGTCTTTGATGCGTTCCAATAGACTGCGGCCATCTTCTTCTTTCAGTATAGGTGGAATCCCCCGGTTGTTTTCTTTTTTCTTTTTCCGGGATTCGGTTTTACTTTCGTTTTGTGTAGTGTATTCTTCTATCAACTTCTCGTCACTTTTTCGAACTGTTGCAGAAAATAAGGTGTTGCGGTATGTTGTTTTAAGTTCCCAATATTGTTTGGGCTGAAAGTTCTGAATTTCGAGTTGTCTGTTGACAATCAGTGCTAAAGTGGGCGTTTGCACGCGGCCGATGGAAAGTACTTGCTTGTTTTGTCCGTATTTTAGCGTGTATAGTCGAGTTGCGTTCATTCCAAGCATCCAATCACCAATAGCACGTGACAGTCCAGCTTCATATAGTGATTGAAACTCCTGTTGATCTTTCAGGTGAGCAAATCCTTCACGGATAGATTCTTCTGTCAATGATGATATCCATAACCGTTTAACATGACATCGTGCTCCCGCTTTTTGCATGACCCATCGTTGTATCAGTTCACCTTCTTGTCCAGCATCACCACAGTTTATGATGCTTTCTGCCTGTTTCATCAGACGTTCAATGATTCTAAACTGTTTTTCGATACCTGAATCTGCTATTAGTTTTATGCCAAAACGTGACGGGATCATGGGTAAACTACTTAGGCTCCAAGTTTTCCATGTGGGTGTGTATTCGTGTGGCTCTTTTAGAGAACAAAGATGTCCATAAGTCCATGTTACTTGATATCCATTACCTTCTAGATAACCTTCATGATGTGTATGTGCTCCCAATACATCTGCAATGTCTTTGGCAACACTAGGCTTTTCAGCAATGCAAACAATCATAACTCAGTTATTGGCTTATGAAAACAGAGTAAGTGTATAAAGGTAAACAATTACTGCGGGTACGGCTAACATAGTACTATCGAAACGATCTAACATGCCACCATGTCCCGGCAAGATATGCCCGGAATCTTTAATGCCTAATGTGCGTTTCAATAGTGATTCGACTAAATCACCCCATGTTCCGAAAACCACAACGACTAATGCAAATCCTATCCATTCTACACATGTGAGCTCCGGGAAAAAATAGGCCATGATAAGTGACACGATTACACAAATAATAGCTCCGCCTATTGAGCCTTCCCATGACTTTTTGGGAGATATACGTTCAAACAATCGATGTCTGCCAAATAACACACCGATACAATATGCTCCGGTGTCGTTGCTCCAGTTAAAAATGAATATGGCCAGAGGTAAGATAGGAGTATATACCAGACTATATTCTGCAATCGTTGGATTTTCACTGTTTTGAAATGCTAAGATATTCAGTAGAGCAAACGGCAAAGCGACATAGAGCTGACTCATGAAAGAAAAAGCCCAGTTGTGAATGGGATTAGGCCGCTTGAGGTAGAGCTCACGGATTAGCATGTACACCAATATTATCAGATAAGGAACAAATATACGATCGTCTACCATCATCTGTTTGTATGTGTATATAGCCAGAAATAAATATACACCGCCTATGGTTGTGATAAATGGATTGATCGTAATGTTTTCATGTTGGTTGACTAATTGGCTAAATTCCCATACGGTAAGTGCTGTGATAATCGTAAATAAGATACCGAAAGATAGGGGACTATATAAGATACAGCCTACAAGTAAAACTACGAATATTATTCCTGTAATAGTTCTTTGAATAAAATTATTCACTACAATGGATTTATAAAATGGTTTATTCTTTTATTTCTTCAGCTTTTTCGTTTGTAATCTTTTTATCGGATTCTTCAGTTTGTTGCAAATGATTTGGTGTGGTATCTGATTGAGACTCCTCCGTTGTTGACGGTTGCTCCTTTTTGTCTTGTTCGGTTGACGTATTATCCGGATCAGACAATATTTCTTCAGAGCGTGAAGCCCATGGACGTTTGCCAAAGATTTGTTCTACGTCTTCTGCAAAAATTACTTCTCGTTCCATTAAAAGTTGAGCCAATTGGTTGTGTCCTTCTTTATGTTGCAGGAGCAATATTTTAGCCCGTTCATATTGTGTATTAACCATTTTTTGTACTTCTTCATCCATCAGTTGAGCTGTTCTTTCACTATATGGCTTGTTAAAGCTGTACTCTGTATTTGTGTAATAGCATAAATTGGGCAATTTATCACTCATACCTGCGTATGCAATCATGCCATAAGCCTGTTTGGTCACACGTTCAAGGTCGTTCATCGCGCCGGTAGAAATATGCCCTGTAAACAATTCTTCTGCAGCACGTCCACCTAACAGCGCACACATTTCATCCAACATTTGTTCTTTTGTGGTTATTTGTCTTTCTTCTGGTAAATACCAAGCAGCACCTAATGCACGTCCGCGTGGAACGATTGTTACTTTGATTAAGGGGTTTGCATATTCGAGGAACCATGATAGGGTAGCATGGCCGGCTTCATGTAAAGCAATAGTCCGTTTCTCATTCTGCGTCATAACTTTTGTTTTCTTTTCTAATCCGCCGATAATACGATCTACGGCGTCTAGGAAGTCTTGTTTACTAACTGTGTTTTTGTTATGACGTGCAGCGATAAGTGCCGCTTCGTTACAAACATTGGCAATATCAGCTCCGGAAAAACCCGGTGTTTGGCGAGCTAACAAATCAACATCTACCGTGTCGTCTATTTTGATAGGACGTAGATGTACCCCAAAAACCTCTTTACGTTCGTTTAAATCCGGAAGATCAACATGTATTTGTCTGTCAAAACGTCCGGCACGTAATAAGGCCTTATCTAAGATATCTACACGATTGGTTGCTGCTAGAATAATGACCCCACTATTTGAACCGAAACCATCCATCTCGGTCAGTAACTGATTGAGTGTGTTCTCGCGTTCATCGTTACCACCCATTGCCGGATTCTTGCCACGTGTCCGTCCGACAGCATCAATTTCATCTATGAAGATGATACAAGGAGATTTTTCTTTAGCTTGACGAAATAAATCGCGTACACGTGATGCGCCTACGCCAACGAACATTTCTACGAAATCTGAACCTGAAAGAGAGAAAAACGGCACATCTGCTTCCCCGGCAACAGCTTTGGCTAATAAGGTTTTGCCTGTTCCCGGAGGACCAACTAACAGAGCGCCTTTGGGTATTTTACCTCCGAGTTCAGTATATTTCTGTGGCTTTTTCAAGAAATCTACAATCTCTTGTACTTCTTGTTTAGCTTCCGCTTGTCCGGCTACATCTTTAAAAGTTATACGTGTAGCACTTCCTCTTTCATATACTTGCGCTTTAGATTTTCCGACATTGAATACACCGGAACCCGCTCCTGAACTTCCACTCATGCGTCGCATAAGAAATATCCACACGATGATGATTAAGGCAATGGGTAGAATATTGAAGATAATAGACATTAAATAATTTGTCTTTTCTTTATATTCTAAACCGATTTTGTATTCGGGATGGGATACTTCTTGCTCTTTTAGCAGTTTCTCAACAGAATCAGATGAACCAATTCTTGTTGTGACCATTGGACTACGACCAATTTTATCTGCATCCGTTTTAAATACTTCAGGTGCATATTCAGGTTTGATATATACATCCATTGAATTGTCGTTGTAGGAAACTATTTTGGTAACGTATCCTTTTTCTACATAGTCTTCAAATTCAGTATAGGTGATGCTTTTGCTCATTCCACCGTCTTCATTGGTGAAATAAAGAACGCCTAATACAATGATCAGGAGCGCATAAAACCAATTGAGACTGAATCTAGGCATTCCGCCTTTGGGTTGTTGTTTATTATTGTTTGAACTCATAGTTGTTATTAATCGATGTCAGAAATTGTTGTTAATTGAGCGTCTTCCCACAAATGTTCTAAATCGTAGAAATCATGTGGTTCAGGTAAGAAAATATGTACCATTACATCGCTGTAATCCATAGCAATCCACTGTGCATTTTCAAAACCGCTGACTGATAAAGGTTTCTCTTTTAGATTGTTATGAATAAGGTCATATATATTTTTTGTAATAGATTGCGTATGGCTTGGTGAATTCCCTTGACAAATGACAAAATAATCACAGATTGTATCTTCTATGTTTGTTAGATCTGCAATAGTAATATGTTTTCCTTTTTTCCCTTGTATGCTTTCAGTTATATATTTTACTAATTGGTTCATTTTAAAAGTTGGGTTACTTATTAAGCCTTTAAAAGCTGTACGATACTAATAGTTCACAAAAATACATGGATTTATGTAATACTTGAAAGTGTCATGCTTAAATATCGCGGGAATTTGTTTTTTTTAGGAAAAAGTCTATGTCAATATTTGTATCTAATGAAAAAATTGTATCTTTGCAGCGTCTTACCGCTCACGAGGTTCAGTGAGACATTTTTTGGGCTATGGTGTAATGGTAACACAACAGATTCTGGTCCTGTTTTTCTTGGTTCGAATCCAGGTAGCCCAGCTTAGAAAGCCGTGTGATCACGCAACTTTAAACTTTGTCGTTCCAGTCATAAAAGGCGCATCAAGCAGATGCGCCTTTTTTCTGTTTTGACTTTCAGCAAACAGCGAAGCCGTTAGTTATACGAATCAGACATG
>CAZEPM010000083.1:0-8390 GCA_964514145.1 uncultured Bacteroides sp.
CATGCTGATAGTATATTACATATCGTCACTCTTGTACAGTTAATTGACTATAATTTGTTGCTCTGACGTGTTTTATTATTTTTCAAACAAGCCCTAAGAACGGCTACGGGAGAATGCTCATTTCTGATTGGGATTTCAATCTGCCGAAGCTTCCTACAGTTTGATGAAAGACACAATACCGCTACATGACGGGGGTATTAAGCTTCTTGTTAACCGGACAATAGCTATTTCATAGGTCGCGGTTGATCTATAATGACTCGTGGTTTCTTAATTTTAAAAGCATGGAAACCGTGTCCGTTTCAAAAAGTTTTTCAATGTCCCAGCCCGGCAATTCTCCACGAGCAAAGATTTTTCTCTGGTTTATTTCAGCCTGTACAGATTCCTCTGACTTGCGCAGGGCTTCTTCGTAACCGTTAGGAGGTAGGACGACGACTCCATCAGCGTCGCCGAAAACAATATCACCGGGGTTGACTATAGTTCCTGAACATACGACAGGAATCTGCACTTCGCCGGTAACTCCAAGGATAACCGTTGTTACTGCCGATATGCCTGTGCAAAATACAGGCATATCAAGTTTGCGTATAGCAATTGAGTCGGTGGCTGGACCGTCAATAACAAGACCGGCCATTCCTCGCCCTTGTGCGTAGAGAGCTACCATTTCTCCACAGCATGCAAAGGTGTTATCCCCACAGCGGTCAACGACAATAACTGAGCCTTTGGGTGCTTTTGAAATAGCATAGTATATACCACAAGAATCTTTACCGGGAATCCTCAGTGTGTATGCCGGGCCAACCATTTTTCTCTCTCCGATGTTTAAAGCCTTCATCTCGGGACGCATATACCCACCACCGATATAATGTCCTATTGTTGCGGGGTCTACTGCCATAAAACGCTTAATAAGCTCTTCTGATAGTAACATTTGCGTAATCATTCCTTTTGTGTTTAGAGAATTAACAACTTTATATTTTATTTATGTCTGTTAAAATGCTTGACACTGGTACAAGAAAAATTTATAATCAACCCATGTTTAGGTTATAAACAATATCGGGCATAATAACACAATAATGTGTGATTGGTCAAGGATATTCAAAAAGGCTGTAATCTCTAAAAACTCAATAAGGAGGCGCTGGTATGAAAAAATATATGGCAGCAGCATTAGTCTTTGTGGTATGTATTGGGCTCTATCTATTTTTCGGAGGCAAGCAAGAGAATGCTGTCTCTGATGACAGCACGACAAACTCCGCGGTGGTAACCACGAATAATATTGAAAAGATACCACAAGATACTATTACACTGGTGATAGCTGCGGAACCGGCGACGTTAGATCCGGCAAGTGCAAATGCGGATGCAATTACGATCGTATTGAACTTTATTATGGAGAATCTTTTCGAGCTTGGCCCCGATGGGATAATATTCAATGAACTGATGGATACATATGAATTTGAAACCCCAACAACATTAAAATGCAAAATAAAAGAAGGGGTTAAGTTTTCTACCGGAACAGAGCTGACGACTGACGATATTCTCTGGGAGTTTGAGCGCCTCCAGAAATCTCCGAAGAGTGCTTCTCACTTCTCTTTTATTGATATAGAAAACTCCAAGATAATAGATAAATATAATATGGTATTAAAGTTTAAGCAGGCATGGGCACCGTTCTCGAATACGTTAAGTACAGGGCGTGGCAGTCTGGTAAGTAAAGCCGCGTTTGAGGAAATGGGGGAAGATAGTTTCGCCCGCAATCCTATTGGCACCGGACCTTATAAGTTAGAGGAGTGGGTTTCTGGCACACACATAAAACTTACACGCAACGAGTATTATCACGGTGAACCGGCTAAAACGGAGAATATAATCATCAAGTTTATACCGGAATCGACTTCACGTGTTATCGAACTTGAAACAGGTGGGGCGGACATCGCATATTACATTGAAGGTTCTGATATTCAGCGTGTTAATGATATAGAGGGGTGTCACATAGAGCAAGGAGACTCCTACCGTTATTTTACAGTTGTATTAAGCATGCAGGAAGAGTTTTTCAAAGATATACGAGTACGCGAAGCCATGGCTTTTGCCATAGACAAAGTTTCCCTGACGAATGCTGTTACCAATGGAGTAGGAACTCCACTGGATGGTTACTGTCCTCCAATTATGGACGGCTACATAAAGACAGAGCCTATACCTTATGATGTAGACAAGGCTAAGGAGCTTATGAAAGAAGCCGGTTATGAAAACGGTTTCAGTATAGATCTTCATGTTCAGCCTGAGCCAATTTACGAGCGTATCGCGGAGGCTATCCAGGCGTATTGGTTTGAGATAGGCATAAAGGCAAATATCGTATCAAGTGCATTGGCAACCTACGAAGCGCAGCATAACGGTAAATTCCAGGCTTCTGTGCGTGACGGTACGGCAACAGAAATATCGAATGTGTTTATTATCTACGAATCCAGCTTTGGTTCTCGCATGAACGGCAATGATGATAAACTTGACCGGATGCTTATTGATTTACGTAAACTCTATTACGGAGATCCAAAGCGCGAAGAAGCACTGAAAGAGATTACTGCCTACCTTGACAGTATTCACTATACATATCCGTTTATGAGTCTTCCGACTGTGTATGGCGTAAGCGATAAGTTAGAAGGATTTGTTTTTCACCCTGCAGAAGACCATATGACGAACTTCACTCAGTGGGTAGTTTATAAATAACAAATCTCTGTCCGAAAGACAGGGAGCGCAGATAGATACTCAATACACGCTCCCTGTTATATTCTTCTGTTGATTAAACATACATGGGGAGTCGCGATATGCTCAGATTTATTTTAAAACGCCTTATAATGATGGTGCCGGTGCTTCTGGGGGTTGCGTTGATTACCTTCTCTATGATGTATTTTTCACCCGGAAATGCAGCTGATTACGTGCTTGGCGATATGGCGACCGAAGAGGATAAGGCTCTTTTCGTCAAAGAACACGGACTGGACAGACCCTTTTTAATTCAGTTTTGTTCATACGTCAAGAACGCTGCAACCGGCGATCTTGGTATATCATATACAACGAGACAGCCTGTAATTACGGAGATAGTTGACCGTTTTCCTGTTACATTTAAACTTTCCTTACTTAGCATGTTTTTTGCTGTTGCTATAGGGGTTACGCTTGGAATAATATCTGCAGTAAGGCAATACGGGATTCTTGATAACGTGACCCGCGTTGTAGCTATGATAGGTGTGTCCATGCCCAGCTTCTGGGAAGGACTTATGCTTATCATACTGTTCTCTGTGCATCTTGGGTGGCTTCCATCGTCCGGACTTTCATCTTGGAAGCATTGGATATTGCCTGCATTTACACTCAGCACATGGACACTTGCTGCTTGTATGCGCATGGCTCGATCAAGTATGCTTGAAACGATACGTCAGGATTATGTCCGTACAGCAAGGGCAAAAGGACAGAGCGAGTTTATAGTTATAATGAAACATGCTTTTCGCAATGCTGTTTTGCCGGTAATAACCGTTGTTGGCACGGATTTTGCAAAACTTTTAGGTGGAGCCGCCGTTATAGAAACTGTGTTTTCAATCCCAGGTATAGGCAACCTCATTGTAAATGCCATCAACTATAAGAATGCGCCGCTTGTACAAGGAGGTATTTTGTTTATAGCATGCGCCATGTCCTTTATCAATTTATTTGTAGATATTGTTTATGCTTTTGTTGACCCCCGTATCCGTTCGCAGTATGAGCGCGTAAAATCAACCAAGCAGGAAAAGGTAGAGATAACAGATGCGAGAGCAGCCAACTAACGACGCAATGCATATTGATAATTATGTCGTGGTCGCTGGACGGGGACAGTGGAAAGAAGTCGTTCTCCGTTTTTTATGTAATAAAGCGGCGGTATTTGGGATGGTTATTGTGCTGATCCTGATAGTTTGTTCGTTATTCCCGAGTCTATTTACCTCGTATGATCCTATTAAACAGAACTTGGCAGAAAGATTACTTCCCCCAAGTGGAGATCACTGGTTTGGAACAGACGAGTTCGGACGAGATATCTTTGCGCGCGTTGTTTACGGTTGTCGAACATCAATGTCGATCGGCATTATCTCCGTTACGATATCCTGCATAATCGGCGTTATCATAGGTGCTGTATCGGGCTTTTACAGTGGGGTTGTCGACAATCTGCTTATGAGGCTAATTGACGTTTTAATGGCAATCCCAAATACGCTGCTTGGAATCTCTATTGTTGCGGCGCTTGGTCCCAGCGTAACAAACTTGATAATAGCGATTTCGATAGGATCTATTTCATCATATGCGCGAGTTACCAGAGTATCCGTCTTGTCGGTAAAAGACACCGAATTTGTTGAAGCAGCATATGCTACAGGTGCAAGCGATAAAAGAATAATATGGAAATATATTATTCCTAACTGCATGGCTCCAATAATAGTCCAAGCTACAATGAGTATTGCGACAGCTATTATGACTGCTACAGGACTTAGTTTTTTGGGACTTGGCGTCCCGGCACCGACCCCTGAATGGGGGGCTATGGCTTCGTCTGCCAGGACATATATACGCGATTACTGGTGGCTTGTTACTTTCCCCGGACTTGCGATAATGGCTGCAGCTTTTTCATTTAATCTGTTTGGGGATGGACTGCGCGATGCGCTTGATCCAAAGTTGAAAAGGTAGAGGCTAATTTTTATGAGAGATACTATCCTTGACGTAAGAAATCTATGTGTAGAATACAGTGCGGGACGTGATGTTGTAAAAGCGGTAAATAATGTAAGTTTTTCGCTTAAAAAAGGCGAATTACTTGGACTTGTAGGAGAAACCGGAGCAGGGAAAACGACTACAGCGCTTTCTATAATGCGCCTTGTGCCCGATCCTCCGGGACGCATCACATGCGGAGAAATTCTCTACAATGGCGAAAACTTGCTTAAAAAAAGCAAATCTGCGATGAGAAAAATCAGAGGGCGCGAAATATCAATGATATTCCAAGATCCAATGACGGCATTAAATCCTATGTATACAGTAGGAGAGCAGATAGCTGAAGTTATAAGGCTTCATCGCAAAATATCAAGAGGAGAAGCCCTTAAACAGGCATGCCGTATGATGGAGATTGTTGGAATTGAAGGAAACCGCCACGCAGAATACCCTCATCAGTTTTCAGGGGGTATGAAACAGCGTATAGTCATTGCAATCGCACTCGCGTGTAACCCTTCTCTTCTTATCGCCGATGAGCCAACTACTGCGCTTGATGTTACAATACAGGCGCAAGTACTTGAGCTCATCGAGAGACTTAAAGGAGAGTTTAACACCTCATTAATTTTAATCACACATGACCTTGGTGTTGTTGCCGAACTTTGTCAGAAGGTTGCGATAGTATACGCAGGAAGCATTGTTGAGTACGGCTCACTTGACCAGATATATAACCATACTTGCCACCCGTATGCTTTGGGGCTCTTTGGAGCGATACCAAATTTTAACGAAAGCGTCCACAGGCTTCACCCAATCCCGGGATTGATGCCTGACCCGACAAAATTACCGCAAGGTTGTGCCTTTGCTGAACGTTGCAGCGAGGCCAGTGAGATCTGCCACTTTGGGGACATTCCTGTAAATGAAGTAGCTAATGGACACTTTGTCAAATGTGTAAAATTCAACCGACCGAGGGGACAATAATGTCATCGATTTTGTTGGAAGTTAATAATCTAAAAAAATACTTTAAAACGCCGCGTGGAAGCCTTCACGCTGTGGACGGTGTCTCCTTTAAAATAGAAAAAGGGAAAACCCTTGGGGTTGTAGGTGAATCAGGATGTGGCAAGTCTACGCTTGGACGTACTGTCATTCATCTGCTGGAGCGCACAGAGGGGCAGATTATATTTGATGGGGAAAATATAAGCAATCTTTCAAAAACAGAACTGAAGGAATTACGACGCAATGTTCAGATGATATTCCAAGACCCCTTCTCCTCTCTTAATCCGCGCATGTCGGTAAGTCAGATAATAGCGGAACCACTTATTATCTATCGCTTGTATAGGGACAAACGCGACCTTGGCAGACAAGTCGCGCACCTTATGGATACAGTTGGACTTGCAAGGAGGTTTGCCAACTCATATCCACATGAGCTGGACGGGGGACGGCGGCAGCGTGTAGGCATTGCAAGGGCACTGGCACTCAATCCTAAATTTATTGTCTGTGATGAACCCGTTTCTGCACTTGATGTTTCTATTCAAGCTCAAATATTAAACCTGATGCAGGACTTACAAGAAGAATATAACCTTACGTATATGTTTATCACACATAACATGTCTGTTGTAAAACATATATCTAACGACATCATGGTGATGTATCTTGGCACTATAGTAGAATCTGCTGCATCAGACGATATGTTTAGCCACAGGCTTCACCCGTATACAAAAGCTCTTCTTGACGCAGTGCCCATACCCGCGGTCTTTGAACGTGGTGCGCGAAAACTTTTGCGAGGAGAAATTGCGTCACCGATAGATCCCAAGCCGGGCTGTCGCTTCGACGCACGTTGCCCCTATGCCACAGATATTTGTATGGCGGCTTCTCCTATTATGGTCGAGGCACGAAAAGGTCACTTCGTGGCATGCCATAAAGTGTCTGAACTCAACAAGCTGTAATACAGCAATATAATCACAAGAGGTGAAGAGCAATGGAGCAGAGCAAATGGATTAAATTTTTAAGCTCAAGTGAATTCGATGAAAAAAGGAAAACATGCAAAACGGTAATTCTTCCTGTCGGTGCAACAGAAGTTTATGGTCCGCACATGCCACTCGGTAGCGACATCATAGTTGCACAGGATATCGCGGTGCTTGTTGCAGAGTGTACAAACGCCCTTGTTGGTCCATCTCTTGAGGTTGGCGAGTCATATTCTTTAAGCAAATATCCCGGGACGCTTTTCCTGCGTCCGGAGACATGGAAAATGGTTATCTCCGACTATATGACATCGCTTATGAAGTGGGGATTCACGCAGTTTATGTTCATCAATGGGCACGCCGGTAATGTTCCAATTATAGGACAGCTTTGTCGTCCCTTGGAGAGAGATTTCGGGATAAAAGTAGCACAAGTAGACTGGTGGCGCTTTACACGGGCCAAAGCAATCGGTATATGCGATACTGAGGGCTGGATGTGTCACGGGCACGCAAGTGAGTGCGGTACGTCTGTCATGCTTTACCTGCATCCTGAATATGTAAATATGGCAAAAGCGCAGAAAGTTACCCCCAAAGAAGGCGACAACTATGAAAAATTCGGAGACATAATTACATATACATTATTTAATGAGACCACAGAGAGCGGAATACTCGGAGATGCTACTATTGCTACCGCAGAAAAGGGTAAAAAGATAGTAGAGAGATGCGTAAATCGTATTGTCGATTACATGAAAAAAGAGTTCCATTGCTGAAAATCTGATTGGAGGTTAAAAAAATATGAGCAGAAAATACCTTGCCGGGGTTATTCAGCTTGATACTACGGAATGTTATGAAGAAAACTTGAAAAACGCCCAAGAGCTGATAGTAGAAGGTGCTGCAAGAGGAGCTAAAATTGTTGCTCTTCCTGAAAACTGGACATATCAAGGCAGCGACTACCTTGATTACGTAGAAGATATGCCTGATGGAAGACTGTTTAAAATGCTTTCATCTCTTGCGCGCAAATACAGCATCTGGATACACAGCGGGAGCTCCAGTGAGAAAAATCCTGTTCATTCAGACCACAGACCGTTTAACACAACTATGCTGATTTCTCCTGAGGGAGAGCTGGTCTGCAAATATCGCAAAATACACGTCTTTGATGTTGATGTAAAAGGAGCAGGGGCTTTTCGGGAATCAGATCACAAAAAACCAGGCGATCGAATTGTTGTTTATGACACTAAAGAAATTGGCAAGCTTGGGCTCTCAATATGCTATGACATGAGATTCCCGGAACAGTACCGTCTAATGGCGCTGCAGGGAGCGGAAGTGTTTTTTGCCCCATCAAGCTTTCTCCTTATGACAGGGAAAGACCACTGGGAAGTGCTCTTGCGTGCGCGCGCAATAGAGAATAGCTGCTACATGATAGCTCCGGGGCAGTGTGGGGTAAAATACGACGGGCCTACATATGGCAGATCGCTGATTGTTGACCCATGGGGAAATGTAATCGCGAAGGCCAGTGACAAACCGTGTGTCATCACGGGCGAAATAGATATGGATTATCGCATGAAAGTTAAGGAACAGATCCTGACTATCGAAAATCGCAGAGAGGACATCTATTCACTGAAGGCACTTTAAAATATTTGTCATCACAACGACACACAGTCTCCTAGCATATGTTATTTGTGTGTGTCGTTGTGGGCAAACGCTTTTTATAGTCAATTAACTGTACAAGAGTGACGATATGTAATATACTATCAGCATGAC
>CAZEPM010000084.1:0-8146 GCA_964514145.1 uncultured Bacteroides sp.
CAACACCTATATCGACTGGCAATCTCTTGTCGCTAACTTGTGCTCCTCTTGTCGGCGACAAGAGAAAACGGACTCTGAATGCTTGCCGGTTGCGGGCGGGACCGGAATCCCGCCCGGGTTGGTTATCTTTTAATTCTCGGAGGCTAAAGTTACGGAGATTTATTGTATGGCCGTGGCCGATGATTCTTGCAAGGGAATTTGAATGGCAGCGGAAAAATTTCATTCATTCCACTTCGGTTACCGGATAGTTCACTAAAAACAACTGACGGGTAGCCCGTGTAAAAGCAGTATAGAGCCATCGCAAACAATCCATCGAGAGCATTGATTCCGGCATGTAAGCCTGATCTAAATAAATATGTTGCCACTGTCCGCCCTGCGCCTTGTGACATGTCACGGCATAGGCATATTTAACCTGAAGCGCATTGTAATGCGGATCGGTCTTCATCCGTTTCATCCGTTCCGCCTTGCGAGGAATATCGGCATAATCTTCCAATACGGCATTAAACAACCTGTCACTGTCCGCCCGTGACAGGGCTGGTACATCCGTATGGAGTGTGTCCAGCAAAATAGACGCCTCGAGTTCCCAATCATCGTAATCCGGGAAAACCACACGCACATCTGCAAAACGAAATCCATATAACTCGCGCACCCGACGCACCCGACGCACCACGGCAATATCACCATTGGCAATAAACGGCACATCGCGATTGCCTTCCGTCCAGAAATAATTGTTTTTTGCCACTAACAATCGGTCTCCGGATTCTAATTCCTCCTCACGCCCCAGAATCATATTGCGGATTCCCATGTTATACTGATGTGCCCGCTTGTTTGAACGACAAATCACCATGGTCTCATCGATGCCCGCCTTGCCGTAACTTTCAGACAGTGAATCTATCAATTCGTTTCCGGCCACACAATGAATATCTGCATAATCGGAAACGCGAATCTTTGGCAATCGGCTAAAGCTACCTTCATCGATAACCTGCCGGATCCGAGTGGCATGCCACAAAATACCCGAACTGCTGTTCTGACGTGCCACCTGAGTCAACACATGCTCGCTCACGTTTAACCCATAACTTTCCAGCATCGAGACCGAAAGTGCCGGACTTTCGTCTTCACCCACAGGCGGAAGTTGAGCCGTATCACCCACTAACAACAACCGACAGCCTTGTCCCGAATAGACATACTGCACCAAGTCGTCGAGCAAACAACCACTGCCAAAACCGTTCACCCCTCCCCCGGCGTTCGCAATCATAGAAGCCTCATCCACTATAAAGAGCGTATGTTGGTGAAGATTATCATTGAGCGAAAAATTATCGAGAGAATTGGAAAAAGAACGTTGACGATAGATTTTTTTGTGAATCGTATAAGCCTGATGACCGGCATAAGACGAAAAGACTTTTGCCGCACGTCCGGTTGGAGCCAACAACACGACTTTTTGTTGTAATTGATCCAACACCCTGACAAGCGCACCGACCAATGAAGTCTTTCCCGTTCCGGCATATCCCTTCAGCAAAAACAGGATATCCGACTGAGTCGAAAGCAAGAAAACAGCTAATGCATCCATAACCTGCGTCTGCTCATCTGTGGGAGTAAAGGTTAATTGTGCCCGTATCTGTTTTGACAAGAAAGTATACAACATTGCCTTTTTTACATCTAATAAGAAGAATACTTAAAAACTTAATTCGTACTTTTGCTAAGCAAATATACGTCCAAAGAAGTATACATCGAAAGAAAAGGCAACAAATATCATGACTGAACCAACATTCGACTCCACACAAACCACCCGTTGCATGCTAACTGTCCGTCTCAGCATCGCTTCTTTCACCTATGTGATACACAACCCTGAACAGCCAGACCAAACATTTCATTATTGCATCGAACGACCCGATCCGCATATCTCTTTTATGGCCAACATAAAAGAAAAAGTTCTGCCTCACAAATTCTTGCAACAAACATATAAGCAGATACGTTTCTTGTTTGCACAGCCTTTGTGCACCACAGTTCCACTAGAATATTTCAATGAGAGCCAGGCCGAACGCTACTATTACTACTGCTTTTCACAAGAGCTGAACCGACAGGTTTGTAGCACGCCTTTGCCAGCGTGCGGAGTAGCCGTGCTCTACGCCGTAGACAAGGCTGCTTACCAGTTGTTAAAAGACTCTTTCCCGGAGGCAGTGTACTTATCGACCAACATACCAATGCTCAACTACTTACAAAAAAAGAGCCTGACTGTTTCGCAACATCAGCTACATGCTTATTTGCATGAACAGCGAATGGATCTCTATGTATTCCGAAACGGCCGGTTTCTTTTCATGAACACTTTTCAAAACCTGCAAACAGAAGATGTGGCCTATTACATTTTATACACATGGAAAAATCTTAAACTCAATCAGCAAACAGACACCTGCTACCTGATCAGTGACCTGCTGAAAACAGACAGCATAATTGCCAACCTGCAACCCTATATTCAAAATCTTGGCATACTCACACCGTCAAGCACTTTCGGACAAACGGTCTATGCCCAAAAAAACATTGCATTCGATTTACAAACGTACTTAATTACAGATTGCTAACATGAGAGTTATCAGTGGAATATACAAGAGAAGACGATTTGAGATTCCCCACAACTTTAAAGCACGTCCTACGACAGATTTTGCTAAAGAAAACCTGTTTAATGTGCTCAACGGTTATTTAGATTATGATGACCGTCTCGTTGCGCTCGATTTATTCTCCGGTACGGGAAGCATTAGCATAGAATTGGTTTCGCGCGGTTGTGACAGGGTGATCTCCGTAGAAAAAGACCGGCAACACCACGCATTTATTTGCAAAATAATGAAAGAAGTCAAAACCGACAAATGTATTCCTGTCTGCAGCGATGTGTTTCGTTTCATTAATCATTGTCGGGAACGTTTCGACTTCATTTTTGCTGATCCACCTTATACGTTGGAAGAACTCGAACAACTCCCTACACTTATTTTCGAACATCAGTTATTGAAAAACGACGGACTTTTTGTGCTGGAACATGGAAAAAACAATCATTTTGAAGACCATCCACATTTCGTAGAACACCGCGCATACGGCAGCGTGAACTTTTCATTTTTTAAAGCAACGGAGAAAACAAACGAGCCGTAGATTCTTTGACATGCTGTTCGAAGGAACGTTGCTGCCAGGTCTTTTCCTGTATTTGCCGACAACGACGCTGATCGGACAAGAAGATTTCCTTGAAAGTCAATGCGGTATTTACATCATACATAAATGTGTTTATCTCAAAATTCTGCTCAAAACTACGGAAATCCATATTCGTGGAACCAATTGTTGACAAATAGTCATCGGAAACAATCAGTTTAGAATGCAGGAATCCAGCCTCGTACAGGAAAACACTGACCCCGGCTTTCAAGACATCACTTACATAAGACATTGAAGCCAAATGAGTCAATACGCTATCCGAACGTGCCGGCAACATCAAACGGACATCGACTCCTGCCAATGCCGCTGTCTGTAGAGCGTTTAAGACCGCTTCGGTCGGCAAGAAATAAGGAGTTTGAATATAAAAATATCGTTTAGCCCCATAAATAGCAGCAATTAATCCTTGCATAATTGCTCTCCACTCACCTACAGGAGCAGATGTTACGGTCTGCACTAATACCGTCCCTTCTCCGCTAAATTCCGGATAATATTTTGCAGCCGACAGAAGGGTACCGTCTGTAAAAAACCAGTCCATCAAGAAACTGCTCTGTAAACCATACACTCCCGTACCTTTTATCATTATATGCGTATCACGCCATATACCGAAATTTACTCCCTTCAAATAACGTTCGGCGATATTCATTCCACCCAAAAAGCCGACCTTTCCGTCTATAACAACACTCTTACGATGATTCCGATAGTTGACTCTGCTGGTAAATAGCGGAAAGCGTACTTTTAAGAATCCGCGCACTTCGATTCCCTCGCTACGCATTCGATCATAAAAGCGGTTAGAGACATTCCAACACCCGACGTCATCGTATAACAAACGAACTTCAACTCCTTCTTTTGCTTTATCTATCAACGCGTCGCGTACCAACCGGCCTATGGCATCATTTTCAAAAATATAATACTCCAGATGAATATGCTGCTTGGCATGAGCAATCTCGCGTAACAACGCAGTCAACATAGCGTAGCCATCCGTATAAACATTGACCTCATTTCTATCAAATGGCAAAGCTTTATTTAATGACCGAAAAAGACGGATTAACGAATAATATTCGGAGGGTAATCCGAAAGAAGCTTGATTGATATAGGCTTGTAAAGACCTTCGTGAGATGGTAGAAGCCGCTTTCCTACTAATCAGACGCTCTTTACGGGTGTTGCGACCAAAGAAGAAATATAAGCCCCACCCTATAACCGGAAGGAAAAGTAAAACTACAATCCATGCCATCGCTCTTACCGGATTGCGATTGTCGAGCACAACAACCATCACAGTACTAACAATCAGCATCAAATATATTATGACAACGATTATCAGTATAGCATTATTAAACAATACATTCCAGCCCATCATCTATCAGTCTAACACTATACAAATATATGAAAATCTTCGTGCAAAAAGTTTCTAACTAGAGATAATTTATGGACTTGTTCACAAAACCATTCTCTTTGTACCATCTTAAAGACAGATGGCCGTTGAGCATAATACATAAAATTAAGCACGGACTGTCTCATCTGCAAAACCAGATGAGAATAATCCGTGCTTATGCTTTTCCTTACTGTCTTACTAAAAGTTCATTTTTCAACTGCCGGCATATCTTCCTTATAATATCCATAAAGAATCTTCGGATAACCTGGAAAACCAGCGTTGCTGCTCCGTCCTTCTTTCTTACGGTATTCTTCACTGATGCGTGCATACTCACGCAACGTAGGATGCAGACCGGGCTTCAACAACGAACTTTCCTTGACTTCATAGTCCAACAGATTTCCTACAGGAGTAAGACTTGGCAACAGTTTGTGTTCCAACAACCCTCTGAACGCACCGGTATATTCACAACAAATCTTTTTTCCACTTTTAAAGATACGGTACGTAAAGTTAGAAAAAGCTGTATGAATTACGATTTCATGGGGCATTACTTCAGCAGTGGCTGCCAACGGATAGACAAAGTCCTTAATCTTAATGACCTTTTTTTCAGGCAGTGGAATAATCTCTGTTTCCCAGAACTCTGAATTAGAGAGTTGATCAATAATTTCTTTCAAGCTTTCCTTAATAATGAATTGTATTTTCATAGTACTTGCCTTATACAAGGACTTGGGATTAAATAAGGGTTATATAATAAATTAATTGTTTGACACTTAAAATTAGCAAAGAAATAGGACTTTCGCAAATCCCATTATTACATTTTAACTTTTTGACGTGTTTTTACGACAATTTATTATCGATTTCTACTCAAATCGAATAGATTTTGCAGGATGGATGCGAGCTATCAGATAAGAAGGAAGCACTAACATGAGAACGGAAATAACGAGTGTGACCAAATTCAACAATAACCACAAACTCAAACTAAAATGTATGGGTACGGCATCTAAATAATAATTCACAGGGTCTAGCTTCAGAAAGCGAGTGTATTTTTGCAACAAACAAAACGACAGTCCAATCACATTTCCCCACAGCATGCCTTTCCCAATAATAAAGACAGAAAAATAAAGAAAGATTTTTCGAATAGAAAAGTCGTTAGCACCCAATGCTTTGAGCACACCTATCATATTGGTACGTTCCAAAATAATAATCAGCAAACCGGAAATCATAGTGAAACCTGCTACTCCTAACATAAGTATCAGAATCACCCACACGTTCATGTCGAGTACTCCCAACCAAGCGAACAACTGAGGATTTAAATCTTCTATGGTCTGAGCAAAATAAGTATTCCCATAGACATCTACCAATGTTCCTATGGATTTTTGTACGGATTCTGCAACCTGCTCCAGTTCTTTATCGTCATAAACTGAGAGTTCCAATCCACTCACCTGATCGGCCTCCCAACCATTTAATCGATTAACCGTATAGATATCGCCAATCAAAAATAAGTTATCATATTCCGAAAAGTTGGTCTCATATATACCAGCTATCGTCAATTTACGTGCACGCACATTTTCTTGCACATAATAAGTGTATATCTCATCGCCCAATTTTAAATGTAGCTTATCAGACAGCATCCTAGAAATCAACACCTTATTAGAGGCTACCGTATCCGTAAACTGAGGGATTTCTCCTTCTTTCAGATAATGCAGAAAAAAGTCCATATCATACTCTTGACCCACTCCTTTCAATACCATTCCTTGAAAATTATCATCTGTCTTAATCATGCCGGGCTTAGTAGAAAATCGCTGCACCTGTTTCACTCCAGACAAATGTTCCAATGTATGAATAAGACTGTCATCGGTCGCTATCGGATAGGTTTCGTAAGATTTCGTGCTCTTGAAGTTAGAAATCTGAATATGGGAACTAAAGCCTATAACCATTGATCGGACTTCATTTTTAAAACCAATCACGACACAAATAGAAGTCAACATAATAGCCAATCCTAAAGCCATACCTATCATGGCTATGCGGATAGCAGGTTTGGCTACCTGACGGCATTTATCACCATCAGCATACATACGTTGGGCTAAAAAAAACTCAAAGTTCATAGAAAAAGAGCCAGAGCCGGCTGTTTAGCTTTAGTCTTCTGTATGAAAGGGATATGCTTCCAAAGCTTTTTGCAATACATATAACGCACGTACAAGATCTTTTTTCTTTAAGACATATGCAATACGTACTTCGTTTCGTCCAGCTCCCGGAGTGGTATAAAAACCGGATGCAGGAGCCATCATCACAGTCTCTCCTTCGTATTCGAAATCAGATAAACACCAAGCGCAAAATTTCTCGCTATCGTCCACCGGTAACTTAGCCATCGTATAGAATGCTCCCATAGGTATAGGAGAATATACTCCCGGAATACGATTTAACCCGTCAATCAAACATTTGCGACGTTCAACATATTCGTCATACGTCTCACGCATATATTCATCAGGAGTATCTAATGCGGCTTCCGCTGCAATCTGTCCGATTAAAGGCGGACTCAAACGTGCCTGACAAAACTTCATAACAGCTTGACGAACGGCTTTATTCTTCGTAATCAAAGCTCCAATACGAATGCCGCATTCCGAATAACGCTTAGATACAGAATCTATCAATACTACGTTATCCTCTATATCTTCCAAATGACAAGCGGAGATATAGGGTGAGCCGGTATAAATAAACTCGCGATAGACTTCATCAGAGAACAGATACAAATCATATTTCTTTACCATATCACGAATTTGATTCATCTCCCGACGTGTATAAAGATAGCCTGTCGGATTATTGGGATTACAGATTAATATTGCTTTCGTACGTTCATTAATCAGTTCTTCAAACTTTTCAACCTTGGGCAAAGAGAAACCTTCTTCGATCGTGGTCGCAATCGTACGAATTACGGCACCTGCAGAAATAGCAAAAGCCATATAATTGGCATAAGCAGGCTCTGGAACAATGATTTCATCTCCGGGATTCAGACACGACAAGAAAGCAAACAACACAGCTTCCGACCCCCCTGTTGTGATGATAATATCGTCTGCATCCAAGTGGATATCAAACTTGCGATAATAATGAGTCAACTTTTCCCGATAGCTACGATAACCTTGACTGGGACTGTATTCTAATATCGTTCTATCAATATTTCGTATGGCGTTTATCGCTACCTGAGGAGTTGGCAAATCCGGCTGACCGATATTCAAATGATAGACTTTGACTCCCCGTTGCTTTGCTGCCTCTGCAAGCGGAGCTAATTTACGTATAGGTGATGAAGGCATTTCCGTGCCTCGTATAGAAATTTGCGGCATATAATAGATTATTTTACATCATATGGAGTTATTCACCCCATTTTTAGTGTTGCAAAGATAGAACATGACCTATTAATAGCAAACAAAAAGCATAAGATTTTAGTTTGCTGACATCAAACAGTTAACCTGATAATCACAAGCCCTATTTCTTATTCTGTATAAACTCTCATGCTTACAAAATATTTTTATATCTCTCCAAACACTGAATAAATTCGATATAAACATTGGCAATCTGACAAGAAAAATATACTTT
>CAZEPM010000085.1:0-8017 GCA_964514145.1 uncultured Bacteroides sp.
GGCTTGATGTGTATATTGTCGTTGTTTGGGTAATATTACGGATGTTTTATACTCGTTATGGCTATTTCTTACAGGATTTTTCTATATTTGCCACTCATTTCTTAATTATTTTTATCATTCAGATTAAGCCTGTCGTAATGGCACTTGTCGTGCGTAAATGTTGGATATATGGGGTGGTGGCAGTATTCGCCATTGCGTTGTTATTGGTTTCGGTTGTAGCATATAGGGTGTTGTCGCCGGGTTTCCGGTTAAGTGAAGATACCTATATATATATCCGTTCGGAAGACACAATAGAGACTTTATGCGGGCAACTCGAGGAACATAGTCCCCGACGCTCGTTGGTTGCCTTTCGGATGTTGGCCGCATTGTCCGGTTACGAAACACATCTTTGGAGTGGGCGATATCTTTGGAAGAAAGATGATTCGGTCTATGAACTTTTTCGTCGCCTGTATCGGGGTGAACAGACACCCGTCCGGCTGGTGGTGCCGAGTGTGCGCACGATAGAACAACTGGCTTCTTCGTTGTCGCGTCAGACCATGCTCGATTCTGCGGCTGTGGTTCATGCGCTGACCGATTCAGCTTCTTGTGCCCGTTTAGGCTATACACCGCAGACTATAGCTTGTTTGATTCTCCCCAATACGTATGAAATTTATTGGAACCTTGGGCTGGATTCTTTTCTCGAACGTATGCAGCGTGAGCATGCTCGTTATTGGAACGAAGATAGGCTGAAACAGGCAGAAGCCGTTGGTTTGTCGCCCAACGAGGTTGTTACGCTGGCTTCGATTGTAGATGAGGAAACGGCAATGAATGATGAAAAGCCAATTATTGCAGGAGTGTATATCAATCGGTTGCGTCGTGGAATGTTGTTGCAGGCCGATCCGACGGTGAAATATGCCAATGGCGATTTTACCTTGAGACGCATTACCTATGACCTGCTGGATATGGATTCTCCTTATAATACCTATAAATATCCGGGTCTGCCCCCAGGCCCCATCCGCATACCGTCGATTTCAGGCATTGAGAGCGTTCTTCATTATCAACATCATAACTATCTGTATATGTGCGCGCGTGAAGACTTTTCCGGCTATCATAATTTTGCGGTTACACTGGCACAGCATCTGCGGAATGCTGCTAACTATCAACGTGAGTTGAACCGGCGAAATATTCATTAACTCTAACAGAAAATATGCTTACTTCTATTATTAATACTTATCGTTTAAACGTAGAAAAATATCAGCGTCAGTTGTCTGCTGTGCAGCGACGTATTTATCACATTGGGACTCTGCGTTTGCTGCTGTTTGTCGTGGCGGTTGTGATGTCGATTTATTTTCGTCATGAAGGATGGCAGGTTGTTGTTCCGGTGATAATCGTCTGTCTGATTCCGTTTATCGTGCTGATTAAGGTGCACAATCGGGCTTTTCAGGCGAAAGACTATCTGGAACAACTGCTTGCGATCAATCGTAACGAATTGGCGGCTATAGACTACGATATCTCGTGTTTCGATGATGGTTCGGAATTTAAAGATCCCGCTCATGCTTTCACGTATGATTTGGATATCTTCGGAAAGCAGTCTGTTTTTCAGTATATCAACCGCACATCGACTTTTTTCGGGCGTGCGTGTCTTGCCGATTGGATGATACGTCCGTTAGATTGCAAAGCAGCTATTGAGTCTCGGCAAGAAGCCGTGCGAGAATTGACTCCTTTACTCGATTGGCGACAACGTTTTCAGGCTTTGGGCAATGTATACAAAGGTAAGATTTCTGATGGTGAAACACTGTTACAGTGGGTACAGTCTGGCACGGTGTTTCGGCGTAACCGTTTGTTGCGCAAACTGACTTATTTGGTTCCGGCAATTAATCTGATTTTGTTTCTGGGAGGTTTTTTTGGTTGGTGGTCTTATAATTGGTTGGCGTTTTCTTTTAGCTGTTTTGTGATTGCCAACTTTGCTTTGCAGAAGAAAATCTCTCTCTTTCAGCTATCGTATGAAAACAAACTGGCTATTTTGTCCGCTTATACTCGTCAGATACAGGAAATTGAGACTTTGAACGTAAAGTCTGCCGAGTTGGTTCGGCTGAGAGACCGTTTGCAGTCCGGACAGGTTAAGGCTTCTGTTGCTATTGCCTCATTATCGAAACAGATGAATACGCTAAACCAACGCAATAACATCCTTATGTCTGTGTTGCTCAACGGTTTTTTGTTTTGGGAGTTGCGTCAGGTGATGTGTATTGAAGCGTGGAAAGAGCGATTTGGACAGGTGTTGCCAGATTGGTTGGATGTGATAGGACGTATGGATGCGCTGTCTTCATTGGGGACATTTGCTTACAATCATCCGGATTATGCCTATCCGGTGTTGACTGATTGTCCCTTTACATTGGAGGCATCGCAGATGGGACATCCGTTGATTCCGCGCAATCGCTGTGTGCGCAATGATATAACGATGACGTCACGTCCCTATTTTATTATTGTTACGGGGGCTAATATGGCTGGTAAGAGTACGTATTTGCGGACAATAGGAGTTAATTATGTGTTGGCATGTATAGGTGCTCCGGCATGTTGTGAACGCATGACACTCTATCCGGCGCACCTAATGACAAGTTTACGTACAACAGATTCCTTGAATGACAACGAGTCTTATTTCTTCGCAGAGCTGAAACGTTTGAAAGAGATTATAGACCGACTGAATGCCGGCGAAGAGCTGTTTATTATCCTCGACGAGATTCTGAAAGGAACCAATTCGGTTGATAAGCAAAAAGGCTCCCTTTCACTCATTAAACAATTCCTGTCATTGCAGGCAAATGGAATCATTGCTACGCACGATTTACAGTTGGGGACACTTGCCAAACTATATCCCGACCACATTCGCAATTACTGTTTTGAGGCTACAATTGCAGACAATGAACTGACTTTTTCGTATAAAATGCAACCGGGGATAGCCCGGAATATGAATGCCTGCTTCTTAATGAGAAAAATGGGAATCTTTGTAGATGAAGAAAATGAAAAAGGTTCTAGCTTGGCTAAAACAAGGTAAAAGTACATCCTAAATTGTATTCATGAAAAGAAAAGTAAAGTTGTGGAAGGAAGCTAAGTCTCATGATATACGTTATTGGACGGTTCTATCGGAAAGATACTATTGATTTTTTACGTATCTTATAAAAGCCAATCATCCTCTTACATCAAGAAGAATTATGTAACTTTGCAATCTATTTGATAGATGAATATGATTGATACGACTATTTTTTTAGATAAGAAAGCTGTGTATTATACTCTTGGCTGCAAACTGAATTTTGCAGAAACTTCAACTATCGCCAAGCTACTAAAAGAAGCAGGAGTACGTACGGTTCGGAAGGGGGAGTCGGCTGATATCTGTGTAGTCAATACGTGTTCAGTAACAGAAGTGGCCGATAAAAAGTGTCGTCAAGCTATTCATCGGTTAATTAAGCAGCATCCAAATGCTTTTGTCATAGTTACAGGATGTTATGCCCAATTGAAGCCTGAGCGAATCACGGAAATAAAAGGTGTAGATTTGGTGTTAGGGGCAGAACAAAAAGGCGATATTCTTAACCTGATAAGTTCGTTAGATAAGCATGAAAAAGGAATACATATAACTTCTAAAACAAGTGATATCCAAACATTTAGCCATTCATGCTCACGTGGAGACCGAACTCGCTATTTTTTAAAGGTACAAGATGGCTGCGATTATTATTGCACGTATTGCACTATTCCTTTTGCACGCGGACGCAGTCGTAATGGTAAAATTGAAGATTTAGTGACTCAAGTAAAGCAGGTTGCCGACGAAGGAGGAAAAGAAGTAGTCTTGACGGGAGTGAACATTGGTGACTTTGGGAAATCGACGGGAGAAACTTTTCTTGATTTAATAAAGGCTTTAGATCAGGTTAAAGGCATAGAACGTTTTCGCATTTCCTCTATTGAGCCCAATCTTTTAACAGATGAGATTATTGATTTTGTTGCCTCGTCAAGAGCTTTTATGCCGCATTTTCATATTCCCCTGCAATCGGGTTCCGATACTGTATTACGCTTGATGAATCGTCGGTATGACACAGCATTGTTTGCATCGAAAATAGCCAAAATACACTCTGTAATGCCCGATGCTTTCATTGGAGTGGATGTTATTGTCGGAACACGAGGGGAGACGACCGAACTGTTTGAAGAGACATATCAATTCCTCAGTAAACTAGACATTGCTCAGTTACACGTATTCAGCTATTCAGAACGTCCCGGAACACGGGCGCTACAAATAAACTATGTAGTAACTCCTGAGGAAAAACATCGGCGCAGTCAGCTTCTGTTGGCTTTATCCGATGAGAAAACACGTACTTTTTATGCACGTAATATTGGGCGAAAAACTTCGGTCTTGCTTGAGAAACCTAAGCCCGGACTACCGATGCACGGTTTTACCAATAATTATGTTCGTATAGAAATAGATGCAGACCATTCATTGGATAATCATCTGGTAGAGGTGTGTTTAGATTCGTTTAATGAGGATTGTTCTGCCATTAAAAGTACGTTAGTTCATGCAAGTTAAGTTAGCTATTGTTATACTCAATTGGAACGGACAGGAGATGCTACGTCGGTTTTTACCTTCTGTTATCGCTTGTTCTGCAGAAGGTAGTAGTACACAAATAGTTGTGGCAGACAATCATTCAACTGACGACTCGCTGCAAATACTCCAGCAAGAGTTCCCATCAGTAAAAACAATTGTCTTGGAGCAGAATTATGGATTTGCGGAAGGGTATAACAAAGCTCTATCCCGATTAGAAGCAACTTACTATTTGTTACTTAACTCTGATGTCGAAGTTACTGATGGTTGGTTACGTCCATTATTGGACTACATGGATAAGCATCCCGAGGTAGCAGCTTGTCAACCTAAGCTGTTAAGTTATCAGACGAAACACACACAGCCGATGTTTGAATATTCCGGAGCATGTGGCGGTTATTTAGATAAATATGGATATCCGTTTTGCCGCGGTCGTGTTATGGATCACATAGAGACCGATAGTGGGCAGTATGACAATATTACGCCTATAATGTGGGCTAGTGGGGCAGCACTTATGGTGCGTTCGTGTGACTATTGGGCCGTAGGCGGACTTGACGGACGCTTCTTTGCCCATATGGAAGAAATTGATTTTTGCTGGCGTCTGCGAAGTCGGGGAAGAAAGATTGTGTGTATTCCTAAAAGTGTTGTCTATCATGTAGGTGGAGGAACCTTGCATAAAGAAAATCCGCGTAAAACCTATCTGAATTTTCGGAATAACTTCTTAATGTTATATAAGAATCTTTCAGATAAAGAATTAAAGCCGGTAATGCGGATACGCTCCTGGTTGGATTATATAGCCGTAGTGGTGTTTTTATTCAAAGGAGAAGCAAGAAGTGCTCATGCTGTTATTCGTGCACGTAAAGATGCTCGTATGATGCTCCCTCAGTTTTATGCAGATCGGCAGACAAATCTGGAAAAAACAGTAGTTTCCCATATTCCGGAGTACTATCCGGGGAGTTTGTTGTGGAATTGTTACATACGCGGATACCGTCGTTTTGATGGAGCTCGTTTTACAAAATAACATTGCAATGAAGAAATTAGTTATCTTTGATTTAGACGGTACACTACTAAATACGATTGCAGATTTAGCACAAAGCACCAATTATGCGTTGCAGGCTTGTGGCTACCCCATACATGAGATAAGTGCATATAAATATTTTGTGGGAGATGGCATCAATAAACTTTTTGAACGCGCATTGCCGGATGGAGAACGCACTCAAGAACAGATACAAAAGATACGTTCCCTATTTATTCCCTATTATGATAGGCATAATACAGATTTAACGATTCCGTACCCGAATATAGAAACCTTGCTTGAAACATTACAAGACAGCCATTTCAACCTAGCTGTTGCTTCAAATAAATATCAGTCAGCTACAAAAAAACTAGTCAGACATTATTTCCCTACCATTCATTTTAGTTCCGTATTAGGTCAACGCGAAGGGATTCCTACTAAGCCCAATGCACAAATTGTGTACGATTCAATGAAGGCGGTTAATGTAAGTCCGGAAGAAACAATCTATGTGGGCGATTCGGATGTTGATATGCAGACTGCTCGTAATGCCGGTGTTGAGGCCATTGGAGTCGCATGGGGATTTCGTCCGATTGCAGAATTGCAAGTCCATCATCCGCTTCTTATAGCCGAACAGGTACTGGATATCCTGAATGCCATAAAATAGCATACACCATTGTAGCAATAAGGAAAAATGCCTCAAAGAAGTAGGACATCCGAATATGTAACTCATTCGGATTTGAAGATACGGACGGTCAAGAAAGCTTATAAAACGTCTCAACATATATAGTAAAACATAAAAACAAGCCAAAATCAAAACTTCTCAATTTATTTTTTTCTTAGTTTTGTAACCACAATCAATAAAAAGCAACTATGGAAGAAAGATTTATTATCAACATAGGACGCCAACTAGGTAGTGGCGGAAAGAAAATAGGAGAGATGCTAGCTCAGCACTACAATATCTGTGTTTACGATAAAACTCTTATCAAACTGGCTGCCCAAGAAAGTGGTTTATGCCAAAAGTTTTTTGAAAAAGCAGACGAATCAGCCAATAAAGGATTCATTTCTACATTCATGAGTGGTATGCGTATTCCCATCATGGGCGATGGAACATTGTATGACAATTACCTGAGTAACGATTCACTTTTCAAGATACAAAGTGACGTCATACGTAAACTGGCTGAAAGAGAATCATGTATTTTCATCGGACGATGTGCTGACTACATCCTGCGCGACTACCCGCGTTGTGTCAATATATTTATATGTGCAGATATGGCCGATCGCGTTCGACACGTCTGCGAAACCATGCCAGACCTGAAACCCGAAGATGCAGAGTCGTATCTGGGAAGAGCCGACAAAAAACGGTCGAACTATTATAACTATTACAGTAACAAAACATGGGGCTCTGCCACTGCCTATCATCTGTGCATCAACTCGTCTGTAATGGGATTGGAAGATACTGCAGAATACCTTAAAGAGTTTATCAACAAAAAATTAGGTCTTTAATCAAGAATGATCCACGCTTCATACGTATAACGAAATAGATCCCAAACACACGCAAATAAACATGGAAAATAAAAAAGGACTGATTATTACCGTCATCGTTATCTTAGCTTTAGGAATGGGGATGTTTGCATACTTCTTTTTTCATACCCGCTCACAAAATCAGGAAATGCAACAGCTATTTGAGATAGAGAAGCAAGAAATGGAGAACGAATATTCGAATTTTGCCGCCCAATATGATGAATTGCAGATTAAAATCAATAATGATTCTTTGTATGAGAAACTCGAACAAGAGAAAATCAAGACTCAACGATTGCTGGAAGAACTTAGACAGGTTAAATCAACCAATGCGGCTGAGATTAGGCGTCTGCGCAAGGAGCTGGAAACCGTGCGCGCTGTTATGCGTACATACATTATTCAGATAGATTCACTCAACCGAATCAACCAACAGCTAGTCAGTGAGAATCGGACTGTAAAACAGCAATACAACGAAGCAGCACGGCAAATCAGCAACCTGACAGAAGAGAAAGCCAGTCTTAACGAAAAAGTAACATTGGCCTCGCAGCTCGATGCCACACATATAACCGTCACGCCAACAAACAAACGAGGGAACAAAACCAAACGCTTGAAAAGCATTACACGTCTGGACATTAGTTTCACCATCGTGAAAAACATTACGGCACAGACCGGACAACGTACACTCTACATCCGCATCGCCAAACCAAACAATGAGATCCTGACAAAAAGCAATTCCAACACCTTTGCATATGAGAATACACAACTCACTTATTCTATCAGGAAGTACATAGAATATACAGGTGAAGAACAAAACGTCACAGTCTATTGGGATGTGGAAGAATATCTGTCAGCAGGTACATACAATGTGTATATCTTTGCTGAAGGAAACATGATCGGTTCCCAAAGCTTCGTGTTAGACTAATCATCTT
>CAZEPM010000086.1:0-7917 GCA_964514145.1 uncultured Bacteroides sp.
CTGTATGGGAACAGACGGAGTCTACTTCTTAAAAAACTTCCCTCTACATCTTCATAATTTAATTATTTTTACCATCACGCCCTTCTACTTTTTAAAAAAATAAGCGATTTTATTTGGGAATATAAAATTTATATTTATATTTACAGCGATATAATATATAGCTGGATACGGCCAGCCATGTATAAATATCATATATCAAATCAATATATTAACTTTAATACATCAATGCCTATGAAGTAAGATTTACCCTACCAATTCAAGGGATTCCGCGCAATCTCTTTGTTAAATTCAACTTAAAAACAAGAAAAACCTATCAATTACTGTGTTGCTGTTTCTGGGCATATTGCTTGCGGAACGAGCTGATGCTACGCCCGTAGACCCGAAAGTGGATGAGGCGAATGTTGTGCAACAGACCGGGACGTGTACCGGCATTGTAAAAGATGCCAATGGCGAGGTTGCCATCGGCATTCTGTTGTGCTAAAAGGCACTACTAATGGTGTGATAACGGATATCGACGGAAAATTTTCACTAAACCTACTGACAAAGTAAATATGTGCAAATTTAGCCTTGCTGACATGTACTAAAAACACTGTATTATTTTAGTGCCATTATAGCTTAATTATCTATTTTTTTTGTAAACATCTATTATTATGAGAAAGTATTTGTGTATTTTATGCAGCCTATGTTTTCCTCTGTTAACATTGGCACAACAAAAAACAGTTACTGGTGTGGTTATTGATAACTACAATGAGCCTATGATTGGCGTTTCCATTATAGAGAAAGGAACAACCAATGGAACCATTACTAGCATTGACGGTAAATACTCTCTACAAATTTCTTCAGATGAAGCAATATTGGTATTTAGCTATGTTGGATATAAAAAACAAGAAAGAGTAGTTGGGAGAGAAACAAACATAAATGTTGTGTTGGAAGAAGATGCTGAACAATTAGATGAAGTGGTGATAACTGCATATGGCGGTACGCAACTCCGCTCAAAAATGACAAATTCTATCTCCACTGTAACCCAAGATATGCTAACAACTGGAGTACATTCCAATCCTGCTCAGGCTTTGTCGGGAACGGTTGCAGGTCTTAGAGTACAGCAAAATAGTGGCAATCCAACCTCCACACCCACATTGGTACTTCGTGGTGGAACAAATCTAGATGGTAGCGGTTCTCCTTTGATTGTCGTTGACGGAGCAGTACGCGAATCATTAGCAGATATAAATCCGGAAGATATCGAATCAATGGAAGTAATGAAAGATGCAGGTGCTACAGCTATATATGGTGCACGAGCTTCCAATGGTGTGATTTTGGTTACTACCAAAAGAGGAAAAGAAGGCCGTACAGAAGTAAAGTTAACTACCAAGGTAGGACTAAATTTCTTTCATAGTCAGTACGAGTTCTTGGACGCTCACGATTATCTTTATTATATGCGCACAGCAATTTACAGGTCCTCACATATCTGGCAAGATTCATCAGGCAACTGGCACGGGTTTACCACTGATGATACTTTGAGTGGTACGCAGCCTTATGGCACGGGCAATAGATATTTCGATGAATATGGCAATGTGTTAAACGGCAATCAAGATGCGACAGCAGTGTGGGGTGTAATGAATTATACTGATGACTTGGCTTTTTTGTTAAATCAAGGATGGAAACTAATGGAAGATCCGGTAAATCCCGGGCAAATGTTAATTTATTGTGACAATCAGCTGAGTGATTACAATATTAAATCACCTGCTATTACGCAAGATTATAATTTGAGTGTATCAGGAGGGAACGATCGAGGCAATTACTATGCTGGTATAGGATACAACCACAGCGAAGGCAACGCCATGAATAACTGGTACAGCCGTCTGAACTTCACCCTCAATGCCGACTATAAAATTACTCCTTGGCTTACATCCAATTCTTCTTTGTCGTTTACCAATGCCAAATGGGATGACGGAGCCGTAGGATACGCAGGTGAAACGAGTTATTTCAGTACTACTCTTTCAGTACCACCCACATTCCGCGTGAAAAGTCCGGATGGAGAATTTCTAGCTGGACCTGCCGTAGCTTCGTATGCACGAGGATGGACCACCGTGAATGTGTATGAGGATGCACTAAACAATGACAATAATACAGATAAATTAAATTTGAGCCAATCATTTACATTCAACTTATTGAAAGGACTCACATTCCGAGCTACGGGAATTTGGTTCTACTTTAATGACAATCGCGAGTCTTTCATGGGCGATTATATTTCTGCTACAGGACCTGTATACGATACTACGCATAATTCATCTAACTCATACGAGCGTCTGTTAGATCAAACATATAATGGGCTTTTGAATTATCAGGGAATTATAGCAAGAGATCATTCTATTGACGCCATGTTAGGCATGGAGTACTATAACTCCTATATAACAGGATTCTCTGCCTCCGGATACGGCTCTCCTCTATCCGATTTCCAAGATTTGGCCTATACTTCAACAGCTGCCGGAGTAAGACAAATTGATTCATGGCATTACAGGCAACGTATTCTTTCGTTCTTTGGCCGTATAAATTATGATTATAAATCCAAATACTTGTTGAGTTTGGTATTGCGTCGTGATGGTTATTCAAAGCTACCCAAAAATAATCGCTGGGGAACCTTTCCTGGTGCATCAGCCGGTTGGCTATTGAGTCAGGAAGAATTTATGAACCCAATAAGTCACATCATTTCTTATGCTAAAGTCCGAGGCAGTTATGGAGCAAACGGCAATGTGTCCGGAGAATTAGATAGTAATGGTAATGTAGTGACAGGACTCGACTATTATACCGTGCAAGGTTCATATGGACTCTTTAAAAATTCTAGTGGAACAACTGTGTCTAATTACAATGGAAATGTAGCTTTAATGATTAATGACCTGCCTAATCCAAGCATGCAATGGGAAAAGTCATATACATTTGAGGCTGGCTTTGACGTGGGATTCCTAAATAATAAATACCTTTTTGACTTTACATATTATCGCCGGCGCACAAAAAACAAGTTTGCAGAAATAACCCTTCCATCCCACAGCGGAGTATCGTCTTACCTTTCTAATAATGGTGAAGTGCAAAATCAAGGTATGGAAATAGAACTAACGGCCAAGGTACTGCAGACAAGAAATTGGAAAGTCTCTATAAGTATGAATGCTGCTTACAATAAAAATAAAATTATATCGTTGCCATACAATGGCTTGGAAAACAACATGCAAGGAGCTTATCAAGTTTACACAGGACGCCAGTTGGCCGATGGCTCTTATGAAAGAATCTGGGTAGGCGGTTATCAAGAAGGCCAAGAATATGGGGTTATTTATGGTTTTAAGTCGTTAGGGATTTACAAAAGTTACGATGAAATCCCCGGTTATTTGATAGACCAGTCTACCTATACGCAAAATGGTTCGGATGGTAAAGTCTTATATGGTCCTGATGCTTGGGCGGAATTGTCTGATGCAGAAAAAGAGAATGGGCTGCCGATACAGCCAGGTGATGTCAAATGGCTTGATGTAAATGGAGATGGTATTATTGACGACTATGATATGGTAAAAATAGGTAATACTATTCCTCACTGGACAGGCGGATTTAACCTCAATGCTTCATGGAAAAGTTTGTCGTTAAATTGCCGGTTGGATTATGCCTTGCGCTACTGGGTCTATGACAGGAAAACCCCATGGATTATGGGTAACATGCAGGGCACATTCAACACTATTTCTTTGGTGAAAGACACATGGTCGGAAGACAATCCAGATGGCATATATCCGGTTTATGGATGGGCTGACTTCTTGGGTAAACGTAACTATGATAGAATATCAAACATCAATTGTTACCGAGGAGACTATTTGGCTTTCCGCGAGATAAGTTTGTCTTGGTCTTTGCCTAAGAAATTGCTGCATAAGACAGGAGTAGATAATATTGATGTATCCGTTACTGGCCAAAATTTAGGATATATTACAGCTGCTAAAAACATGGCGACTCCAGAATATGGTGTAAACGATAATGGAGGATATCCTATACCGAGAACATTACTATTTGGTTTAAATATCACATTTTAATAAGATCATTATGAAAAAATATTTCTATTTATTAGCAGGCTGCACGTTAGGGATAGCATCCTGTGATATATTGGATTTGACTCCTGAAGATTATTACAGTGCTGATAATTTTTGGACCGAAGCGGCCCAAGCAGAAATGTATATGACAGGCATACATGCAGATTTACGTGAATTATACGAGATGCCCGAAACTTTAGGAGAATTCAGAAGTGAAATTCTGAAAAGCGATATTACGTCAGTGGGTGAAGGGGCATACGGAGCCCCCATAACTAATAATCTTTTGACAGAAGACAATCCTGGTATTGAAAACTGGTATGGCATATATCCTAATATTATGCATTTGAACCTATTCATTAAAAACGTAGATACTGACATTGACTGGCTATCCGAGGAAGAAAAATCGTTTTATTTAGGGCAGGCTTACGGATTGAGGGCTTATTACTATTTTTATCTTTATCGTACATATGGAGGAGTTCCATTAGAGACGGAGCCTACAGTTACGGAAGGGGATATAGATGTTACGCAACTATATAAAGAACGTGCTACTCCGGAAGCTACACTACAATTTATTAAGGATGATGTGGATAAATCTGAAACATTTTTTAGCCAAACAGATCAGAAGATATCCGAGAAGTATGAATGGTCTTATTATGCTACTGAAATGTTAAAGGCGCAAGTATATATGTGGTCAGCTAAAGTAACTACCGGCCTACTTAATGATGATATTGATGGAGACCACATCGCTACATGGACCGGTGTGAGTTCGAGCAATAGTGATCTTTTGATAGCTAAAGAAGCATTGTTGAATGTAACCGGGCAGCAATTCAGCCTATTACAGAATTATGAAGATCTATGGACGCCAGAAGGAAAAGCAAATGAAGAAATTATCTTTGCCTTGTACTTCGACCAAAACGAAAAGACGAATTGGGGCTCCAATTGGTTTTATAATGTAGCTCTTTTTACTAATGCCACAGATTTGGAAGGTAACAGTTTAAGTTCAGATCCGTTAGAACTATTGGCTGCTGGTCCTTTGCGTTACGAATATAAAACAGCCTTTATCAATATCTATGATGAAGATGACTCTCGGTTAGATGCAACTTTTTTTCAATATTTATTTGAAGGGACAACGCATGGCTCATGCTGGAAAAAACTTATCGGACATACAGACAGTGGTAGTCATTACTACGATTCAGATGTTCCAATTTACCGTTATTCAGAAGTGCTACTAATGCTTGCCGAATGTGAAAATGGCTTAGGTAATTTTGAAGATTGCGCCAACTACATAAACGAAGTTCGTCAACGTGCTTATGGTGATGCTTATGAGGCAAATAAATACCAAGCCGGCAGTTTTGCAGACAATGAATGGGCCATTTTACAGGAACGTGATAAAGAATTAGTTGGTGAGGGTAGTAGGTGGTTCGACTTATTGAGATTACAAGGTGATGATGGAAAACCTCTTGTATTCTCGGCCAAAGCTAATTATGGGAGTGAATCCCCTATTTTAACAGAAGATCAAACCTATATGATGTTATGGCCTGTCGATGTGGAAGTATTAAACGGAGACCCAATGATAGAACAGACACCAGGCTATTAACAAATGAAATAAAAAACGAAAGGCTTAAATTGCTTTAAGCCTTTCGTTTTGCATCGATAAATATTTTTAAAGTTGTCCTTAATTTTATAGAAACAGCGGAACAGAAGTACAAAAATAAAAAAGCTTTAAAACAATTCGATAGTATCATCATACAAAATATAAATAATTTTAAACAATGAGAACATTTCATGTATAGAAAGAACACTTAAATATATGACAAAATTATAAAGACATCGAATTTGAAGGAAAAAATCATAAAATACTTTTTCCTTACTTTTAGATCATTGAAGAGACATCATGCTATCACTTTCGCGTTACTAGTTTGTAGAGCCAGAAGTTCTGGCGAATGCATATGCAATATCTGATGCGATTGTCGTTGAGCATCCCAACCAATAAATCCGCATCCAATGACAAGTCTATTTATGTATTTTTTGCCAAACAATCGAATGGACCTTTTCATTTTTACCTGCGCATCATCCAATACAAAACAGCGTTGATTGGTATTACAGCCAACGCTTACATACATTGCCTCAGAGAGCTTGTGCAGGAAAATAGTCTGTGCAATAGAAGAATGAAAGGTATAAGCTTAATACTGAAAAGTCCATCGATTTTCCAAAAAGTTCTTGCATCATTGGAAAGATTTAACTATTTTTAAACAAGCCATTTGGTTTAGCATTTTTTAAATTTCTAAGCCTAAGTTTTTTGATATAATCAGTTTAAAATCAAACTCTCAGTGGCATGATTTCAAATTTTGTCATGTGCTGAAATAAAGACAGTAAAAGATTATGAGTAAGATCTTATTTTTTTTATTTGCATATAGTTGTTGTGTGATTGTTAATGCACAAAAAAAAGAACTGGAAGAATATGCCATCCTTCAATCAGAGCGAGCAGATGGACGTTTTTTGAGCACTTATGCTATTGTTCATGAAATGCTAAAAAGCACCCAACCCCAATATGCTTACCATTCAGGTATGTCTAAAGTAGAATTTGAACAATGGAAAGATGACGTACGTGCTGCGATGTGCAAAATCATGAAATTTCCCGAGGTTGAGAAACAACCTTCTCCCGTATGTGTAAAACAAGAACAAAGGCAGGGGTATATATTAGAGAAATGGGAATTTTATCCGCTTCCTAAAAGTGTGTCTACATTTTTGGTTTTAAAACCTGATAGTTTAAAAGAGGCTGTACCAGGAATTCTATGTATTCCAGGGGCTGGACGTACAAAGGAGGGGCTATCCGGTGAACCGGGAATATGTGACAAATTATCTGAAGATTATAAGAATCCTACTGTTACAATGGCTTTAAATATGGTTAAAGAAGGCTATATCGCTGTGGCTGTAGATAATGCGGCTGCCGGTGAAGCGTCAGATTTAGAATGTATCAGCGAAGCACAAGAGTATGATTATGATGTGGTTTCACGCTTCTTGCTGGAGCTGGGCTGGAGCTGGTTAGGGTATACCTCTTATATAGATATGCAGATATTGAAGTGGATGAAAGAACAACCTTATATTCTAAAAGACCGAATTGTAATAAGCGGTTTTTCATTAGGAACAGAGCCAATGATGGTGTTAGGGGTGTTAGATAGAGATATTTATGCCTTTGTGTACAATGATTTTTTGTGTCAGACCCAAGAGCGTGCCATAGTTATGACTAAACCAAACCAGATTGGCAAACGCCCATTTCCTAACTCCATCCGTCACCTAATTCCAGAATATTGGAAATACTTCAATTTCCCAGATATCGTGGCTTCATTGGCTCCTCGCCCAATTATTTTCACAGAAGGTGGTCTAGACCGTGACTTTCGTTTGGTACAATCAGCCTATAAAGACAGTGGTCAACCACAGAACATAGAATTCCATCATTATGCTAAATATGCACATCCAAATACACGGAATGATGTGGAGTATCTTCCTGAAGGATTGGATGCTGAGACCTATTTAAAGTTGGTGAATGTAGATCCATCTTCGCACTATTTCAAGAATGAATTGGTAATTCCATGGTTACGTAAAATATTGAAAGAGTGATTTTTACTATATTGTAACGTGAAAAGAGAAAATATGTAATAATAATATAGCCTGTTGGCTAAATAAAGTCACTATAAATAAAAAATTATCCACTTAAAGCCCGTGGTATTCTCAATGCATAGGTTTGCGACCACAAAGTTGCGAAAACTGGGGTCTATGATGAGTGAAGCCTAATAATCCAAAGCTCTGTAAGCTATGACTCACACAGAACAATCTTTAAGTGGATAATTCCCAAATA
>CAZEPM010000087.1:0-7795 GCA_964514145.1 uncultured Bacteroides sp.
CTTCCTGTATCACTTGTGGTTTGCAATTCGCCTGCTGACTCACCCCGAACGGGTGTAATCCAACCCGACAAAGTGTATCTCAAGCCAACCGACTCGACTAGCATCTTGTAAGTAAATTACAAGTTGAATAAAAAAAGCGCGCTACTTTTTTATCTATAATTAATAAAACGCTATTTTTACCGCGCTTATGCTATTAATATACCAACTATAACAATGAGTACAACAGAGAAACAACTTGTATTTGAAGACATCTTCAAACAACATTTTCATCAACTCTATGTTCGCGCCTACGCATGGGTGCAGGAGGAAGAAAATGCGAAAGACATCGTGCAAGATGCTTATTGTCATCTCTGGGAAAACTTTGAATACTACCGACCGAACTCCAACTACCTGTCCCTGCTCTACACTTTCGTGCGTAGCCGTAGTCTCGACTGGTTGCGCCATCAGCAAACGGTCAACACCTACATCACCCAACAACAGGCCGTTGCCGACGAAGAGGTTGCTCACGATTACGACGACTACGACGAACGCATTGCCCGCATGATGCAGGCCATCCGTAAATTCCCGCCCCAAATGCGTCGTGTGTTTGTGTTGTGCACACTCCATCACAAAACCTACAAAGAAACGGGCGAACTGCTGGAAATCAGTCCGCTCACCGTCAAAACCCTCATGGCACGCGCATTCAAGATTTTGCGCACACAAAAAGAATTTTTTTCACCAATCCTTGTACTCCTTTTTTCCTTACCATCCGTTTTATGAATAAACAGGGAAAACCTGTCATTATTTTATAAACGAATGATACACGAAAAAGACATCGACTATGCATTGAACGTATCGGCTCATCCCGAACTGGAGAGTACCGAAGAATTCAAACGGTGGATACAAGATGCGGCGCACAAACAACTCTATCTGGACATCCAAGCTGCACACGACGGATTGGCACAAAACGAATGGGCACTGCCCAATGTGCAAGAAGAATGGGCAAGATTTTGTCAACGGATGAAACAGTCTACCCTCTCTCGCACGCATCGTCCGACTCCGAAAGCCATGCCCCGACGTAAGCAAGCTATTGTCAGCCGGTCAACGTTTTGGCGAGTAGTCACTATCATACTCCTAGTCGCAGGCGTAAACTGGGGAGCCTATATGATTTATCGGGCAAAAACCAAGCAAACCAATCAGTCTGTGGCCTTAATGAAACACCAAGAATTTCCGGTCAACGTAACCCTCACTACTACCGACGGACACACATTGGCCATCTCGCAAGAAACCAATCGTGACTCATTGGCCTCATTGGGGACTGCGCTGTGCGACTCGCAGCGAATTGCCTACAACCGGCATGCAAATGCGCGACACGAAAGCTATCATACCCTGTCGACCCCGCGAGGAAAAGATTTCAAAATCATTTTAAGTGACGGAACGGAAGTATGGCTGAATGCGGAAAGCACACTGAAATATCCGGCACAGTTTCGTGGCGAACAGCGCGTTGTAGAACTGACCGGCGAAGCATACTTCCACGTGGCAACCGACGAGACGCATCCGTTTATCGTAAAAGCGAAAGACATTGAAACACAAGTTATAGGCACGAGCTTCAACTTCCGTAACTACGACTATTGCACACCACACGTCACACTGGTTGAAGGCAAGCTGCTAGTGACGGGATTCGATACTTCTGTCATACTCAATCCGAACGAAAACGCTCAGTTTAATCCGGACGGAACAATCCGGGTAACCCAAGTAGACACCCGCTCTTATACGGCGTGGACCAACGGCTATTTCTATTTCGACAATTCTTCGCTGGAAGAAATCATGCGCGAAATAGGACGTTGGTATAACCTAACCATCCAATTCCAGAACACAGCGGCCATGAACTATCATTTCACGTTTTGGGCAAAACGTACCGAGGATATAGAAGTGACTTTACGACTTATCAACGGATTAGGAAAAGTAAGAACTACACTCAATGATAACATCTTAACTATTCAATAACAAACCGTATAAACTATAGAGATTATTTATCGTCCGCAGACTGACATCTGCGACATTACTGTTAAACCTTATAACTTCACTTATGGAGCGGAGAGAAACCTATCCTCGACTGAAATCGAAAAGATATACGCTTTTCCGAGGACATGCCATCATCCGGTGTATTTTCCTGATATGTCTGTTTGTAAATCTAAATACATACGCACAATCTCAGCGACGCATAGACCTAACGTTCATGAACGAGCCATTGAGCGGTATCCTTAAAAAACTGAGCGATGTGTCGGGCTACAAAATCAACTTTAGCACGGAAGACGTTCAAGACTTCACCGTGACAGCCACCATCAAGAACAAGACCATTACCGAGGTACTCGATGAGATATTTGCAGACAAACCTTTCGCGTATGAGGTGTACGGCGAATTTATCCTTATCCGCCGCATCTCTTCCCTCATGAAAACGGAAACAACCCCTAAACGACGTGTGCTCACCGGTTATGTGTGGGACGAACAAAACGTGCCCATGCCCGGTGTCAGCGTCCGCATCAAAGAGGAACAGGATCAAGGCAAAATGAACGGTAACATCACCAGTGCCGAAGGAGAATACATTATTCCATTGTATACCGACAAGAAAACAACCATTTTGTTTTCGTTTGTCGGTATGGAAACCTTCGAACTGGAGATTCCGGCCGGCGACGAAGATGTGAAACGCAACATTGTCTTGAAAGAAGATTACACGAAACTTAGCGAAGTTGTGATTACCGGAATCTTCAACAAACCACGCGAAAGTTATACCGGTGCTGCAACAACTTATACCCGCAAGGAACTGGAAACGGCCAGCAACCAGAACTTAGTCAGCATGTTGCGCAATCTAGACCCCAGTTTTTACATTGCTGAAGACATCAGCATCGGTTCTGACCCGAACAGTTTGCCGAGCATCACCGTGCGCGGTGCATCGAGTCTGCCGACCGACGTACAGGACATGCAGGTGAGCGCCGAGAACCAACGCACGGCCAACCAACCGCTCTTCATTCTTGACGGATTTGAGATTACCCTCACCCGTTTCATGGATTTAGACGAAAGCCAAATAGAAAGCATCACGTTGCTGAAGGACGCCAACGCAACCGCCATGTATGGTTCGAAAGGTTCTAACGGCGTTGTTGTCATCACCAGTAAAGCGATTGAACCGGGCAAACTGCGTTTCAGCTATAAAGGAACACTCCAGATTGAAGCACCGGATTTGACTTCGTATAATCTGATGAACGCACGCGAAAAATTGGCATACGAGGTCGCAGCGGGACTATACAACACCGAAAGTGCAATCCTCAATCAAGATTTGCAAGATCTATACAACCGACGCAAACTGGACGTTGAGCGCGGAGTAGACACGTATTGGCTGAAATATCCGGTACGCACGGGCATCGGACAACGGCATAACGTATCCATAGAAGGCGGTAACGAAAGTCTACGCTATGGCGCCAGTCTCAGCTATAACAACATAGAGGGAGCCATGAAAGGTTCTGACCGAAACACGCTAACCGGCGAAATGTATCTGTTGTACAAATTCAAGAACATCACGTTTCAAAACAGACTGACGGTGACCAACAACAAATCCAGCAACTCGCCCTACGGTTCGTTTAGTGACTATGCTCAACTTAATTCCTATTTCACTCCTTACGACGACGAGGGAAACATCCAGAAAATGTTGGAAAACAATGTTTACTACGCTAGTCTAAACCGATACAGCACCGTGTATAATCCGCTATATAATGCTTACTTGCCACAGAAAAACACAAGTGAATACACGGAAATCACCAACAATTTCTCCGTAGAATGGTACGTTTTGCCGGAGTTGTTCTTCCGTGGACAATTCTCTGTCACAAAGCAAACGAACCGTTCGGACGTTTACGTATCGGCAGACAACACCATGTTCGATGACTTCACCGGTGATGACTACCGCCGGAAAGGCCGCTATACATATGGAACCGGTGACTCGTTCAGCTACGACGGACAGTTTACACTGAACTACTCCAAATCGTTCAACGACGTACATCAAATCTTCGCCGGACTTGGTGCAACAATCGATAATTCGGAAAGCGAATCCTACACCATCGTTGCCGAAGGAATCTCTGTGTTGAACATGGACTTCTTGGGAATGGCCAGTCAATACCTGAAAGACGGAAGTCCCAGCGGTAGTGAATCCGTAACCCGTAGCATCGGAGCCGTATTCAACTTTCAATACACCTATGACAATCGTTACTATTTTGACTTGAACGGTAAGTATGACGGCTCGTCACAGTTTGGTTCGAACAATCACTTCGCCCCGTTCTGGTCTACCGGAGCCGGTTGGAATGTCCACAACGAGAGATTTTTCCAGAACCAGAAAATTTTCGACATCGCACGTCTGCGCTTGTCATACGGTATCACCGGCTCACAAAACTATGCTTCCTACTTGTCGATTCGTACTTATCAGGACTATGGCGGACAGAGTACACAGGGTTGGTATGGAGTTTATCTGATGGCCTACGGTAATCCGGACTTGAAGTGGCAAAAAACTGCTCAGTGGAACATCGGTACCGATTTGGAACTGTTCAGCCGCCGCATCAACATCAGTTTCGACTACTACAACAAACTGACCAACGACTTGCTGGCCGATGTCAACCTGCCGCTCTCCAGCGGATTCAGTAGTTACAAAGCCAATATCGGAAAAGTAGAAAACAAAGGTTACGAGATATCAGTGCAAGCTCAAATCATTCGCGACGCCGCCCACGATTTCCGTTGGACAGTCGGTATCAAGGCAGCTCACAATGAGAATAAAATCAAAGAGATATCGAACTCGCTGCAAGAAATGAACGACCAACTCTCGTCACAAGACACATACAATCCCAGCTTCCAATATCGTGAAGGTGAATCTATGAATACCATCTATGCCGTACGGTCAAAAGGTATCGATCCCTCCACCGGTCAGGAAATCTTTATCAAACGCGACGGAACAGAAACATTCACGTGGGACGCGGCCGATCAGGTTCCTTGCGGTGTGACAGATCCTACCTTACAGGGAACCATCAACACGAATGTTCGATGGAAAGGCTTGTCGCTCAACCTGATCTTCGGATATAAATTCGGAGGAAAGGCCTACAACAGCACACTGGCCGACAAGGTAGAAAACATCTATCCGTATAACAATGCCGACCGTCGCGTACTCTACGATCGTTGGAAACAACCGGGCGATCAAGCCAAGTTTAAGCGGGTAACCGACTTCAGCAGCACCTACGCCACCTCACGCTTTGTGTTCGACAACGATGCGTTTTATGCTTCCAGCATGAACCTCGGCTACGAGTTCCCGACTGAATGGCTGAAAAGCAATCTGGGCATTTCTTACCTCGCGCTCAACGGCTATCTGGAAGATCTGTTCTACACCTCTACCATCAAACGTGAACGCGGTACAAGCTACCCCTTTGCACGCAATTTCTCTTTGGCATTAACCGTTAGATTCTAAAATAATTATGAACTCTATAAAATTTCAACTCATTTGTTTATTCCTGCTAGCCTTTGCCTTAAGCAGTTGCAACGATTGGCTAGACGTCAATCCTCGTTCCCAAATCAAGTCGGATGTCTTGTTTGAAACGGAGGATGGATTCAAGCAAGCTACCAACGGAGTCTATATCCGTCTTGCCCAGACCGACCTTTTCGGACTAAATGCCAACATGTATATTCCAGAGACTATGGCGCGCATGTGGACTGTACCGACATCAAACCTGAACCTGACCATGTACAGCATCGCGAACTTCGACTTTACGGAGAGCGGCGCAGAAACGCTCGTCAGCAACACGTTTGCGGCTTACTACAACGCCATTGTGCAATGTAACGATATCTTGGAAAACCTCGACAATACAAACATCGACTTCACCTACAACAACGACAAGATCATTCGAGGCGAACTTACCGGTTTGCGGGCATTTCTTCACTTAGATGTTCTCCGACTTTGGGGGAATTATCCTGATGCGGCCACAGGCTCAGAAACGGCTGTCCCCTACGTGACGGAAATCACCAACGACGTCTCCAAACTACGTTCAAAGACGTGGGACGAAGTGATTGACCTGATTGAACAAGACCTCACTACAGCTGAAACACTACTCGCCGAGTACGACCCCATTACGTATGCCAACATCGACAGTCTGAACAGCACAAACGCTGCTCTCTACGTAGGTCAGGGCACTATGCCGAACGACGAATGGCAGACCCAACGTCTGGCACGCTTCAACTATTATGCCGTGCTGGGTGCCAAAGCTCGTCTGTATTACTGGATAGGCGACACGGAAAATGCCGTAAAATACGCCAAAATGGTTGTCGAAGCCGAGAAATTCAACCTTTGCACCTCCTCTACCATGACATGGACGCTCGAGCCCGAGTATCTTTTCGGAACGGACAACATTAACATGGTATCGGATATCGAGAGTTATTTCGATTCAGAAAATGCGCCATTCACACAAGCCGAGCAGTCTGTAGCAACGGCCTACGAAACCTCCATACATGCCGGAGACATCCGTGCCAACCGCTATTGGGAGACACACACATACAGCAACGGCTCGTCGACCTACGTGTTCTGCAAATACATTGGTACCGAACGAACAGAATCCGACAAGCGCGTGCCACTACTCCGCTATGCAGAGATGTATCTCATTCTCATCGAAGACCTGCCGCTGGCAGAAGCACTACCCTACTTCAGCACTTATCGTTTGGCGCGCGGACTCGACGAATCGCTCGAAAGCAGCATGTTTATGACCGAAAGCAGCCGATTGGAACAGCTCGAAAAAGAATGGCGTAAAGAGTTTTATGGTGAAGGACAAATGTTTTGTTTCTATAAGAAGCACAACTATACCAACCTCACATGGCCTTCCAGCCTCACACTACCAACCAATGCGTTCGTAATTCCCCAACCTCAAGGTATGACTAATTTCGAATAATCCGACACTTAAATACAGACATTATGAGAAATTTTTCCAAACTTATAGGATTCATGGCGAGCGTATTGCTCCATACCGGTTGTCAGGAGCAAGACATGATGCAATATACTAACGATCCCGCCATCTACTTTGCCAACGAGACGTCGAGTTCTTATAACTCCTACCTCACCACGCAACACGACAGCATCAATCACTCTTTTTTCATCTACGGTTCGAGCGTCACTCGCGACACCGTACACGTACTGATACGCACCATGGGGATGCCGGTCGATTATGATCGCCCTGTGAGTCTCGTGCAGACCAATGTCGGACAATCCGATGCAGCCGTTCCCGGGGTACACTTCGTTCCGTTCGACAATCCTGAAGTGAAAGACTCCATCTGCATACCAGCCGGAACCGTCTACCAGTTTGTGCCCATCATCGTTTTGCGTGACGAGAGTCTGGCCAGCTCGGAAGTCCGACTCGAACTGGCTCTCGAAGCCAACGAACATTTTCGTCAAGGCATTGATGCATATCGCAACTTCTTGGTAACCACCACCGACGAGGCCGTCAAACCAAGCAACTGGGACACTCGGTGGAGATATTACTTTGGTGCCAGTTGGGGAACGGAAAAGATGCGTTTCATCATTCAAGTCACCGGTTACACTGACTTCGAAAATATTCCGAGCGACTTTTCTTATCTGACTTGGCTAGGCGACACGGCTAAACAAGCCTTGCTGGAATACAACCAAGCCCATCCGGATGATCCCCTTTGCGAAACTGACGGCACACCGGTTTCATTCGACAATTAACCCACTTTAAAACAAACTGTTTATGAGAAAAATCATCATATACCTCAACCTGCTGATTGC
>CAZEPM010000088.1:0-2331 GCA_964514145.1 uncultured Bacteroides sp.
CACCCGTTCGGGGTGAGTCAGCAGGCGAATTGCAAACCACAAGTGATACAGGAAGGTGCTGATTGTCCCATAGTGGCGGCACATGATGCGGAAACGTTCCCGAAGCGAGGCTTTGTGATTGCGGGTGGTAAGGCCTTCGTCCAGATAGTCGATCAGGGTGAGATGTGTGTTGTGTAAGATGTGCGATTGTTTCATGACGCGAATACACCAATCGAAGTCTGCCGAGAAACGATAATCAAGGTCGTAAGGAATTGTTCGGGCAATGGCAAGGCGGGCAAAAAAAGCCTGATGGCAAACCAGCATGCCTTTCCGAAAACTTTTCCACGTCAGTCGCTCGGGAGTCGATAAGCGTCGCATCCGGACGAAGTGTCTGTTGGAATCAACCAAATGGGTTTCGCCATAGATCACGTCGGGGGCAGCCATCTCACTGTGCAGGCATTCGGACTTGAACACCGAGTGTACGATGTTTTGCAGGGTGTTGGCTTCGTGCAGGCAGTCGCCGGCATTGAGAAAACACACATAGTCGCCCGTTGCCAGCTGTAAGCCTTTGTTCATGGCATCATACAGTCCGCGGTCGGGTTCGCTCACGACCGTGTGGATGTGGTTGCGATAGCGTTCGATAATCTGTAGCGTGTGATCTGTCGATGCACCGTCGACAATGATATATTCCACCTGTTTATACGTCTGGGTAATGATGCTCAGGATGGTGTCTTCGAGTGTCTTGTCCGCGTTGTAGGTCACTGTGATGATGGAAAATTTCGGAAGGAAACGCTCGTTTTTCATGAATCAAGGGCTTTGTTATAGATTTTGATGTATCGACGGGCAATGATCGGTTCGGAATAGTTGCTGCGGGCTTTGCGGTAGGCTCCCTCGCTCAGTTCGGCATAGTTGTTGTCGGCAAGCGCCCAGTAAATGCCGTTGGCGAGGTCTGTGGCCGATTGATATTCGGCGACGTATCCGTTGTGCAGATGGTCAATCATTTGCGGTATGCCTCCTGTCTGAAATCCTACGCAGGGAGTGCCGCAGGCCATAGCCTCAACGATGGTATTGGGAAGATTGTCTTGCAGTGACGGCGTGACATAGAGGTCTACGGCATTGTAGATTTCAATCATTTTTTTCTGTTCGGACACATATCCCATATTATATATAGGAAAGGGAAAGAGTGAGGTGCTCTCCGTTGTCTTTTTTCCCATAATGACGATGCTGAGGTGTTGGCTGAGTTCCGGATGCTCGTGTTGCAAAATCGTGCATGCCTCAATCAGGTATTTGATGCCTTTGCGAGGGTCTGTGATGCGTTGTGAGCCAAACAAAATCAGCTTCCGGCCGGCAGGTAGTCCCAGTTTCTGACGCGCATCGAGCTTGTTGTAAGGATGAAACAGGTTGGTGTTGATCGCATTGGGAATGTTGGTCAGGCTCTGATTGCGCAGGATGAGGCTTTCGCGTGCCAGCGATTCCAGCCAGCGGCTGCATGCAACGTAGTGAATGTGCGCGTTACTCAAGATGTTTTTCTTTTTCATAAACGTGCGGAACGAGAGGTCGTGTTTGTAACCCTTGTAGAGTTTGGGACAGTGGCGACATCCGGTTTTGTAACGGTCGCACGAGTCGGCATAGTGGCAGATGCCCGTGAATGCCCACATGTCGTGCATCGTCCACACAATGGGTTTGCCCGAACGGATGATTTTTCGCAGGTCAGACAGCGAGAGCATGCCTTGGTTGAACCAGTGCAGGTGGATGATGTCTGCATCTTTGAATTCGGGCAGGGTGGTGATGTTCGTTCCCGTGTTGGCAATGTCGACCTCGAACAGTTTGTGCCGTTTGAAACAGTTGGCAGCCCAGATAACGATGCGTTCCCAGATACAGCGTGCGCTGTTGAGCCACGACTTTCTTAGCGGCACAACGTCCGGATTGTCGGTTTGTTTGTCGCGCACCAACATGGTTGCTTTGATTCCGTTGTTGTTGAGTGCCATCATCAGGCGTCGTGCGGCAATGGCTGCTCCGCCGATTTGCTCAGCAGTGTTGACGATAAGTACTTTCATTGGATGCTGTCTTCTTCCTGTTTCGTTTGCAAAGGTAATAATAAAACCGACTGTTTCCTGAAAAAAAGTTGACTAATTTGCTGTTGGTTCTCCTGTTGTTTTTGTCAGTATTATTATGCTGAGACATAATGTAATGGACGGACGGCGGAGGCGATGTCTGTGTCTGGTTTGATGACAAGCCTCAGTTACGCCGGTGACAAGGTTCGGTCATGCTCGTGACAAGGCCTGGTCGCTGTTGTGAATGGCTTTCGCTTGTTTGTGGTCTGTTTTTTTGTCAACAAAACAGATAGTTTGA